>VGOZ01000049.1 GCA_016875715.1 Chloroflexota bacterium | reverse complement strand
TGCGACGCGCAGCGCGACGTGACCGGCGGAGCGGCGCTCCGCGCGGGAGCCTCGCTGGCCTGAGCGAAGGCGCGCGGATCGGGATTGCCCAGCCCGATCCCCTCGGTCCTCGCCCCGGCTCGTTCCGTCGGATATGCCCTTTCTCGCTCCGCGCGGCCGCACAGTCCGCCTCGATGTGACAGCATTGTGACCAGCAGGCGGCTTTACAAGCGCCCGCGCGTCGTGGTCCGTATGATGAGAGTGTGGAACGCGGTCACGATGACCGGTCGTACCAGCCAAATTTGCCCGGCATGCGGGCGACGGATGAGGCGCCGCAAAAACGCCGCCGCACGTCCACGCGTGGCCGATCCTACCGCGACCCGGCCGAGATCGAGGCACGGGCCACCAACGAGCACAAGTTTGAGGACTGGCGCGATGCATTCGGTGGATTTCTCGCCAGACTGAGTCCGGAGCGACGCGCGGAACTGCGCGCGTGGGTTACGCCGAGAGGCGAGGCGTAGGCAGGCCGCGAGGGATCGTTCGCACCGCCGTGGCGAGGTGGGCGATGCCCGTGTCGATGGTCGATTCGGCGAGCGCGCCGAACCCGAGCAGCACAAGATCCTGCGGCGCCTCGCGCGCGACATAGCTTGGCGCAGCGGGATACACACCCACGCCGCGCGCCCGGGCGGCGCGGGCGATCGCCACGGCATCGCGTCCGGGGAAACGCACCAGGATGTGCGACCCGCCAGCGTCGGGAAAGATCTCGGCTTCGCCTCCCAGCGCCCGGGCGAGGGCGATCTCGAGAGTGATGCGACGCGCCAGGGCCCGCCGACGACTCCGCCGCACGTGGCGAATGAAATGACCCTCGTCGAGGAAGTCTGCCAGGGCCTGCTGCTCGAGAAGACCCGTTCCTCGGTCGGCCAGCCACTTGGCGCGGGTGAAGGGCAGAACGAGGCTGCTCGGCAGGACCACAAAGCCGACGCGGAGGGGTGGAAACAGCACCGTGGAGAACGTCCCGAGGTACAGAACCCGGCGACCGCCCTCGAGGCCTTGAAGCGACTCTCGCGCGCCCGCACCATGGCGGAACTCCGCGTCGTAGTCGTCCTCGACGATGTACGCATTGTGCGTCTCCGCCCAGGAGAGCAGCTCGGCGCGCCGCTCTAGGGCGAGCGCCGCGCCGGTCGGGTACTGGTGGGCCGGAGTCACGTAGGCCAGGCGGGTGGCCCCGACCGGCAGGGTATCCGTTCGCAACCCGAGACCATCCACCGCGGCGGGCCACAGGATGGCCCCATACGCGTTGAAGAGTTGACGCGCCTCGACGTACCCGGGATCCTCGACGACGACGCGGTCACCCGGATCGACGAGCACGCGCGCCAGGATGTCGATAGCCTGCTGGGTCCCGTTCACGATCACCACTTGGTCGCCGCGACAGATGACGCCGCGGGTGGCGGAGAGGTGCCGCGAGATCGCCTCCCTCAGTGGCTGGTAGCCCGCCGGGTCGCCGTAGCGGCGCAACGCCGATCCATCTCGCAGGCGGCGGCCGACGAGGCGCCACCAGATGCGCCGAGGAAACGCGTCCCAGTCTGGCGTGCCGGGCCGGAAGTCGTACGGGAGCGGCCCATCGCCGGGCACCGCCATCGGTGCGACGCCACCCGCTCGTAGACTCCACTGGCTCGGCCGTGCGGGCGGCGCCGGTTCGAACGTCGAGCGCGGGGGGTCGGGCGAGGAGTCGGCCACGTAGGTGCCGCTACCTTGCCGCCCGACCAGGTATCCCTCGGAGATCAGATCGTCGTACACGCGCGCGACAGTGTTCCGGGCGAGCCCCAGGTCATCAGCGAGGCGACGGCTCGAGGGCACGCGCGCTCCGCGAGTCAGTCGCCCCTCCCGGATCGCCTCGCGCAGCGCATCGTGCAACTGACGATGGCGAGGACGATCGGCGGTGAACGTGAGACTGGCCAGCGGACTCTCCACTGGCCCAATCGTACGCGCAGAAAGTGGATCTTGCCGTAGGCCGCTTTGCCGAACTACGCTCCTCGATCTAACCTCGAGCAGGCTTCGGCCGTACAGAAGGAGCAGGGCATGGAGCAGTCGACCTGGGCTACGAAGAAGGGGCTCGCCCAGATGTTGAAGGGCGGCGTGATAATGGATGTGGTGACAGCCGAGCAGGCCCGCATCGCTGAGGATGCGGGCGCGTGCGCGGTAATGGCGCTCGAACGAGTGCCTGCGGATATCCGCGCGACCGGTGGGGTGGCGCGGATGAGCGATCCCGAGAAGATCGTCGAGATTATGAACGCGGTCACCATCCCGGTGATGGCGAAGGCGCGCATCGGCCACTTCGTCGAGGCGCAGGTGCTGGAGGCTCTCGGGGTCGACTACATCGACGAGTCGGAGGTCCTGACACCCGCGGACGAGAAATACCACATCGACAAGAGCCGGTTCAGAGTGCCGTTCGTCTGTGGCTGCCGCGACCTGGGTGAGGCACTTCGCCGGATCGGCGAGGGCGCCGCGATGATCCGGACGAAGGGTGAGGCCGGGACGGGCGACATCGTTCAGGCTGTGACACACCTCCGCGAGGTGCTCGATGGGATGAAGCGCCTCACGGTGCTCCCCGGCGAGGAATTGATGCGGGAGGCGCGCGATCTCGGCGCTCCGTACGATCTGGTGAAGCAGGTGGCGCAGGACGGTCGGCTGCCGGTTGTGACCTTTGTGGCCGGGGGCATCGCGACCCCTGCGGACGCCGCGCTGGTGATGCAGATGGGGTCCGAGGGGGTGTTCGTCGGATCGGGGATCTTCAAGTCGGAAGACCCCGCGAAACGCGCCGCTGCGATCGTGAAGGCAACCACCCATTTCAACGATCCGAGCATCATCGCCGAGGTCTCACGCGGTCTGGGTGATGCCATGTCCAGCATCAATACGGCGGCAATGGCGAAGACCGAGCACATGGCGGCGCGCGGCTGGTGAGTCGCGCGCCTCGTCCCGATTTGACCGGCGAAAATCACCGGGCCGGAGAGATGCCGGCGGCGGAGCGGCTGCCGGGAACCGGGCGGCGGGTCGGCGTCCTGGCGCTCCAGGGCGACTTCGCCGAGCACGTTGCGACACTGCGCCGCCTCGGTGCCGAAGTGCGCGAGGTGCGTCTACCCGTCGATCTAGCCGCCGTCGATAGCCTCGTCATTCCGGGCGGAGAGAGCACAACGATCGGGAAGTTGCTTGTCGATTTCCACCTCCTCGAACCGCTCCGCACACGCGTCGCGGATGGCATGCCAGTGTTCGGGACGTGTGCCGGGGCGATCGTCCTGGCTCGCGACATTGGCGGCCTCGACCAACCCTTGATTGGAGTAATGGACATCACGGTCAAGCGGAACGCGTTCGGACGTCAGCTGCAGAGTTTCGAGGCGAGCGTTCCGCTACCCGCGATTGGCGGCGGCCCGATGCGCGCGATCTTCATCCGCGCGCCCGCGATCGCATCGGTCGGTCCTGGCGCGGAGGTACTGGCGCGCCTGACCGACGGCACCATCGTCGCGGCGCGTCAGGGCCCCCTCCTCGCGACCGCGTTTCACCCCGAGCTCAATCACGATGACCGACTCCACGCTTTCTGGCTAGAATCGACCGCAATAGAAGAGGCGAGCTCTCAGGGCAGGGTGTGATTCCCGACCGGCGGTAGCCGTGATGCGCTCACGGGAGCCCGCGACCCCCGGCGACTCAGGTCCCTCGGGGTGGATCAGGTGCAGAACCTGGGCCGACGGTACAGTCCGGATGGAAGAGGGCAAGACAACTGCGCATGGTGGTTTGCCGGTTTCGCGTTCGTGGTGCGAATCGCGAGCCTTGCGTACTCGCGCGCCGCTGTGTGCTGCCCGATGAGATCGCCCGGGAGGGTACATCGTGGCAGGCGATCGTGGAAATCAGCTTGCGTGGGTCCCCCCGGCGCTCGTGGCGCTGGCGGCCATGCTCTAGGGCACCGATGGACTCTGGCGCACGGCGCTGATTCAGACGACCCCGGCGCCGACGATCGTTTTCTGGGAGCACATCATCCTCGTCGTCGCGATCGGATGGGTGGTCTGGATCGCGCGAGACGAGTTGCGATCCTTGAACCTCGGCGATTGGGCTGCGCTGATCGTGATCGCGGTCGGGGCCAGTACCCTGGCCACGGTGCTCTTCACGCAAACATTCTCCATGGGGAGTCCGACGACAGTCCTGCTGCTGCAGAAGACCCAACCGCTCATCGCGATCGGACTTGCCGCGCTGATGCTCCGCGAGCCGTTGCCGGGACGGTTCTGGCTCACAGCGCCCGTGGCGCTGGCGGGTGCATTCTTCATCATGTTCGGCGATGCCGGGCCGCTCGAGTTCTTCGGCGCGACGGGTGGCAGCCCCGCAGGCGCTGCGCTCGCCCTTGGCGCCGCCATCCTGTGGGGCGCCGGGACGGTGCTCGGCCGCACGCTCCTGGGCAAACTCTCCTTTCCGACCCTGACGTCGCTCCGCTTCACGCTGGCCTTGCCCGCGCTCGCGGTCGTCGCGTTCGCGAACGGATGGGGCGGCGTTCTCGCGGCGGAGCAGTGGCCGAACCTCCTGGCGACCGCGCTGCTCTCCGGGCTTGCCGGCCTGCTCATCTATTACCGGGGGCTACGCGAGACGCCCGCCGCGATCGCGACGCTCTGCGAGCTCTGTTTCCCGATCTCGGCCGTGATCCTGAACTACTTCCTCCTTGGCGCAGCCCTCACCGCATACCAGGCAATCGGGATCGTCCTTCTCTGGGGAGCTCTGGCCGCTATGCAGCATCGCTCCGTACCGGCGGGGAGGCGCGTGGCACAGGTGGAACCCGCCACCTGATCGGTTCACGGCCGACCGGCGCCCCCCATCGGAAGCGGCCGGTCAGCATACCCGGGTCACCCAACGCGCGTCCCGGCGTGCCTCAGCCGGGGGTGCGCACGGCGAGGACGTAGGTCTTGACCCGCAGGACGAGCCTCTGAAACCGGTCAGGATGAAGGAGGGCGCGCGCGACCCCGGGGGCCAGGCCGCGCACCCACGTCGGATTCACCGCTCCATCGACGCCTTCGCTGTGAATCGTGAAGCCGGCCGCGCCGAGTGCGGCGACCACGCCATGGGAACGGTGCAGGGCCACGGCTCGGGCGCGGACACCTCCGATGCGGGGAAGCACGCTCGCAGGACTCCAGCGGACGTAATCGAAGCACAGCCATCCGGCGGGAAGCAGGACTCGGGCGAACTCGGCGAGGACTTCGTGTGGACGAGGCAGGTGGTAGATGTAGCGGTGGGCGAGGACGCCGAGCGCGGAGCCGTCCGGCAGGGGGAGATGCACGCTCTCCTCGACCGCGATCAGAGACTCGTCCACCGGGCGGAGAGCCATCATCGCCGCCGAGAGGTCGAGTCCTACCGGGCGGTAGCCATAGCGACGGAGTTCGCGAAGCATTCTGCCATTGCCGCATCCGACATCGAGCGCGAGGCCGTCGCCGCTGGATCGAGGAATCAACCGCTCGAGGACGGCGCACTCCGCGGCGTGGACCGCACGTCCGGTCGGCCCAAGCCAGTTGTCGCGCGCGAATGCGCGGGCGTGCGTCGTATCGCCGTAAGAGGCGCGCTTCGCCCGCGTGGCGGCATAGGCCTCGGCCTTTGGTCTCACAGCGCCTCAATTGCGGCGATGAATGCGGTCCAGCGCCGATCGATTGCGGAAGCTTCCCAGAGCTCGTCGGCGCGAGCGCGGAGATTCGCTCCTATTCGCTGCCGCGCCGCGGACTCCGCGAGCAACGCGTCGACGCGATCGGCCCAGATGGCGGGATCGTAGTTCTCGACCGTGCAGGTCGCGGTGGCGGCGCCGAGCAGTTCCCTGTGCGCGGGGAGGGCAGACGTGAGAAGGGGCGCGCCCGCTGCCATCGCTTCGATCAGGACGTTCGGATAGACATTGGTGCCGCTGCTCTTGCGCAGGGGCAGGAGCAGCAGATCGGCCCCAGCGATGAACTCGGCCGCGTCGACCTCCCCACGCACGGTCACTCCGGGCACCCTGGCGAGCGCACGGACGAGATCACGATCGACGATGCTGCTCGCGACCTTAAGGCGCAACTCGGGCCGGACAGATCGCAACCGTCTCAAGGCTTCGATCGCCACGTCGATACCCTTGTACCAGAGGGTGTGTCCAAGGTATCGCAGCGTCTGGCCATCACCTCCCGACCAGGGGACAGTGGCGTCGCCGCCGCTTTCGTTGGGGATGATGTGAACGCGTCGCGGATCCAGGTGGCGACAGAGGCGGTCCCGCTGCCACATCGACGCGACCGCGATCGGGTAGGACAGCAAGGGGGGAACTCAGCCGCGCCAGCGGGTCGGCCGTGGTCGCCGCGCGCAGGAGGAAGAATGCGGGCATCGCCCGCATCGCGCCCCACCAGTCGCCGTAGCGTCCGAAACTCGCCCCCTCGACGACGATCCCGGCTCGATTGCGCAGCCCCCACATCAGACTGGCGACGAGCGGGATCTGACCGGGTGAAAGCACCATCCAGATGACGCGTACCTCCGGGCAAGAGAGGAGGAACGCCCGGGTCGCCAAGCCGGGGCGCAGCGCGAAACGACTGAGGAGGCTGGGAGCGGTACCCACCGGGTTCGATGACAGGTGATTTCGAAGAGTCAGCCCGGGTGTGCGCCGCAGCCGCGCGATCATCGCCTGCCGACTCACGGACTCTCCGGTAAAGCGCGCGGGAACACGCAGCCCGGCGACAACGTAGGTCCTCGAGGCCTTGGGCCGAGGCCGATCAGCCATCCTGGGGAGACCCGACCGCGACAGGCGCGAGGCTCGACTCGGTCGCCGGTTGTTCAGGCGCGGTATCGGGGCGGAGCCTCGTCCACACAGCCAGGCCGCCAAAGCCGGTGAGCAGCTCGGCGCTCATGGTTACGAACCGGTAGAGGATGGTCACCTCCAGGGCATCCGCCAGCGGCATCCAGAACCCGAGTAACCCCGTGCTGAAGACTTCGCGCGCACCGATGCCGGCGGGAGCGAACGGCACTGCCAGGCCGCTCAGGTAGGAGGCGGCGATCACCGCGCCGATGCGCAGATCGAGATCGAATGGCTGGAGACCGATGCTGGCCAGCGTGAGCCAGAAGGCGCCCATCTGCAGGACGCAGCCACCAACATGGATCGCGAACCAGATCAGCGCGATGTGGTACCGCACCCGGGCGAACTCCTCGATCGAGGACCGAAGCCAACCGGGAAGCGCGGTCAGTCCGCTTGCCCACGCTCGCACCGACGGATGGAGCACAACCGTAAAGGTGACACAGGCGGCGACGATCGCTGCCACCGCGACGCCCGTCACATGAGGAAAGAAGAAGGTGACCACGTACGTGGCCAGCCCGCACGCGACACCGATAGAGAGACCCGCCTCGAGTGCGGCAGTGATAATGACCGTCCGCGCGGGCATGCCCTAGGGGCCTAACAGGACGACGCGCCCCAGGACATGCGCGACCTTGCCAGGCGCATAGCGGCCCAACCCGCAGAGGAAGTACACCGCCAGACCCGGCAGGATCCGGAGACGATGGCCAACCGTCCCCACCATCCCGATCCAGATCACCGCGGAAATCGTCTGTCGCGCCATCGGCACTGCGATGGCACCGCACATCAGTGGCAGTGAGACCGAGTGATGGGAAGAGCCTTGATACTTCGCCAGACACCGATTCCGAACCAGAGGCCACATGCGACCAGCGCAGCGATCGCTCCACCGCGCAGCAAGCATTTGTAGGAGGTCAACGAGGATCGGTCCTGAAGTCCAGTGTACGGTCCACCGCAGTTACCCTCCGCTTTGGAACTCCCGCTTCGCCGAGGCGCGGACTCTGTCGCGCACCGGAGCAACTGTCGCTCAGCCGAACCGCCAGCGCGTCCCATCGTGGGGAAACCGCGACCACGCGCGGCCGACACTGGGCCGAAAACAGAAGAGTCCGCGCCCGACCGGTTCCGGCTCGAGGCGTCCGTACTTGGCGCGCCACCGGGCCACGATCTCCGTTCCGGTCGCGAAGTCCGTGTGGGTCTCGGCGACCTCACCATCGAGAACGATGACGTCGATGCCACTCTCGAGGTGGATCACGGCGCACGGATCGTTCGCGAGGTTGCGGGCCCAGCGCGCTGTGGGGATGCCGTCCAGATAGAGTGCACACGCGATCCAGACGCCCCATACTGGCGTCGCGTGTGGACGCCCCGCCGGAGTGATCGTGACGAGCCAGTAGGTTTCCACGATGGTGGGTCGCCGATCCACTTCCTCTCAGACGAGGAGGTTCTCCCCACCGGATTGGCCGTACCCGGCGAGGAACGGCAGTCGCTCCTCGTACGGGCTATCGCTCGTCCCCAGCGAATGGCCATAGCTGGCGGCACGCGGACCCAACGGTGCGCCCACTATAGGACCCGTGGCCGACTGCCAATACCGCGCCCTCCACCGTGCTGAGGTCTGCGCCGCGGGGCGTTCGCAAGCGTTCAGTAAGAACCCTATCCCTATACTCGCCGCCGTGAACCGACTCATTGAGGGTCGGCGGGTGGCAGCCTCCAGGTCAACCAACCGACGCCTGAGCGCAGTTGCCGCGCTGCTGTTTTCGCTCGTGTTCGTGATGGGCTGTGCCGCCATCTCGGCGACGCAGACGCCCGCTGCTGCCGACCAGCCACGGGCTACCGCCACGAACCCGCCGCCACCGGCGTCGACCGCTACCGCGAGTGCGCCTGTGGTCGCGCGCGCCGATCCGACGCCCACCGGGGTGCCCACAGTGACCGCGGCCCCGGCGCCCTCCCCGACACGTCCCGCGACCGTGGCTCCAGCCGCGACCTCGGCGCCCACGCCGACCGCGGCGATCCGGATCGCCGCGGGTACGGAGCCATACGTCGCGCGTTCACCCGAGCCACGCGCCTATCGCGGCCTTCCCCAGGGTGTCACCGCCGGCGGTTTCCCCTACGTCGGCAGTCCCACCGCGCCGGGACTCCTAATCGACTATTCGGACTTCCTTTGAAGCACCTGCCGCCGTTACGTGCTGACGGCAGAGAAGGAATTACTGGAGAACGACGCGCGTGCCGGAACCATACGGATCGTCTTCCGAAACGTCCTTTCCTTCGGTGAGCGCAGCGTTCGGGCGGGTGAGGCGGCGGCATGCGCCGGGCGCCAGGGGCGTTTCTGGGAAATGCACGAGATCCTGTTCCAGGAACAGGCGACTACGTGGGGAACCGCGGACACGGCCGAGGCTCTCAGCGCTCAGATGCGACGCTTCGCTGAGAAGATAGAAGGACTCGATCGCGGCGCGTTCGCAAGTTGCCTCGGCGAGCGAACGACCCTCGCCGCGCTCCGCGCCAATGATGCCGAACAGCGCACGCGGGGCATCACGTCTCAGCCGATCTTCGAGGTCTTCCCGGAGGGCGCGCGCCTCGCCGGTGCACAGGCGGTGGGCGTGTATCGCGACGCCCTCGTCCGCAAGACCTCTTCAGGCTGACTTGTGTCCGAGACGAGCCTCCTGATCCTCATCCCCGCCGCTGCCCTGGCGGGCCTGCTGAGCTTCCTCTCCCCGTGCACGCTTCCCATCCTTCCGGCCTACTTCGCCATCGGCCTCGGCGGTCAGGGCAAGAGCGTCGTCGGGATGACGATCGCGTTCTTCCTCGGACTGGCGACGACGCTGGTGGCGCTGGGTGCGACCGCGACCGCACTGAGCGCGCTGCTGTTCCGCAATCTCACGCTTCTCACTACACTCGGCGGAATCCTGATTGTCGCGTTCGGCGTGATGAGCCTGTTCGGGTGGGGCTTCTCCGGCCCGGCGTTGCAGCGCCGCCCCGCCGCGACCTTCGTGGGGTCGTACATCTACGGCCTGACCTTTGCGATCGGGTGGACCGCCTGCCTGGGCCCGATTCTCGGCACGATCCTGACCCTACTGGCGACCACCGGGCTCGGCATTGCCCAGGGCGCGTTTCTAGCGTTCATCTACGCGCTCGGGCTTTCACTGCCTCTGCTCGTGGTAACGCTCTTCTTCGGACGGTTGGGGCGAGGCACTGGCGCCTGGCAGTGGATGCGCGGACGGACCTTCGCTGTTGCGATCGGTGGACGAACGATCGACCTCCATTCAACGAGCGTCATCAGCGGCGCGCTCTCGATCGCTCTGGGGATGCTCCTCGCCACCGGCCAACTCACCTCGATCGCCGCAGCCGCCGGCGGTAGTCCGCTCTCCACCTGGGTGGTCGCGCGCGAGGAGGATCTGGTGCGCTTCCTGGGCCTACGCTGAGCGTCAGATCCGCCGAGAGATCGGCGGATGCGCCAGGAGCGCGGCGAGATCGTCGGCACGGGGGAGGCCTGCCTGACCGCCCGCGCGTGATGCCTTGACCGCCCCGGCCGCGGATGCGAATCGGATCGCGGCAGCGACGCTCTCACCGCGAGCGATCGCCAGCGCATAGGCTCCGTGGAAGACATCGCCGCATCCAGTAGTGTCCTGCGCCACGACCGGGAACGCCGGCTGGTGCCAGACCGCGCTGTCCCCGGCGACGCGGAACCAGCAGCCCGCTTCGCCATCCGTGATCGCCGCCAGCCGTCGCCTATCCGACCAGAGTGCCCTCAGCATCGCCGGAGGATCCGCTTCCGGCCCCGCCAGAGTACGCCCGAGCGCGACAGGTACGATGAGGTGATCGGCCAACGCAAAGAGTTCCGGAAAATGCGGCGACGTGTTGGTCTCGATATCGGCGACGACGGGGATGCCGCGCGCCGAGGCGGTGCGCATCGCCGCGATCGTTCGCGGGCCGTGGGCAGAATCGACGAAGAGCACCTGCCCGGCCGCGATTCCCTCGTCCGGGATCGGCGGCAATCCCGGCGGTGACGAATCCAATGGCCGGAACCCGAAGATGTTCCGGGTGGGCGGATCGATCCCGACGACGATCATCGCGTGGATCGGCGTATAGCCCGGGACCCGTGCTGTGAAGGTCGTATCCACACCCTCGCGCGCCAGAGCATCGAGGACGTATCGCGAGAGATCGTCATCCGCCCCCACCGCGCCGAGGAACGCGGCCGTTCCGCCGAGGCGCGCCGCCGTCGCGACGGCGATGGCGCTGAGTCCGCCGATCGAGCGCATCCACGCGCGCGCGGCCATCTTGCCGTCCGGCTTCGGGAACGCGTCGACGTACAGCAACTCGTCGACGGTCGCGATACCCGTGCCGACGACATCGAAGCGGCGACCGTCACTCAAGGGGAGTGGCCGCGATCCTCTCTCTCGCCGCGGCGGTGCGCGCCTCGTAGTCCGCGATCGTACGCGGCCAATCCCCTCGGAGGAGACGCGAGAGGGAACGATCGGCGAGGAAGCGTCCGCCGGTCTGGCAGGTGGGGCAGTAGTTGGCCTCGTTCTCGGCATAAACGAGTCGCTGGATCGCTGTGCCGCAGTCGGGGCAAGGCTGACCGAAGCGGCCGTGGACGGCCATCCCTTCGCGGAACGCGGTTACTCCTTCCGGAAACTCCTCGCCCGCGCCTTCACGAAGGCGGTCGATCCACTCCGTGAGGGAGGCGGAGGGCGCGCGCCAGAGCCGTTCGATCTCATCGCCAGTCAACGTGCGAGCGAGTCTGATGGGCGAGAGTCGGGCGCGGTGGAGGATTTCATCGGAATAGGCGTTGCCGATGCCTGAGAAGAGATCAGGATCGGTGAGGCTACGCTTCAGCGTATGGTTCTCTCGTCGCAGCCTCTCCGCGAATGCGGCGAGCGTCGCGCCGATCGGCTCCAGCCCTTCGCGCGCCAGCGCGGCGAACGCCGCCTCGTCGGCGAGGATGTGGATGGCAGCGCGCTTCTGCTTGCTGGCTTCGGTGAGGACGAGCGTTCCACCCGCGAAATCCAGGGCCGCCAAACCGACTCGCGCCGGGATCTTCGCCCCGTCGGCGCGCCAGTGCAGCCGACCGCCGACCATGAGGTAGAGGGCCAGGATGGCGCCTCCCTCGAACGTGATGACGATCCGCTTGCCTGATCTCCCCACGGCCGCCACGGTCTGCCCCTCCAGCGTCTGGATCGGCGGGTGGGCCGTTCGAACCAGAAACGGGCTTGCCGCGCGGATGCGCACGAGGGGTCTGGCCACGATGCGCCGCGCCAGCGCCTCGACGTAGATCGTGATGTCCGGCAGTTCGGGCACGGGCCGTAGGATACGCCACGGTCTCCACCACGCAGGGAGTGATCCTCGGGCCGGACCGATGTGCCGCCAGACAGGAACTGCCAGGAGGGAAGTGTCCGCCGCGGCAGGAGGGGTTCGGTTTGTTGCCAATCGTGGACGCCGGACTCCCGGTGTGGAGAAGGGAACCAGCGCATCGATCGGAGATCCCCACCACCAGAGGTGACAGTCGCAAAAGAAACGCGGGACTAGAATGTCCGCCGGTCTCAAGGGGGAGTCCCGGAATGGCATCGGCGACCGCGGCCTCAGGTCGGACTCGACCTCGCTTCCGGATCGAACGGCGCGACGCGTGGTGGGCCCAACCACTGTCGGTGATCCTGTTTCTGGGAAGTTTCAGTGTCTACGCGTTCTGGGCGGCGTGGGTCAACGCTGACTATTACGTCGAGCCGTATCTTTCTCCGCTCTACTCCCCGTGCATCGCGGCGAATTGCGTGCACCAGATGCTCCCGATCATCGGCCAGTGGTGGACGCTCTCACCGGCCTTCCTGATCCTGTGGGTTCCCCTTGGTTTCCGCGCGACCTGCTACTACTACCGGAAGTCCTACTACCGGTCCTTCTTCTGGTCGCCCCCCGCGTGCGCGGTGCCGGACGCCGCACCAGGGTACTCCGGCGAGACCAGGTTCCCGTTCATCTTCCAGAACGCCCACCGCTACTTCTTCTGGCTCATTCTCATCGTCACGGCGTTCCTCTGGTGGGATACCTTCCTCGCGTTCAAGTTCCCGACGGGCTTCGGCGTCGGCGTCGGCAGCCTGATCTTCCTCGTCAACGTGATCTTGCTGACGCTGTACACGCTGTCGTGCCACTCCTGTCGTCACCTCTGCGGCGGCGGTCTCAACCTCCACTCCGCGGCCCCGCTCCGCCACCGCCTGTGGATGCGCGTGAGCAGGCTGAATGAGAAGCACGGACAGTACGCGTGGTACAGCATGCTGTCGGTCGCGCTCACGGATATGTACGTCCGGTTGGTCGCAACCGGGACGATCGTCGACTTCCGGATTCTCTGAGGAGCGCGCCAGATGCCCGCGAGCGAACGGTACGAATTCCACGAATACGATGTCGTCGTCGTCGGAGCGGGTGGCGCAGGCCTGAGGGCGGCGATCGAAGCGTCGGCGCTCGGGGCGCGCACCGCGCTCGTCTGTAAGTCGCTGCTCGGCAAGGCCCACACCGTGATGGCCGAGGGCGGCATCGCAGCGGCGATGGGCAACGTCTACGCCGAGGACAACTGGCGCGTGCATTTTCGCGACACCATGCGCGGTGGCAAGATGCTCAACCACTGGCGTATGGCGCAGATTCACGCCCAGGAATCGCCCGATCGCGTTCTCGAACTCGAGGAATGGGGGGCGCTCTTCGATCGGACGAAGGACGGGCGGATCCTTCAGCGGGATTTCGGCGGCCACAAGTATGCCCGCCTCGCGCACGTGGGCGATCGCACCGGCCTGGAAATGATCCGCACGCTTCAGCAGCACGCCGTCCATAAGGGAATCGACGTGTTCATGGAGTGCACGATCCAGACGCTCATCAAGGACGGCGATCACATTGCCGGCGCCTTTGGCTACTGGCGCGAGAGCGGCAAGTTCATCCTCTTTCGCGCGCCGGCGGTGATCCTGGCTTCTGGCGGAATCGGCAAGGCGTACCGGATCACCTCCAACTCCTGGGAGTACACCGGCGACGGCATGACGATGGCCTATCGCGCCGGAGCCGACCTCATCGACATGGAGATGGTGCAGTTCCATCCCACGGGAATGGTCTGGCCGCCCAGCGTCCGCGGCATCCTCGTCACCGAAGGTGTGCGCGGCGACGGCGGCACGCTCCGGAACTCCGACGGAAAGCGGTTCATGTTCGGCTACGTCCCGGCGTTCTTCCGCGCCGAGACGGCGGAGACCGAGACCGAAGCCGACGCCTGGTATCAGGACAAGAAACAGAACCGTAGGACGCCCGACTTGCTCCCCCGCGACGAGGTCGCGCGCGCCATCAACGCCGAGGTGAAGGCGGGGCGCGGCAGTCCCCACGGCGGTGTGTTCCTCGATATCGCGACGCGGCGCGACCCTGAGTACATCCGGCGTCGCCTTCCGTCGATGTACCACCAGTTCAAGGAACTCGCCGACGTCGATATCACCCGGGAACCGATGGAGGTCGGCCCAACCTGCCACTACATCATGGGCGGCGTTCGGGTCGAAGCCGACACCACACAGTCGACCGTTCCGGGGTTGTTCGCGGCCGGTGAGGTCGCAGCCGGTCTACACGGTGCGAATCGGCTCGGCGGCAACTCGCTCTCCGACCTCCTCGTCTTCGGGCGACGCGCCGGGAAATACGCCGCCGAGTACGCCCGGAGCCACCCGGGCGGCCTGAGCGTCGACGAGGGGCAGATCGAGGCGGCGATCAAGGCGATGCTCGTGCCGTTCGAGGGGCGGGGCGACGAGAACCCGTACACGCTGCACGCCGCACTCGAAGACGGCATGCAGGCGCTCGTGGGCATCATTCGCACGGAGAGCGAGTTGATTCAGGCGACCGACCTGATCGCCAGCCTCCGCGATCGCCTCGGACGCGTGTCTGTGCGCGGCAACCGGCAGTTCAACCCGGGCTGGCACATGGCGCTGGAGATGGACACGCTGCTCACGGTTTCCGAGGCGATCGCTCGATCGGCGCGGGAGCGAAAGGAAAGCCGGGGTGGGCACACGCGGGATGACTATCCCGCGACCGAGAGCGCCTGGGGCAAAGTGAACGTGATATCGCGGCTTGCTGCATCTGGCGAAATGACGATCGCGCAGGCACCCCTGCCCGAGCCGCCGCCGGAACTGCGCGCGATCCTGGAGGAGAAGGGCTGATGGCGACGGCGACGACGGCTCATCCGACCGGACACCACGGCGCGGGTTCGCACACGGTCACCCTGCGCGTCTGGCGCGGCGACGCCGGCGGCGGCGAGTTCCAGAGCTACCAGGTGCTCGCCCAGGAAGGGGAGGTCGTCCTGGACGTCGTCCACCGGCTTCAGGCCACCCAGGCGATGGATCTGGCGGTACGCTGGAACTGCAAGGCCGGTAAATGCGGATCGTGCAGCGCGGAGGTGAACGGCCGCCCCCGCCTGATGTGTATGTCGCGCATGGACACTTTCAAACCAGATGAGACGATCACGATCGCGCCGCTCCGCACTTTCCCGTCGATCAAAGACCTGGTGACGGACGTCTCCTACAACTTCGAGAAGGCGAAGCAGGTTCCGGCGTTCAAGCCGAAGCCGCGCGAGGCGGACGGTACCTATCGAATGTTCCAGGAGGACATCGATCGGGTACAGGAGTTCCACAAGTGCATTGAGTGCTTCCTCTGCCAGAACGTCTGCCACGTCATCCGCGATCACCCGGAGAACCAACGCGCGTTCGCCGGACCGCGGTTCTTCGTGCGTCTCGCCGCATTGGAGATGCACCCGCTGGACACCAACAACCGGCTCGATCTGATCCGCCAGCAGGCTGGCCTCGGTCTCTGCAATATCACGAAGTGCTGCACCGAGGTCTGCCCGGAGCACATTCACATCACCGATAACGCGATCATCCCGCTTAAAGAGCGGGTGGTCAGCGAGTTCTACGATCCCGTTGCATGGGTGCTGCGCCAGATGACGGGGAGGAACGGAAAAAAGTAGTACGCGATCGGGCTCGCCTCAGGCGCGGACCATCTCCGCGAGCGACACCTTTGTCAGTACCTCGCGATTGACGACGTTCCGCGGCATCCGCCCCTGGAGGACCGCGGCGATCTCCTGACCGATACGGCGACGCCGCTCGATATCGGCCCAGTCGGAGATGGAGGCGGAGTGCGGGGTGAGGACCACGTTATCCATCGTGTGCAGGGGATTATCCGGTAGCGTTGGCTCTAGCTCCATTACGTCTAGGCCGGCCCCGGCGATCTTCTTCTCACGCAGGGCGCGGATGAGGTCCGCCTCGTTGTGGGTCGGCCCGCGCCCCGTGTTGATGAAGTAGGCCGTCGGCTTCATCGCGCTGAAGAGTTCGTAGTTGAGCATGCCGCGCGTGTCCTTGTTAAGCGGCATATGCGCCGATACGAAGTCCGACCGTCGGAAGAGGTCCTTCAGATCGGTGACTCGCTCGACGTTATGCTGCGCGAACACATTGGCGGGAACGAAGGGATCCCACGCCAGGACCTTCATGTCGAAACCCTTCGCCTTCCGCGCGACAAGGCGGGGGATATTGCCGAAGGGAACGATCCCGATGGTATCCCCGACCACTCGCGGCATGGGCGTCATGTACGGCCGCGGCTCGCGCCACTGGTTCGCGCGCACGGCACGATCGAGCGGCACCGTCTTCTTCGCGCACGCCAGGAGCAGCATCATCGCGTGGACCGCGACCTCCTCGATGAAGACGTCCGGCACATTCGTCACGACGATGCCCTTCTCGGTCGCTGCGTCGAGGTCGACCGCGTCGACGCCGACACCGCTCGTCGCGATGACTTTGACCTTGTCGAGGCGGCGGATGAGATCGCCGGTCAGGCGGCGTCCGCCAGCGACCAGGGCATCCGCGTCCTTCACACGCGCGACGTACTCATCTTCTGTTTCGGTGACGACGGACTCAATGGTGACTCCGAGCGGGGCGAGCGCCTCCGATTCGTGCGTGAAGTCCCCCGCGCGGCGCCCGAAAGGTGTGGCGACGATCCGAAATGCCAATGCGATCTCCTCCTCGTGGTTCGGGAGCGGCAGTCTACTCGTTTCGGCGAGGGGAGCAGAACGACCCCGAGGCCGTCAGGATCGGATGAGTCGATTCTCCGGTGTGGTGCGTGGCGCGGTCCACGCGACGGGATCGACCAGGCGCATTTCATCCAGTCCTATCGGTCGCAGGCCGCGCTTCCCGAGACCGTCCAGAATGGCCGGCAGTGCCGCGACCGTGGGCAGGACGCGGGAAAGGCGGACGCCGGCGTCGTCCATCTCCGCGCTGTCGTGAAGGTTGACGATCGATCCGGGACCGAGCGAAGGGTGTTCCAGGACCCGCCGGACGATCTCGTCGGGGTCCGCCACCGCGAAATCCGAGGGGTTCACGTCGGAGTCGACGACCAAACTCGTCGGCAAACGGGAGACCATCGACTGGAAATAGGCGCCGTAGTCAAAGGCGTGGGCACGAAAGAACCGGCTCGGCCGCCCCGTGATGTGCCCGATCACCGCCTCCGCCTCGTCGTAGTCGCCGATGTTGCGACGAAGCGCGTACCCGTGGTTGCCGATCACGTGGCCTCCGGCGATCAGACGGCGTAACGACTCGGGAAACCGGTCGACCCACTTCCCGGCCACGAAGAAGGTGGCGCGCGCCCCGTACGCCGCGAGAACCTCCAGGATCTGCTCCGTTCGCGGCGGATTCGGTCCGTCGTCGAAGGTCAGCGCAACGCCCTCGCCGACGCGCTCGCCGTGCCGATAGATGAGACAGCGTTCCTGATCCAACACCGTGCTCGGCAGTATACGCAGGACGCGCTGATAGGATCGGACTTCGTGCGACGGGTCGCCACATGCCTGATCGGAGTCGTCGCACTCGCCTGCGGAGGGGCACCCACACCGACGCCGGAACCCACGGTCACGCCGTTTCCGAAGAGCACGCCACCACCAGCGTGTACGTTCCTGCTGGGCTTCGCGGACGTTCAGTCCGCGATACCGCAGCTCGTAGGCACCTGCGTGGAGAACGAGCGCCCGTCAGAGACGGGCGGCGATTCGGCGCAGCGCACCACCCGCGGCCTGCTCGTCTGGCGAAAGGCCGATGGCCTCATCGCGTTCACCGATGGCGCGCGCACGTGGGTACGCGGTCCCACCGGCGAGATCCTCGAGCGGCCCAATCACCAGCGCTTCACCTGGGAGGCGGCCCTCCCTGGCACACCTCCGCCGCCAATCGCCACGCCCGGCACACCGGTGCCGCCGAGTACACCCACGCCCGCGCAAACTGCGCCGTCCGGGTCGCGCGCCCCCACGCCCGGCAGCAGACGGCTCTCGGTGGACCAGATCGTGCAGTCACTCACCTCTAGCGAGCTGCCGACTTCTGCGGTGACACCGCTGACCACAACCACCGATCCCAATCGACTCCTCGGCCAGCCCGGCCAGTACAGCGGGAAAGTCGTCTGGCGCGACACGCGAGCGCACGACGCCGAGCTCGCGATCGAACTGTTCGAGGGTACCGAGGCGCTCGAGAATCGGCGCAGGTTACTGGACGAGGTCAGGCGCGCCAGCACGGCGTTGGCACAGCACCTGTACACGAGCCCCCTCCGACTGGCACTCGTGCGCGTGCCCCGGGCGCTGAGCGAAGATCAGGCGCGACAGTACGAGGCCTGGCTCGCGCGGCTCTGAGCCTCATGGCGCGCGAACCGATCCGGGAGGGGGAACCGTTGGGCGAGGCGACCTCCGCGATCTCCCTTCGCGCGCTGACCAAGACGTATCAGATCCACGAGCGGGCGACCGGAGTGGCCGCTTCACTGGGCAGCCTCTTCCACCGCAATAGCCGCGACGTGCACGCGGTGGCGGGGATCGACCTGACGGTCTCGCCCGGGGAGGTCGTCGGGTTCCTGGGCCCCAACGGCGCTGGGAAGACGACGACGCTGAAGATGCTGTCTGGCCTCCTGCATCCCACCTCGGGCACCGCGTCGGTCCTCGGCCACACGCCGTGGCGGCGCGAGAGTGCGTTTCTCCGTCAGATCACGCTCGTCATGGGCCAGCGCAACCAGTTGATCTGGGACATCCCCGCGGCCGACTCCTTCGAACTTAACCGTGCGGTGTATCGCATTCCCCGCGAGGAATTCGACCGCACCGTCGGTGAACTGACCGAACTGCTCGACCTCGGCCCGCTCGTGCGAAAGCAGGTGCGCGCGCTGAGTCTGGGCGAGCGAATGCGCTGCGAGATCGCCGCGGCGCTTCTCCACCGGCCGAAGGTTCTCTTCCTGGATGAACCGACGATCGGTCTCGACGTCACGGCCCAGCGGCGCATTCGCGATTTCGTCCGGTCGTACAACGAGCGCTACGGCGCGGCGGTTCTTCTCACCAGCCACTACATGGCAGATGTGGAGGCGCTGTGCCGCCGCGTCGTCGTAATCCATCACGGCCGGCTCCTCTTCGACGGACCGCTAGCCGATCTCGTCGCCCGGTTCTCGCCGCACAAGACCATCGCGATCGACCTGGAGAGCGAGGGTGGCGATCCCCGCGCATTCGGAGAGGTCGTCTCCATCGACGGGGCTCGGGTGACGTTCCGGGTTCCCAAGGCCGACGCGGCGCGCGCCGCGGAGCGCATCCTCGCCGGATTGCCGGTATCCGATCTGACGATCGAAGACGCGCCGATCGAGGAGGTGATCGAGCGGGTCTTTGCCGGAGCGCTCTCAGGCGAGCGCGAAGATGCTCGCCTGCCAGGGCCGAATGAGGAGGCCCGTCTGCCCTGAACGGAGATCGGATCCCGGAACGCTCGTCAAACGATCGCTGAGGAGATCGCGCATGGTTACGGTGCGCTCGATGAGGCCGGGTATCGCGACCGGGGTGTCGAACGGCCGGGCCAGATCGCTGACGTTGATGATGCACAGCCACCGCCCCTCCCGACCGCGATCCCAGGTCCAGGCCAGTAGTGGCGGGGGGGCATCGAGCAGCGTCCAATCTCCACGCAGGTGCGGAAGGATCGGCAGAAGGCGCCGCCAGAACGCGGCGACATCATCGCGCGCCGGCTCCTCCGGCCAGCGGCGGATCTGAACCGGCGGGTGGACGCGGAGTCCGCGCTCCTGTCCCTGGAACCAGAGACGGAGGCCCGGCAGAGTCATGGCCGCGACGGTGGCGGCGATCGTCTCCTGCCCGTGCCAGATCGATGCCGCGCGCGGTTCGTCGTGGTTCTCGACGAAGCGCGCCGAGCGGACGAGAAAATCGCGATCGGCGCAGAGATGCGCCTTGACTGCCGCGAGGTCGCGGTGGACAAGGCGGTCGTAGAGAGCCTTGTCGTAGGTGAAGTCGAATCCCTGTTGCTGGAGATCGTACTCGCGGCCCCAGTACGCCTCGGCCAGGAACAGGACCGAGCGGCCATCCTGGCGGGCACGGTCGCGGGCCCGGGCGATGACCGAGGGCCAGAACTCACCGCGCGCGGGATCGGGCGGAAGTGGGGCATCGCGCCAGGTCTCCCAGAACACATCCTCCAGAAGGAGCATGGCCATGTCGCATCGCACGCCATCGCAGCGATCGAGGATCGCACCGAGCGTCTCCTCCATCGCGGTGCGCGCCGCGGCGGAGCGATAGTCGACCTGGGCGGTGTCCACCCAGGGCGGGAAGTAGGGGTCGCGCCCGTGGGCGAGCCAGCGGTGGTTTGCCATGAAGCCGAGGTCGCGACGACCGTGCGGCGGCTTCACGATAAGGTCCGGCCGTTCGCGCACCCAGGGATGGTCCAGCCCGAGGTGGTTGGGCACGAAGTCAAGGAGCAACCGCACGCCGCGCGCAGCCAGCCTGCGCCGCACGTGAGCCAGGGCTTCGTCGCCACCCAGGACCGGGGACACCCGGTATGCGGCGATCGCGAAGGGCGAAGAGACGACATCCTGATACGTCCACCCGGGCAGCGCCTCGTCGTAACGACGGCGCATCCCGGGATCGTGCCGCGCCTGGGCGAGCGAACGGGGGCCGGTGGTCCACACCCCCATCAGCCAGACAAAGTCCACCCCGGGTGGCGCCAGAAGGTCGATCTCCTCCTCGGCGAGATCGGCCAGAGTCAGCGGCAGGCCACGTGCGCGACGTCGCTCGTAAAGGAAAACCTGGGCGCTGACCTCGTGGATGCACGGGTAGGCGGAGTTCACGCGCGACGAGTGTAGGCGGTAGGGGAGCGCGGGTCGGCGCGATCGGCCAGTCGAACCGCTACGATCGGCCGATTGAGGCAGCCACGCACCGGCCCATGCTGAACCCGCGCACGTTCCTGGATATCTACGCCGCCCACTGCCGCGTGGCGACCGCGCAGCAGCTGCAGTATCGGGTGGCGCTGGTGATCTGGCTCTGCTTCACCGTCCTGGAACCGACGATCTATCTCGTCGTGTGGTCCGCGGTGGCCAGCGCATCCGGCGGCGCGGTGGGCGGTTTCGGGCCGCGGGACTTCGCGGCGTACTTCATCGTCACGATGCTGGTGAACCACCTGACGTTCACCTGGATCATGCATGAGATGGAGTATCGGGTCCGCTACGGGCAGTTCTCGCCCAAACTGCTGCGTCCGCTGCACCCGATCCACGGCGATATCGCCGACAACCTCGTCTACAAGGTGCTGACGCTCGGCGTTCTGTTGCCGGCGGCGATCGCGCTCGCGTTCGTCTTCGAAGCGCGATTCACCGTCGATATGCGCGCGCTGGCCCTGGCAGTCCCGGCACTGCTCCTCGCGTTCGCGATCCGGTTCATGACCGGGTGGACTCTGGCACTGGCCGCGTTCTGGACGACGCGTATCGCCGCCGTAAACCAGTTGTACTTCGGCGCGTCGATCTTCCTCTCGGGTCAGATGGCGCCGCTGGCGCTGTTCCCCGAGTTCATCCAGATCTTCGCTTCGGCCACCTGGTTTCGCTGGACCGTGGCCTTTCCCGTCGAACTGATCCTCGGTCGGCTCGGGATGGAGCAGATCCTGGCCGGCCTTGGCGCACAGGTGATCTGGCTGGCGATTGCCTACGCGGTCCTGCGCCTTGTCTGGTCATCGTCGCTCCGGCGCTTCACGGCGGTGGGGGCGTGACCGCGCTCCGACTGCTGGCGGTTTACATCCGTGTCGGCATCCTCAACGAACTCGAATACCGGGTCAACTTCTACGTCCAGTTGCTCCAGTCGTTCATCGGCCTGTTTACGGCGATCCTGGGCCTCTCGATCGTGTTCACGCATGCGGAGACGCTTGCGGGGTGGCGCCAGTTC
The DNA here is from genome assembly GCA_016875715.1 of Chloroflexota bacterium. Lineage (GTDB taxonomy): Bacteria > Chloroflexota > UBA6077 > FW602-bin22 > FW602-bin22 > VGOZ01. The sequence goes on along the minus strand of VGOZ01000049.1, from coordinate 1,675 downwards.
GAGATTCTCGCGCTGGTGGGGGTGTACTTCCTCGTCGGCGGCTTCGTCCGAACGATCGTCCAGCCGAGCATGGCCCGTTTCATCGAGGATGTGCGCCAGGGAACCCTGGATTTCACGCTGACCAAGCCGGCTGACGCACAGATGCTCGTTTCCATCAAGCAGGTCGAGATCTGGCGGACCGTCGATATCGTGCTGGGCATCGCGCTCATCGGCATCGCGCTCGTGCAACTCGGCGCCGAGTTCGGGTTGGCGAAGGCCGGTGCGTTCGGCATCGCCCTGATCGCCGGCGCGGCGATGGTGTACTCATTCTGGCTCATCCTCTCGACTACCACGTTCTGGTTCGTGCGCATGGAGAACATCCACGTGATCTTCCTGGCGATATGGGAGTCGGGTCGGTGGCCGGCCACGATCTATCCGGACTGGCTCCGGGCAATGATGACTTTCATCGTCCCGGTCGCGTTCGCGACTACGGTTCCCGCCGAGGCGCTGGCGGGTCGCCTTACCGGCGAGACTCTTCTCCTCGCGGTCGTCCTGGCGGTCGCCATGCTCGTCGGGTCGCGGCTGTTCTGGCTTTACGGGTTACGCCATTATTCGGGTGCATCCGCGTGACAATCCCCCGAGGGGTGTAGAACGACCCAGTCGCAATGATCGGTGGTGTGGGTTTGGGGCCGACCGCGAACGCGATTGTCGGCGGAGGGACGGGGATGCGGTCGCCCGCCATCGTGCAGGTCGCGCCTGCCGATCAAGGATCGCAGATCTCGACCGACGGATCGTCGATCACGTTCGGGACCGGCGCCCGCGCCGAATCCGCGCTCGTGGTATCACAGCAGATGTCGCCCGCCCTCACACCCCTCAACGCGCTGGGGAACAACGTCGACGTTCAGGCCTGACGTTCGCCCGCGCTGACAAGCGCGGCGACCTCATCCCGCTCCGCCCCGTCCAGAGTGATTTCGACCGCACGCACGCTGTCCTCGAGTTGGGCGAGCGAACTCGCGCCGGAGATGACGCCGGTGAGCAAGGGATTTCCGAGCAGCCAGGCGAGCGCCACCTGCGAAGCGGTGTTGCCCCGCGATCGCGCCCAGGCCGCCAGCGCCGCGGCACCCGCGACGAAGCGAGCGGTCCGTACCGGCACCGAACTGGGCCGTTTCGGGTTCTGCTCCCGTTCCGCCCAGAACTCGCCGCGTGACCCGGGCGGCGGCGGGCCACCGGGCTGATACTTGCCGGTGAGCACCCCGCCAGCCAGCGGCGCGAACGCGTACGCGGCCAGATCGAACGCCGCCAGGGCGGGCAGTTGCTCCAACTCGCAGGCGCGAGAGAGCAAGTTGTAGTTCGCCTGCATCACCACCGGATCCGTCAGGCCGCCACGTTCGGCACGCCACAGCGCCTCGACGATCTGCCATCCGGCGAAGTTCGAGATGCCCACGTAGCGCACCTTTCCCTGGCGAACCAGATCGTCGAAGGCACGGAGCGACTCGTCGATGGGCGTGCGCGCGTCGGGATGGTGCGCGTAGTACACGTCGATGTACTCCGTGCCGAGACGCCGCAGACTGCTCTCGACCTGTTCGAGGATGAAGCGGCGCGACAGGCCGCGCTGGTTCGGCCCTGGCCCAACCGGTTCGCACACTTTCGTGGCGACGATCACCTCCGCACGATGGCCGCGGATGGCCTCTCCCAC
>VGOZ01000048.1 GCA_016875715.1 Chloroflexota bacterium | reverse complement strand
CCGGACCGAGGAGGTCAAAACACGCTGCCGGACCGTCCTGCACGCCCAAGCCCGCGCGCTCCAGGTCGCTCCCGCCACCAACCCGCCCACCGTCTACGGCTTCACCGCCCTGGACCGCGACGACCTGACCCTCGCCGGCGTGTAGATTCCACCGGGAACTCACTTTAGTACGCGTACTCGACCGCGAGAAGGTGCTCCGGGAGGCTGAAGTCGTCGCCAATCGCGACAATCGGCGTCGCCGTGTTCCGGAAACGCGCGTCGGCGACGAGGCGTCGGTTCTCGACGGCCAGGTTTTGACTACGCGCCTCAAGAACACCGAGCCGCCGTTCGATCTCGCCTGGGCTCACGATCTGCGGGAGATCGGCGAGAGACAGCGTCACCTCGCGCCACGGGGGCTGCCCGGGTGCGAGCAGGTCGGGCGGCGTTGCCTCGATCATCCGCGCGCGAAGAAGCCCGGATTGAACGAGCAGGACCCACACCGTCTGCATCTGCGGTGTTCCGGGCGAGAGGTACACGACGAGGTCGTCGCGGGAGTGTTCAGCACTGATCGAGACGCACTCGTGATTGACGGCGCGATAGATCTCCGCGTAGTCGGTGACCGAGCCGAGCGAGACCGGACGCTGGCGCACCGCCACCGCGGGACTCTGCCGCTGAATGGCCCGCTGGACCTCCGTGGCGCGCTTTCGGTAGTCGTCGACGGCGCTGGTGAGCGTGATCAGGAGATAGACCACATCAAACTGACGGTTCCGGAGAAGGCTGAGGATCGGCCCCGAATCATCGCGTCGGGTGCGCGGGTTCGACCAGAGCGGGTCCGAGCGGCTGATGCGTCGCTTGAATCTCGCCGTGATCGATGACTTCCGTTCTGCGGAGACCATCTATCACTCCGTCAGCGGCACAGACCGCGCGAAGTTGATGGAGCGAAAGACGTGAAGTGGCAGATCTGGCGGGCTCTCGTGGTCGTGGCAACTCTGGTCTCGGCGGTGATCGCGAGCGGCGCGAACGACAAGTGGTAGGCTGAGCGTGTGCCCCGCCGGTCCGATCTCCGGATCGGAATCGTGCGGGCACTGGGGGAGGGCGAAGGATAGACGGGTTCCAGCCGACATCCGCGTCCCCCCTCCTCCGTCTGTGGCGCGGTACCGCGCTGCCAACACCGACCGCGGTCTACGTCGGGGCGGTGTCGCTCGTCGGGGTGACCTTCATCGGCGCGGCCCTCCTGTCGCTCCCCACACAGGAGGTGCCGCGCGCCTCCTCGTCTTCCTGGGGCTTGTGGTCCTGGCGGAGCGAATCGGCATCCCGCTGCCTCGCGGTGGCGAGTTCGTCGTCACGACGATGGTGGTGGCGACGGCGATGTTGTACCTGCCCACATCGGCCGCCATCCTCGCGGCAGGTCTCGGCACGCTCACCGGCGAGACCTTCGCCCGCAAACCGTGGTACCGCCTGCTCTTCAACGTGAGTCCGGTCGCGACCGCCACCGGCGCGGCATCGCTGGTGTGGCGTCGCCTCTGGGGTGACGGCGAACTGATTCCGCATCCGGATCGGCCGGAGATGATTCCGTACGCCCTCGCCGCGCTGAGCATCTACTACCTTCTCAACACCGGTCTAGTGAGCGGGGTCCTGGCGATCTCGGCTCGGAAGAACTTCTTCCGGATCTGGAGGGAGAACCACCGCGGCGTGTTCATGCCGCATTTCGGCATGCAGATCATGGGCGTGCTGTTCGCGGGTGCGCTGGTCTAGGACTGGCGGCTTGCCCTCCTCCTCACCTTCCCCGCGCTGGTGATGTGGCGCAACTACCGGCAGGTGCGCATCCTCGAACGCACGACCGCCGAGGCGGAGGAGGCGCGGGCCGAAGCCGAGGACCTTGCGGCGCGCTGGGAGGTGATGGCCGACGTCGGCTTCCTCCTCGCCTCCACCATCGAGCCAGAGCGACTCGTGCCAATCGTGGCGCGCCTTGCCGCCGATCACTGCGCCGATGGCGCTCTGGTCGTCGCCGCCGGACACCGCGCTGTCGCCTTCCGCGGTCGCTACACCCAGCAGGACTTCCCACTGACGGCGACTCCTTCACGCGCGGGATCGTTCGGCCGCACGCGCTGATCCATGGCGAGTATCAGGTGGGCACGGTGAGCCTGGAGTGGGCCGAGAGCGGACCCAGCGATGAGCAACGGGCGCTCTGCGAGATGATCTCGGATCGCGCTGCCCTCGCGTTGCAGAACGCCATCCTCGGCGTACGCGCCGCGGAGGTGGAGGCCGTCCGCGAGGTGAGCCGTCCTAAGTCGGATCTCGTCACCAAGGTGAGCCACGACCTGACAACCCCGCTCGGTGTCATCCTCGGCTACGCGGAGATGCTCGCGGGGCGGGCTTCCGATCCGAAGCCGGTGCAACGGATGGCAGAGAAGATCTCCGGATCGGCACGGCACCTGGCCCGCCTCGTCGACGACCTGCTGGATGCCGGGAGGCTGGAGTCCGGTCGATTCGCTCTCGATCTCCAGCACCACGACCTGCGCGACCTCTGCACCGAGGCGATCGAGACGGCGCGGGTCGCCCACGCCGGTCCTCGGTTCGAACTGGATCTCCCGGTGGCGCCGCTACCGGTCCGCGCTGATCCTGTGCGGATCCGTCAGATCCTCCTGAACCTGCTCTCGAACGCAGCTCGATACGGTCCGTCGGATGGGCGCATCCGCCTGCGTGCGGGCCAGACCGCCGACGTCGTCGCCGTGACTGTGGAGGACGAGGGGACCGGCATTCCCGCGACCGAGCGCGAGCGTGTCTTCGACAAGTTCTACCGGGTCGCGGCGACGACCGGAGTGAACCGCAAGGGGATGGGCCTCGACCTCTCGATCGCGCGCGACCTCGTGATCGCGCATCAGGGCGAGATCTGGATCGAGAGTGGGGAGTGGGGCGGCGCCCGCTTCCACATCGCCCTGCCCGTGGCCGCGTGCTCCGTTTGTGCCGAGGAACTGACAGCCGAGCACGCCGCGACATGACGCTGGGGTTCGCGATTGTGGTGGGCCTGGCCATCGGCCTCGCCCGCGGCGGCAGCTTGCTGAACCTGGCCACGACCCGCTGGCGATGGTGGTGGCTCGGCCTCGCCGGCCTGGCGGTTCAGATTCCGCTGTTCAGCAGCGACCCGATCGCCGAGGTCCTTGCGTCGTACGGCCCCATCCTGCATCTGCTCAGCATCGGTCTGGTGATCGCGTTTCTCATCGCGAACGTGCGGACCGACGGCCTGCCGCTGATCCTCTTCGGCGCGCTTCTGGACGGCGCCGTCATCGCGGCGAACGGCGGGCAGATGCCGAGAGTGGAACCAACGGACCCGGCGCCCTTCCGCAACACCGTGGCGATGGACGAGCGCACGCTCCTGCCCTTCCTTGGCGACTGGATCACGCTTCCTCTCCCGGGCGAGCAGTTCAGCCCGGGTGACATCGCCATCGCTGTGGGCGGCGCCTATTGCGCGCTGCGCCTCTCCACGCGGGCCCGCCCGCAAGAGCACGCATCGTCGGCACGGTCGGGGGACGCCCGCGAACGACCGGCAGACCCTCTCAACCGCTGACCGGGGCGAACGCGGCCTCGAGATCGTCGACGAGGGCGCCGAACATGGCTACGGCGCGGTCGATCGGCGCGGCGGACGTCATATCCACGCCGGCGTGCGCTGCCAGTTCGAGCGGCGGAAGCGAGCCGCCAAGCGCCAGGGTCTCCAGCCAGCGCTGTGCGGCGGGTCGCCCCTCGCGCTCGATGTCGTCGGCGACCGCGCACCCGCAGGCGAGGCCGGCCGCGTAGGTGTAGGGATAGAGGTTGATGTAGAAGTGCGGTTGCTGCGCCCAGTAGAGCCGATCCGCCTCACCGAGCTGCACCGCGTCGCCGAAGAAGGTCGTGAAGACCTCCTCCTGCGTCTGGAGGATGACGTTGAGGGTCAATGGCCGATCGGCCTCGGCCAGCGCGTAGAGCCGCTCCTCGAAATGCGCCTCGAGCATGTGAGTGATCATGTTGTGGGTGAACGTGCCCGCGAACTGGGCGATTGCGTGTGCCTGGGCGCGCGGCTCGCGGATCGTCCGCAGCAGATAGCGGCCGACGAGCACCTCATTGGCCGTCGAGGGCGCCTCGATGAAGAAGAGGCTGCCCCGGGAATTCGTGATGGTCTGGCTGGCCGACGCATAGATGCCGTGGCCGCCGTGACCGAGTTCGTGGGCGAGGATGAGCGCGTTGCGAATGGTGTCCTGCCAGGTCGAGAAGACGTAGGGGTGGACGCGGTAGACGGTGGCACAGAAGGCGCCGCTGCGTTTGCCGAGGTTGTCGGCTCGATCGACCCAGCGATCGGTGAACGCCCGCGCGATCTGACCGACGTACTCCTCGCCGAGCGGCGCCAGGCCCTCCAGGATCAGGCCTCGCGCCCGATCGAACGTGCAGGGGGGATCAAGCGCCGGATCGAGTGGGGCATCCAGATCGTAGTGGTGCACGGTATCGAGGCCGAGAACCCGGCCGCGCAACCGGGCGAGGCGTCGCGCGTGCGGCGCCATACCATCGTGGACCCGTCGGAGGATGGCCCGGTAGACCTCCACCGGGATCCGTTGCGGCGCGAGGATCATCTCCGCCGCGCTCGCGTACCGGCGCGCCCGCGCCAGCACCACGTTCTTCCGGATATGCGACGCCAGCCCGGCCGCCAGTCCATTTGCGTGCCGACGGAGCCCCTCGGCGAGCGCCTCGTGTGCCGACCGCCGGAGGCCCCGATCCGGCACCGCCCGGAGTCTGAACTGGATCGCGGCGATCGTGACCGACTCCTCCGTCCCGTCGCTTGCGCGCGCCGGTGGACACTGCAGGTCCGCCGCGGTCGTCCGCTGCCAAAGCGCCGTGGGTAAGTCGAGCGCCTCACCCAGCGATGCGAGCAGCTCCTCGGCATCGGGGCTGAGGATGTGACCGCGCCGCCGGTCGACGTCCTCAAGCTGGATCCGATACGGCGCGAACTCCGGTTCGTTCGCAAGGTAGGTCGAGATGGTGGTATCCGGAAGTGCGAGCAGTTCCACCGGGATGAACGACAGCGCGGCGTTGGCGCGGGGCACGATGGCCTGGCTCTGCCCCGCCATCGCCTGCGTCCGGGGATCCAGTCCATCGGCCGCGAAGGCGAGCCGGGCGTAGGCATCCACTCGTGTGGCGACTTCGACGAGCGCTTCACGGGCACGCAGGCACTCCAGAAGCACGGACGCCGATGCGCCGAGTCTGCCGCGGAAGGCCGCGACCGCGTCGATGAGTCCATCGATCCGCTGCCGATCCGCATCCCAGAGTTCGTCAGTCGCGTAGATCGGAAAGAGATCCCAGGTCAACTCGATGGGAACATCAGCGCGGCGAGGCCGCTGCGGCGCGCTCACGAGCGATTCCGCTGCAACAACCCCACCGCGGAGAACTCATAGGACGCCGCTCCGTCGGGAACGTCGACCACGTGGACGGTGAAGCGGCAGGGCACGCCGTGGTCCGGCAGCCGGGTGGTGAAGAAGTCGCCATATGCCTCGGCGTACTCGGCGCGGAGCCTCTCTTGCTCCTTCCGGTAGCCTAACGGGTCGACGAGCGGGTTCGGCGCCTTCGGTTGGCATCCAAACGAGCGCAATTCGACGAAATCGACATCGGCGAGCGCGTCGCAGATGCCAGCATCGCGGAGCCACTTCTCCCAGCAGGCGAAGATGAGCGGGATCTCGCGCTTCGGGTCCATCGTCACGAGATCGTCTAGCCCCAGCACGCCTTTCGCCGAGTAGCCGCCAGTGAGTCCGGCGAAGTAGATCCGCAGATCGCCATCGGGCTGCTCTTCGGTGACAAGCGCGGACAGGACGGGTCGCTCGCCCTCGTAGTAGTAGGTGAGCTTGCCGCGCCGCCGCGCTCTGAGAGCCATCGCGTCAGCGCGACGCGCCCGCACCGGCGGCCCAGGCACCCTGGGCCATATATCCGCCGTCCACGCAGATGTACTCGCCCGTCATGAAGCTCGCCCTTGGGCTGGCCAGGAAGAGGACCGCGTTCGCAATATCGTCGCCAGTGCCTATGCGGCCGAGCGGGTGGCTGCGCCCGTAGCGAACCAGCGCGGCCTCAATCCCGTCCGGCTCTCGCGCCGCCGAGGCGCGAACCATTTCGGTGTCGATCGTTCCCGGACAGATCGCGAGGACCCGGATGTTCTCGTGCGCGTAATCGAGCGCCATTTGTCGCGTGAGCGAGAGGACACCCCCCTTGCTTGCCGCGTACGCGGGTACGCGCGGCATCGATTGCAGGCCCTGCACACTGGCGTTGTTCACGATCACGCCGCCGCCCCGTGCGCGAAGGTGCGGGATCGCGTACTTCGCCATCAGGAAATAGCTCTTCAGATTCACTCCCAGAATGCGGTCCCACATCGCCTCGGTCGTGTGCTCAACATCGGCGTAGGAGTCCTGCGGCTGGATCCCGACGTTGTTAAAGAGGATGTCCAGTCCGCCGAAGCGCTCCACCGTGGCAGCGACGACGCGTTCGCAGACCTCTGCACGGGCTACATCGCCGACGACCGCCAGGCCGCCGCCCGCGGGCATCCGCGCGACGGCGGCATCGGCGGCGCCACGGTCGAGATCGCCGACTGTCACTCGCGCACCAGCCGCCGCGAACGCGAGCGCGGTCGCCCGGCCCATCCCCAGAGCGCCCCCCGTGACGATGACGACCTTACCCTCGAACTCGCCCATCGGGTTAGACCCTCGCGACGCGCCGGGAGACGACGCCGCGGTTGACGAGCGCGGAGGGAGCGCCATCGCGGAGCGCCTCAACGACCTGATCGACCGCGTGCTGACGGTTCTTCACCGCCGACGCCACCGATGTCCCGGCCAGGTGCGGCGCGAGGAGGACGTTCGTGAGCGTGCGGAGCGGGCTCTCCGTGGGCAGCGGTTCGATCTCGAATACATCCAAGCCCGCCCCGGCGATCCTCCCCTCAGTGAGCGTACGCACGAGCGCCGCCTCGTCCACACACTTCCCCCGCGACGTGTTGACGAAGATGGCCCGCGGCTTCATGAGGCGGAACCGGTCATCGTTCATAAGGTGATGGGTATGGCGGTTGTGGGGCAGGTGGCAGGAGACGTAGTCGGACTGTCGGAGAAGATCCTCGAGATTCAGCAGGGCGACGTTCGATTCTCGCGCCAGTGCGGGGTCGACGTACGGATCGTAGGCGACCACGCGAAGGTCGAACGCCTGTGCCCGCCGCGCGACCAGCCGGGCGATGTTGCCGAAGCCGAGGAGACCCAGGGTCTCCCCAACGATGGGACCGATCGCGTTGAACCGGGAGCGCTCCCACAGACCCGACCGGACGTGGCGATCGGCATCGACGAGGCATCGGTTGAAGGCCAGGACGTACGCGAGCGCGCTGTTCGCGACCTCGTCGATACACTGGAACGGCAGGTTCGCGACCATTATTCCGGCCGCGGCGGCAGCGTCGACATCCACCGGGTCATAGCCCGTTCCGGCGTGAACGATGAACCAGAGGCTCGGATCCAGCCGGGCGATGATGTCGCCGGTGAACCGGGGCCCGTAGCTGACGCAGCCATCGGCGCCGCGCAGCGCGGCGACCGTCGCCTCATCGGTATCGGCGCGCGCGGCCACGACCTCGGCACCGAGCGGTTCCAGACGCGATCGCTCGTACGCGGTATCCGGCTCCGCGCCACAGCCGAGCTTGACGACGCGAAACCTCGCCATCGCGACCCTCCTTGCTCCTTCGCCACGCTGTTCTCGCGAGCTGCCTGCTCGCGCCTCGATCGATCCGTCCGCGCGCGCCCAGCGTCGCTACTTCCAGGCGCTGGCCACGTCTAGCTCCTGTGTCGCCGCGGCGTCGAGTGCGACGTTGGCGGCGCCGAGCAGTTCGCGCGCCTGGTCTGCCGTCGTCGCGCTGGCGATCGGCGCGGTCATCCCCGGCCGCTGGATCACCCAGGCAAGCGCGACCTGACTCGGGGTCGCGTTCACCCGCCTGGCGACGTTCTCGACCGCGGCAAGCGTCCGCCAGCCGCGATCGTTGAAGTACGACTGCTGCACCCCGCCCGCGCGCATCGAGGGCGGCAGCGGCTGACCCTGCTGATACTTGCCGGTGAGGAAGCCGCTCGCCAGTCCGTAGTAGCAGACCACGCCGATCTCGTGGGCGCGGATCATCGGCTCGAGATCGGTCTCGTATCCCTCGCGGTCGACCAGGTTGTACCGGGGCTGGACGCTCTCATAGCGCACGTAGCCGCGCCGATCGCTCACCCAGAGCGCCTGGGTGAGCCGCCAGGCGCTGTAGTTCGAGCAGCCGATGTACCGCACCTTCCCATGCGAGACGAGATCGTCGAACGCGCGCAGCGATTCCTCGAGCGGCGTCTCCGGGTCGTCGGAATGCGCCTGGTAGAGATCGATGTAGTCCGTCTGGAGCCTGCGGAGCGAGTTCTCGACCGCCTCCATGATCCAGCGGCGAGAAAGCCCAGCCTCGTGGGGCAGGTTGCCCATGCGAGTGAACACCTTCGTCGCGATGACCACCGCGTGCCGACTCCTCCGGCTGGTGTGCCAGTTGCCAATGATGGCCTCCGACTCGCCGCCGACGTTCCCGGTCTTCCAGAGCGAGTAGGAATCGGCGGTGTCGATCGCGTTGCCGCCGGCTCCGACGTACGCGTCGAGGACCGCCATGGATTGCTTCTCGTCGATCGTCCACCCGAAGGGGTTCCCTCCGAGCCACACCGGCGAGACCTTGAGACCGCTTCTGCCCAGACGTCGCATTTCCATGCCTTCTACGGTATCACGCGACCCGCGTCCGTTCCGCAGTGCCGCATGGCCAGCGTCGAGGTGAGCGGGCCGCCGATGCGCAGGACCACGACGGACTGGAGTTGTTCGGCCCCTCTTCGATGTGGGACGCATCTGGGTAGGAACGCTGCCATTACCGAAACCATGGCCGGCCGTGGTCGAGAGCGGACCAGAATGAGAACGGACCAGTACTGATGCACTTTCTGGCCACACTCGCAACGAGTTCGCGGTGGCCGAGTCCCACCGCCATCGGCCTTCAGAGAGCGCTCAGGATCAACACCCCGAACCACACAGAGTTCAGCAGAATCGTGATCCCGGCACCGATGAGAAGGCCGCGGGAAAGACGGTGGAATCCACGCCGTCGGGTCCACCAGAACGTTGGGCCGACATACAAAGTCTGGATCAGCCCAAGAAGCAGGCCCGAGACTACGAGCACGAGGACTCGGGCGGCGTGGCTTTCCGGAAACGGGCCCAACATTCCGCCCAGGAGAACCAGCATCAGCAAGCAGGGAACGTGGAGGGTGAACGTCAATACTATGCCGACATCTACATCGTCCCACCACCTCCTCTCGGAGTATGAGATCTCGCGTCTCGGCGCACTCCCAGGTGCGCCTGGGTCCAGGGTGAACAGACCGCGCATCGCCAGGCGCAACATCACGTTGGTCGTGCCTGTCAACGCGGCGTTCTCCTGGTTCCCGCGTCTCCGGAGAAGGTCAATGACCAGACTCGCGCTTTACCGCGGCCGGGCGGACACGAGGCCTACTCCCTGGCTGCCGCGACCGAGCCCCGCGCGACCGGTACCGACTCGGCCCCGCCCAGGCGACGCATCAGCCAGTCCTCGATATCGTCGAACAGCGAGTACATCGCCGGGACGAAGACCAGGGTCAACAGCGTCGAGGTGAGCAGGCCGCCGATGAGCACGACCGCGACCGACACGAGGAGTTCTGAGCCTTCCTCGAGGCCGGCGGCGATGGGCAGGAGCGCGGCCATCACCGACACCGTGGTCATGATGATCGGGCGGAGGCGGGTCGGGCCGGCGCGGAGGATCGCCGCGTCGCGGGTGTACCCCTCGCGCCGCAGTCGCGCCGTGTAGTCGACGAGGAGGATCGCGTTCTTCCCGACCAGGCCGCTGAGCACGACGATCCCGATCATCGAGAAGATAGTGAAGGGATTGCCGGTGACGGCCAGGCCGCCGAGCGCGCCGATGACCGCGAGGGGCAGGGACATCATCACCGCCATGGGGATCGTCGCGCTGCCGAACAGGATGAGCATCAGCATGTACATGAGCAGGACGCCGACGAGCAGCGCGGAGATGAGTTCGCCAAATGCGCGCTCGTCGCCGGCACCCTGGCCGCCGAAGGAAATGCTCGATCCGGCGGGCACGGGGATCGTCGCCAGCGCAGCGGTCACGTCCTGCTGGAGATCCCCGACGAATCTTTCGCCGGTGGGAGCGGTAGAGATAGTGATCGCACGCTGGCGGTCGACGTGGATGATCGCGTTTGGGATCGTGGTCGTGCGAAGTGTGACAAACTGACCGAGATCGACGATGCCGCGCGCCCCGGCGACGGGAAGGCGACGGAGGTCGTCCGTCGCCATCGTGGCGGCCCCCTCGCGGCGGATCCGGATCGGGATCGCGCTGCGCCCGGACTGACGGAGCGTCATGCCGTTGGCGGTGTAGCCGTCGAGCGTAGCGCGGAGCGCGACACCGGCATCGCGCGGAAGCACCCCCAGATCGGCCGCGCGCGACCAATCGACGACCGCGCGAAGTTGATCGCGGATCTTCGTATCGCTGCGCTCGATCGGGGCGGCATAGTGGATGGCGCTCACCGCGCCGGCGACGCGATCGGCTAGCCGGCGCAACTCCTCCGGATCGTTCCCGCGCACCTGGATCTGGATCGGCGGGCCATCGAAGCCACCGAACCCGAAACCGTTCGGCATTCCAAGCGTGAAGCGCGCCGCTTGATGCAGCGGCGCGACCTCCGTGCGGATGCGTTCGAGCACCTCCCGCGCCGAGGCTGCGCGCTGGCGCGGCGGAACGAGCAGCGCGATGACCTCGGCGCGGTTCGCGCTGGTCGAGAAGCTATCCGCCCCCGCGCCCGAACCCACGACCGTGAACGTCCGCACGACTTCGGGCATCGCCCGCAGCTCGCGCTCAATCCGCCGCGACGCCTCGTCGGTCGCGTCGAGTGAGGTTCCCGGAGGCATATCGATCTGGAGGTTGACCTCGCTCTGGTCGCCGCTCGGGAAGAAGTCGAGACCGATAAGCCCGGCGGCCGGCAGCGCCATCCCGCCGACGAAACTGAGCACGCCGATCGCGATCACCAGGCCTCGGCTCGGCAACGAGGCGCGCAGCAGCGCCTCGTAGCGTCGCTCGAGCCCGGCGAATCCGCGATCCCACAACCGCCCGAACCGGGCGAGCAGCGAGGTGCTGGCGCTGCTCTCCGGCCCACGCAGCAGTCGGCTCGCCATCAGGGGCGTCAGGATGAAAGAGACCGCGAGAGAGGCGAGGGTCGCGGTCGTGATCGCAATCGCGAACGGCGCCAGCGCCTGACGCGGCAGGCCGGTGGTCATGATCGCCATCGGGAAATAGACGACCACATCCACCAGCGTGATCGTCAGAGCGGCACGACCGATCTCGCCGCGGCCGTCGAGCGCTGCCTGCACCGGGCTCTTGCCCAGGTTCAGATGCCGGAACGTGTTCTCCAGGACGACGATGCTGTCGTCGACGAGGATGCCCACGCTGACCGTGAGGGCGAGCATCGTCAGCAGGTCGAGCGTCAGGTCGAGCGCGCGCATGACGATGAGCGTGGACAGGATGGAGACGGGGATCGAGATGAGGACGATGACCGTGCTCCGCCAGGTGTGGAGGAACAAGAGGAGGATGAAGCCGGTGACGATGACGGCCTCGAGGAGCGCCTTCTGGACCGTGCTGAACGACTTCGCGGTATAGCGACTGGCGTCGATCACGACGTCGAGGTTCACGCCGAGAGGGAGGTCGGCGGCCATCTCTACGAGCGCGGCGCGCACGCCGCCAACCACGGCGATGGAACTGGCGTCGCCCAGTTTGGCGACGACAAGCGAGACACCTTCGGTATCGTCCACCCGCACGATCGCGGAGCGTCTCTCGATCGTGTCGTCGACTCGGGCCACATCCGCCACTCGCACGGGACCATTCGGCATCTGGGCGATGACGATGCCGCCGAGGGCATCGGCGCGCGTGGCCAGGGCGTCGAACGCGACCGCGATGTCGCGCACGCCATCGCGGATCGATCCCGCGGGAATCTCGATCTGACTTCCCTGGATCGCGCCGATCAGATGGTTGATCGACAGTCCGCGCGCGCGGAGCGCATCGTCACGCGCGAGTACCTGGATCTCCCGCTTCACGCCGGAGCGGATGACCACCGAGGAGACGCCCGGCACCGCGTTCAGGCGAGGCTGAACGACATCCTCTGCCAGCTCCTGCAGCGCGATGAGCGGGAGCGACCCGGAGACAACGATAGTGGCGACGCCGAGCGCCTCGGTATCGAACTTGACGACCGAGGGCGCCTCCACCTCCGGAGGCAGGCGGTTGCGCACCGAGATGACCGCCCGCTGGACGTCGATCGCCACGAGACTCGCGTTCGCGGCGTCGGTGAACTCGACCAGGATCGTCGCGATGCCCGCCTGCGACGTGGAGACAAAGGCGCTGCGATTGATGTGCGGCAATTGGGCTATCGCGTCCTCGAGCGGCCGGGTAACCTGCGCCTCCACCGTATCGGGGTCGGCGCCCGGGTAGACCGCAAACACGGCCACGCCGGGAATGTTCATCTTGGGAAGAGTCGCCACACCGAGCCGGAAGTAGGCGAGCAGTCCGAAGAGGCAGATCGCGATCGTCGCGCTGGCGATCAGGAAAGGATTCCGGACCGCGTACTCGGTGACCCGCATGCCGCCTCCTGACGCGCGCCGGCGGATTGTCGGACGCACGCGAGCCTGCGCGTCAGATTTCCGCGGCTATGCGGTTAGACGGTGCGGTTATGCGAAAGGTTGCGGACGACTCGACGGCCGGGTGCCGCCGTGGCACGCCATTCCCGATGCCGGCTAGCCGCCGGAAAGCGCGCCTTCGAGATAGCGACGGAAGGCCGCCTCTTCATAGATCAAGCCCTGCGGTTCCATCGCGGGAAGGCGGTGCGGACTCGTATCGGCGGTGACGTACCGCGCGGCCAGCGGAGGACCGCCATCCGATTCATCGGGTCCCTCGACACCCGCCAGATCGGCGAAACGCATCGTTCCGCGGTCGGTCTCATAGGACGCGCCCGTGATCCAGAGGCGCGCAAACCTGTATCTTCTCCGCGCCTCTGCCTCGGCGACCACGCTGAAGGTGGTACCTGTGTAGGCGAAGACCACAGGGACGACACCGAGTTGTTCGAGAAGGATCCGGTTGTTCAGGGCCATCTGCTCCCGGATTAGCCCCCCGGAGTGATCGAGGCGGGCCAGATACGCGAGATTGAAGTGGTGATGCAGGTGCGCGCCGATGCGCCACCCGACAGCGACAAGGTCTCGGATCTCCTGCCACGTCATGTAGCGATCGTCGCCGACTTTCTCCATCCACGACGTATTCACGTAGAGGGTGCCGGTGTACCCGTGATGGGCCATCAGCGGCCAGATGACCCGGTGGATCGAACGCATCGGGTGATCGAAATCGAACAGGATCGGACGCTGAGGCAGCGCGGCGCCTCTGTCCCGCCAGGCGGCGAGAAGCTCGTAGTCGATCGACGCGAATCCGTAATCGGCGGCGATGGCGAAGTGAAGCGCCAATCGCACCCGGTCCAGCCGTTTCGGCTCCGGTCGCCAACTGGTGCCGTGGTAGATCGTGACAGGAACCCGCTCGGCGGCCACGGGCATCCGGGTCTATGCCGTACCCGAGCGCCATGCCGATCGCTGTCGGCAAGGATTGGGGTTGCGCTGGTCTGCATCGCGTTCGCGACCCGCCCGGGCACGACGCGGCTGCCTCACTAGATTGCGATATCCTCGCGGCCGCGAGGGATGAGGATCTGCCCCTCCTCGGCGAGGCGACGCGCGATCTCAACGACCTTCCCCTGCGCCTCCTCGACATCCCGAACCCGCGTCGGACCGCGCAGGTCGACCTCGTCGCGCAGTTGCTGCCCGGCGCGCTGGGACAGGTTCGCGAAGATGCGCTGCTTCAGTTCCTCGGAGGCCGCCCGCAGCGCAACGGGTAACTCCCTGCGCACGTCGGTGACAAGCCGACGGATCGACTGGTCGTCGAGGCCCTTGATGTCCTCGAACAGGAACATGTTCTTGCGCACTTCGGCGGCCAGTTCCGGGTTCCGCTCGGCGATCACATCGAGGATCGCGCGCTCGGAGCGACTATCGAGCGAACCGAGCATGGCCACCACGTGCTCCACGCCGCCGGCCTTGCGGAGCCCCTGCTGTTCGAGCGACTGGAGGCGGCGCTTGAGGACCGTCTCGACATCCCGCACCCGTTCAGGGCTGGTCGGAGCCATCACCGCGAGCCGCGACGTGATGTCGGCGCGCAGTCCCGGCTCGAATTGCACGAGCAGGCGTCCCGACGTGTCGGGCGGCAGATGGGAGAGAACGAGTGCGATCGTCTGCGGGTGCTCGTTCTCGAGCGCGGCAGCCACCTGATCAAGGTCCATTCCGGCGATGAACCCGAACGGCCGGTCCTTGCGCACCTGCGCGCTCCGCTGGAGGAGATCGGCCGCGCGATTGCTGGGCAACGCGCGCATGAGGAGCTCGCGCGCGAAATCGGCGCCGGCGTTGATCGACTGGCTCTGGCCGACCTCATCCACGGCCTCTTTTAGAACCTTCTCGCGGACGCCATCCGGCAGCCGTTCGAGGCGGACGATCTCGCGGGTGATCGCCTCGATCTCGGTTTCGTTGAACTGGCGGAGCAGCTGTGCGGCCCGTTCCGCGCCCAGCGCGATCATCAGCGCGGCGACCTTGCGGCGACCGGACAGACGCTCGGTTTCCGTCACCGATCTCCCCCTCGGGGCAGACTCTGCCTCGCTGATCCGTATCATAGGCCGGTGATCGTCGAACGTTATGGCGCCTGGCGCTCGCCTATCTCCGCGGAGGCGCTCGCGACCGGATCGCTCCGCCTCGGGCATGCGTGCCTCGATGGTCGGGACCTGTACTGGAGCGAGGGGCGCCCCACCGAGTCGGGGCGCCAGGTCGTGGTGCGGCGGCGTCCGGATGGGGCGATCGAGGACCTCGTCCCGCCGCCGTTCAACGCGCGCACCCGTGTCCACGAGTACGGCGGAGGCGCGGCGCTCCTCGACGGCGGCACGCTCATCTTCTCGCACTTCGCGGATCAGCGGCTCTATCGCGCGCGCGAGGGCACCATCGTCCCCCTGACCGGGGAAGTTCCCGAGTCTGCCCTGCGGTTCGCCGACGCGATCATCGATCGGGCGCGGGGGCGGTTGATCGCCATCGTCGAGGACCATCGCGATCGCGCGGAGGCGGAGAACGCGCTCGGCGCGATCGATCTGACCACCGGCGCCCTGACGCTGCTGGCCCGCGGGTGCGACTTCTACTCCACTCCCGCGCTCAGCCCCGACGGCCGCCGACTCGTCTGGCAGTCCTGGAACCACCCGAACATGCCGTGGGACGGCAGCGACATCTGGGTCGCCGACGTGGGGGCCGACGGCACGCTCGGCCCCCACGTCCACGTTGCCGGCAGCACCGAGGAGGCGACATTCCAGCCGGCCTGGTCACCCGACGGAGTGCTCCATTTCGTCTCCGATCGCACCGGGTGGTGGAACCTCTACCGATGGACCGGGGCTGGTGCCGAGCCCGTCGCGCCGATGGCGGCCGAGTTCGGTCAGCCGCAATGGAACTTCGGCGTCCGCACGTACGGCTTTCTCGACGAGCGCACGATCGTGGCGCATTACGATCGCGACGGGGTCGCTCACCTGGCGCGGATCGCCGCCGATACCGGAACGATTGCGGAGATTCCGACCGATCTGGTCTCCATCTGGTCGCTGGCGGTGCGCGAGGGGATCGTCGCCGCGGTCGGTTCGTCGCCGCGTGAGGGCAGCGCCGTCGTGCTCGTCGACCCGATCTCGGGCGCCACAACGCGGATCCGCCGGGCCACGACGCTGGAAATCGATCCGGACCTGGTCTCGCCCGCCGAGTCGGTCATGTTCCCGACGGCGGGCGGCGCGACCGCGTACGGGCTGTACTACGCGCCGCGGAACCCGGACTACCGGGCCCCGGAGGGCGAGCGGCCGCCGCTGATCGTGATGAGCCACGGCGGGCCGACAAGCGCGGCCTCGGGTGGTTTCAGCGCCGGCAAGCATTACTGGACGAGCCGCGGCTTCGCGGTGCTGGACGTGAACTACGGTGGATCGACCGGTTACGGACGGGCCTTCCGGCAGCGCCTGAACGGGCAATGGGGGGTGGTGGACGTCGATGACTGCGTGAACGGGGCGCGCTTCCTCGTGGAGCGCGGCGACGTCGATGGCGGGCGCCTGGCGATCACCGGCGGAAGCGCCGGCGGCTTCACCACACTCGCCGCGCTCGCCTTCCGGAAAGTCTTTCACGTCGGAGCGAGCTATTACGGCGTGAGCGATCTCGCCGCGCTGGCCACCGACACGCATAAGTACGAATCGCGCTACCTCGATTCCCTGGTCGGACCGTACCCGGCCGCGGCTGCGCTCTATCGGGAGCGATCGCCGATCTTCGCCCCCGAGCGCCTGAACTGCCCGGTGATCTTCTTCCAGGGGTCGGAGGACCGCGTCGTCCCTCCCGATCAGGCCGAGCGGATGGTCGCCGCGCTGAGCGCCCGCGGGATCACCGTCGAGTACCACCTCTACGAGGGCGAACAGCACGGCTTCCGGCAGGCGGAGAACATTCGCCACGCGCTGGAACGTGAACTGGGCTTCTACCAGCGCATCTTCGGGATCGCGCCGGCCGCCACCGCTCCGTAGGGGGCGGCAGGCCGTTCAGCTGGTGGTCGCCGCGGTCGGCCCCGGCACCACCGCGTCGAGGAAGTCGCGGATCGCCGCATAGACCCGTCGGCGATTCTCGAGCCGGACGATACCGTGTCCCTCGTCGGCAAGCCGAACGAACTCGCAGCGCAGCCCGCGACTCCGCAGCGCGGCGACTATCTGTTCGGTCTCGCCGATCGGGACGCGCGGATCCTTCTCTCCGTGAACGGCGATGAGCGGCGCCCGCATGCGGTGGACGTGGCGCAGCGGAGAGATCCGCTCGAGGACTGCGCGGTCCCCCGTCAGGCTGCCGTACTCGGCCTCGCGCAGGTGCCGCCGATGGGGGTGGGTATTCTCCAGGAAGGTGACGAAGTCGGCGATCCCGTATAGATCGGCGCCGGCGGCCCACACGTCCGGGTCGGTGGCCAGGCAGGCAAGGACCATGAAGCCGCCGTAACTCTGGCCCATCGCGACGATCGCGCCGGGGTCGGCCCAGCCGGACGCGGCCAGCCAGAGCGCGGCGTGTTTCGCATCGGCCACTGCGTCCATCCGCCGCTCGACGTCGTCCAGATGGGTGTACGCCTTGCCATACCCGGTCGAGCCGCGCACGTTCGGCGTGAGCACCACCCATCCGTGGTGCGCGAAGAACTGCGTGACGCCGTCGAACCCCGGCCGGATCTGCGATTCCGGACCGCCGTGGATGAGGACGATCGCGCGCCGACGGTCGCCGGGCCGCGCGTCGGCGGAGGCGTAGAGGAACGCCGGGATCTCACGGCCATCGAACGTGGGGTACGAGACCGTGCGCGCGTCGGCTAGCCGCTCCGGGGACAGTCCTCCCTGGTGAGCGGCCGTGAGCGGCGCGGCCCGATCGATGGACAGGTCGACCAGCCACACGTTCTGCGTCATCCGCGGCCCGGTAAAGCTGAAAGTGAGCCAGCGGCCGTCCGGCGACCAGTCGATGCCATCGCCGAGATTGCCGACAAACCCCCACGCGATGACGCCGGGCGGCAGCGGGATCTGCCGGTTCCGTCTCCGGGCCAGGTCGCGCACATACAGTTCGGAGAATCCGCCCACGTTCACGGAGAAGGCCAGTTTCTCGCGATCGGGCGAGAGCGCCATCGTCTCGATATCCCAGCCCAGGTCGAGCACGAGCCGTGGTTCCGCGTCGCCGAGGTGGATCTCCGCCAGCGCGAGCGCGTCGGTGAGGCGATCGGTCACAAGCAGGATGCGCTGACCGTCGGCCCGGTACGCGGGATGGAAATGGCGCGCCGCGCCTCCATGGAGCGTGAGCGGTCGCGGCCGCGGATCGGCCAGAGCGACCTCGAAAAGGTCGTTGTCCATCGCTCCTTGCGCGCGGGAGACGATGAGGCGCTCCCCATCGGGAGACCATGCCTCGGCGCGAACGGCACCCTCGCCCTCCAGGAGCACCCGCTTGGCGCCGGCGTCGACGTCGTACACGGCGATGTCGAAGTCGCGCGGCGAGCGCGCGTTCGAGGCGAAGGCGATCCGCGTCCCGTCGGGCGACCAGGCGCCAAAGGGATGCATCGCGGTGAGATCGCGCGTCATCGGATCGAGCGACTCACCGTGCGGAGCCAGCAGCGCGATCTGCTCCCGTTCGTCGCCATCTCGGTCTCCGGCGATCGCGAGGAGGTCGCCGCGGGGCGAGGGACGGATCAGCCCGATGCGGTCGTTGGTGAAGGTGAGTTGCTCAGGCCAGCCTCCGCCCGGACCGACCGCGTAGGCCTGCGGCACTCCGGTGAGATCGGCGATGAAAAAGATCCGACGCCCATCCGGGGAGAACGCCGGGCCATAGGCGCGACGGGGGGCGAGGAACCGGTCGAGGGGAATCGCGCCCACGCCGACCGACGCCACCGCTACGCCGAAGCGAGCGCGGGCAGCACCGTCCGGTCGAACAGGTGCAGGGTCTCCGCATCCATCCAGTCCGGCGTGCGAAAGATCACATACTGGCACCCCACCCGCGCATAGGCGGCCAACTGGTCGATCACCTCATCGGGCGTGCCGGCAACCGCGCCCTGCCGCGGCACGAAGTCGGCCCACCGATCGCGGCGGCGCTCGGCATCGGCGTGATCCTTGCCCATGATGATCGTCGTGTAAATCGTCCTCGTGATCTCCTCGTAGGGCCGCCCGTGCTTCTCGCAGTGCTCGCGCAGGATGCCGAACCTCCGCCCCACCGTGGCCGGGTCGCCGGAGACGTTGCACATCTGCGCGTGTTGCGCGACGAGTCGGAGAGTGACGATCTCGCCGCTTCCTCCAATGAGGACTGGAGGGTGCGGTTTCTGGACCGGCGCCGGATTCTCCATGGCGGCGTGCAACTGGTAGTAGCGGCCGCTGAACGAGGCGGGTCGCTCGGTCCAGAACGCGCGGATCAGTTTGATCGACTCCTCGAGGCGGCGCATGCGGATCGGAGTGTCCTCCCAGGCGCCATAGCCGTACGCTTCGTACTCTCGCTTGTGCCAGCCGGCACCGATGCCGAGGATCGACCGGCCGTGACTGATGAGGTCGAGGGTGGTTGCCATCTTCGCGGTGAGGGCCGGGTTGCGGTACGGCGTCCCGAGGACGAGTTGCCCCAGACGCACCCGATCCGTGATCGCGGCGATGGCGCCGAGGATCGTGAACGCCTCCATCACCGGCTCAGTGACGGGGTGCCCGGAGTAGCCCCCCTCGTAGAGCAGGTGATCGTAGACCCAGAGCGAGTCGAAGCGCGTCCGATCGACGAAGCGTGAGGCAGCCGCGACCGCGTCCCAGACATTGCCACTCGGCCCGTCGAAGTACGGATTGATCTGAATCCCGAAACGCATTCCTTCCCCTTCCGTGGCCAGATTGCGGTGGACGCGCTACCGGGCGCCCACCGGTGTCCTCTCGCCGCCGGCGAAGGGGAGGGCCAAGGGCCGCCACACTCGCAGGCACACGCCCCACACCCACGTCGCGGACCGGAACGCCCTCATCCCGTCGTCTCCCTGACAGAGAGCCCCCCACCGAACAACCCGCAGCACGGCCCGCACTGTACCCGATGCCCCGACCGAACTCGTCCGCTCAGGCCTTGCCGGCGCGGGCGGCGGCGACCTCATTGGCGATATCGAGCGCGGTCAGACCGGCCGGGAAACCGCAATAGGGGATGAGATGGTTGATCGTCTCGACGACCTCCTCCAGGGAAATCCCCTGGCCGAGTGCTCCATTGATGTGGGCGCGCAACTGGCGTTCGCGCCCCATCGCCAGCGTCGCCGCGATCGTGAGGAGGCGGCGCGTGCGAAGGTCGATCGCCGATCCGGGCCGGGCCCACGTATCGCCGAAGCAATAGTCGACCAGCGTGTCGATCACGTGCTCCGCCTGCTCGCGTGGCAGGTGCGGGTACCGCTCGCGTCCCGGTCCCAGCGCGGTGCCAATCTCGGCCAGCACTTGCTGGCCGCGGACGCGTCGCTCGCTCGTCTCTGTCACGGTGGCTCCTCCCTGTGCCGCACTCTACCCCATCGCCTGACGGCGGAAGAGCGCTGGGCCACGCCAGGGGGACGGTAGAATGGGCGCTCCCGGAGGTCCGTTCGATGGCATTGCCGCGCGCCGCGATTGTGGGCACCGGGTTTATGGGGCCCGCGCACACGGAAGGCCTGCGCCGACTCGGCGTGGACGTGGTGGGGATCCTGGGCTCCCGGCCCGAACGGTCGCGCCAGGCCGCCGCCGCGCTGGCGATCGAGACGGCATACGAGAGTTATGCCGATCTGCTGGCCGACCCGCGGGTGGATGTGGTCCATATCACGACACCGAATCGCTTCCACTTCGCCCAGGCCGGCGAGGCCCTGCGCGCCGGCAAGCACGTCCTCTGTGAAAAACCGCTGGCGATGAACGCTGGCGAGTCATCGCAGCTTGTCGATCTCGCCGCGCGCTCCGGCCGCGCGGCCGGCGTCAACTACAACATTCGCTTCTACCCCCTGTGCATCGAGGCACGGGCGCGGATCGCGCGCGGGGACTTGGGCCCCATCCTGTCGGTGCAGGGGAGCTACGTTCAGGACTGGCTGCTCTATCCGAACGACTACAACTGGCGCGTCCTCGCCGAGGAGGGTGGCGACCTCCGCGCGGTGGCCGACATCGGGACACACTGGCTCGATCTGGTGCAGAGCATCACCGGCCAGCAAGTGAGCGCCGTCTGCGCGGATCTGCGGACGGTCCACCCCGTCCGCCAGCGGCCAAAGGGAGAAGTGCAGACCTTCGCCGGGCCAGGAGCCGGGGCGGATCTCGAACCCGTCGCCATCACGACCGAGGACTTGGGCGCGATCCTGCTGCGCTTCGGCAACGACGCAATCGGCACTTTGTGGGTCTCACAGGCAACCGCGGGGCGGAAGAACAGCCTGAAGTTCGAGATCGGCGGCCAGAACGCGGCGCTCGCCTGGGACAGCGAGCGGCCGAACGAGATATGGATCGGGCATCGCGGCCAGGCGAACGAGACGCTGCTCAAGGACCCAGGCCTGCTCGACCCCGCCGCACGACGGTTCACGGGATATCCCGGCGGGCACAACGAGGGGTATCCCGATACGTTCAAGCAGTGTTTCCGGGCGTTTTACGAGTACGTCGCGGCAGGGGACCTCGGCGCGCCGCGACCGTTCCCCACCTTCGCCGATGGCCACCGCGAGATCCAGTTGTGCGACGCGATTCTGGAGAGCAATCGCCGGCGCGGCTGGGTCACGATCTGAGGGTCCTGGAGGGTTTCCGATGCAACTGGGTTTCGTCAGCGCGATCCTGGCCGACCTCTCGCTGGTCGAGGTGCTCGATACCGCCCAGGCGAGCGGGTACGACACCGTCGAACTGCTCTGCTGGCCCCCGGGTCGGGCCGAACGGCGGTACGCCGGAGTGACCCACATCGACGTCACGAAGGTGGATGCCAGCGAGGCGCGGCGGATCAACGATCTGGTGCGGGCGCGGAACCTGACGATCAGCGGGCTGGGCTATTACCCGAACCCGCTGGCACCGGATCGGGCCGAGGCGGCGGTATACATCGAGCACATCAGAGCGGCGATCCGCGCCGCGCGCCTCATCGGCGTACCGGTGGTGAACTCGTTCATCGGCCGCGACTGGAATCTGTCGGTCGATGCAAACTGGCCGCGCTTCCGCGAGACGTGGCCGGATCTCATTCGCTTCGCGAGCGACGAGGGGATCAAGATTGGCATCGAGAACTGCCCGATGTTCTTCAGCGGCGACGAGTGGCCGGGCGGGAAGAACCTCGCCTACGCGCCGGCGATCTGGCGCCGGATGTTCGAGGAAATTCCGGATCCTCACTTCGGGCTCAACTACGACCCCTCGCACCTGGTGTGGTTGCAGATTGACTATCTGGCGCCAATCCGCGAGTTCGTCTCCCGCTTCCACCACGTCCACGCCAAGGACGTGCGGGTCGATCGCCACCGTCTCAACGACGTGGGGATCATGGGCACGCCGCTGCAGTTCCACACACCGAAACTACCGGGCCTGGGAGACATCCACTGGGGCCAGTTCTTCTCCGTGCTGACCGACGCGGGGTACGACGGGCCGGTGTGCGTCGAGGTGGAGGATCGTGCCTACGAGGGGTCGCTGGCGGCGCGCAAGGCGTCGCTGGTGCAGAGCGCGCGGTACCTGCGGAACTTCATGCCCTGAAACCTGGTTCGGTCACGTGCGTGGCGGACCTGTCGGGCAAGTGGTCGTCAGCCCGGGCCCAGCGTACTGGCGACCGCCCCGGCGGACCGCTGATCCAGCGCGTCCGAGATC
The DNA here is from genome assembly GCA_016875715.1 of Chloroflexota bacterium. Taxonomy (GTDB): domain Bacteria; phylum Chloroflexota; class UBA6077; order FW602-bin22; family FW602-bin22; genus VGOZ01. The sequence goes on along the minus strand of VGOZ01000048.1, from coordinate 1,352 downwards.
GCGATCCCGCGACCGCTCGAACGGCCGGTGAGGTAGGCGTCGCCGACGCGGACGCGGAGGCGGGTGAACCGTAGATCCGGGTAGCGCCGATGGAGCGCCTCCTCGAGCGCGCTCTCGCGCCGAAGGACAAGGGCGTTCGCCGCGGCGGATTCTTCGGCGAAGCGTCGGGCGCGCTCGGCGAGGCGCTCGCCGATCTCGGCCACGGCACCGCGGCGGAAATCTCCCTTCCAGGTGCGGGCATCGACGTGCTCGCCATAGACGAACGCGGCGCGATGCCAGCCGATCTCGGTCAGACGCGCGATCTGGCGCGCGAGGTAGACGTACAGGAAGCTGCACACCGCAACATCGTGGCGACGCCCGAGAAGGAGCATGCGCCCCGACGAGCGCCCGCCGGCGCGGGTACGGAGCGCGGCGCAGAAGTGCGCCCGTGCGATCGCGCCCATCAGAAGCCAGCGCCAGGCGGCGCCGGGCCCCACGTCGAACTCCTCCTCGACGATCTCCGTATCGGAGTTTGGCAGCGCGGCGAGATCGAGATTGTGGCGCTGAGCAAGCGCCAGCGCGTGCGCGGCCGCCAGCGCCGCCTCGTGCGGATTACTGCTCGTGGCCAGTGCGAGCAACTTGCGGATGCGCTCGACGATCGCGTCGGGCGGACGAATGGCCCCGCTCACAGGCGACGCACCTCGGATAGACCCACCGCGGCGAACATGCTGAAGGCGGTGACGAGCGCCCCGGCGATGCCCACCGCGAACGATGCGCCGACGAAGTCCGCCGCCCAGCCGAGTGGCAGCGTACCCAGGGGCATGATCCCCCAGATCATGATGTAGGCGCTCATCACCCGACCGCGATAGGCGTCGGGCACCATCGTCTGGAGAAGCGTGTTGTTCGTCGCCTGGTAGACCGCGCTCGTCGCTCCGGCGAGAAACAGAGTGACCAGCGCGGCCAGCAGGCCGCTCGCCGCGGCGAGTCCGAGCAGGGAGATGCCGAACAGGCCGCCGCTGACGAGGAGCACCGGCCCTTTGGCGCGGAAGTCACCGGCGAGTGAGAACGCGACGGAGCCGGCGATGGAGCCGACGCCCAGGATTGTCATCAGGAAGCCGAGGCCAGAGGCGCCGATGCCGAGATCCCGCGCGAACATGGGCAGCAGCGCCATGTAAGGCATCCCCAGCGCGGTCGGCACCAGCGCGGAGAGGAGCAATCCCCGCACGGGCGGTGTCGATCGGATGTAGGTCCAGCCGTCGATGAGATCGCTCAGAGGCGTGCCGCGTGTCACGCGCGTGGTGCGCGGGACGCGCATCAGCAGTGAGGTGGCGAACGAGAAGAGGAGACCCCCCGCCTGGAGGAAGAAGCAGAAC
>VGOZ01000047.1 GCA_016875715.1 Chloroflexota bacterium | reverse complement strand
GCCCCGGCGGCGCCCGCTCCGACTGCGACGACAGCCCCGGCGAAGCCCGCGGCCCCGGCGGCCCCGGCGGCGCCCGCTCCGACTGCGACGACAGCCCCGGCGAAGCCCGCCGAGGCGCCCAAGCCGGCCGCGGCGCCCGCAAAGGCTAGCGCGTCGGGCAAGGTGTTCTGGCTGGTGCGGTCCACGCCGCAGGAGAACAAGGGGCAAGAGACCATCTTCGAGCCGGCGATCAAGGCGGCGCACCCCGGCATTCAGATCGAGCGCGTCATCGTGCCTGGCGCTCAGTACATCCCGAAGATCAACTCGATGGCGGCGGCGAAGGAGTCCCTGGAGATCTGGGGCTTCGGCGGCAACTACTTCGACTACTGGGCGCGCGGCCTCCCGCAGGACGTCACCAGCTACATCAAGGGCGACAACTGGGATGTCGACAAGTACTTCGGTCAGGGCCTCATGGATGTGTACAAGATCCGGGGCAAGTGGTACGGCGTCGCCCAGCTGACGACCTACGGCTCGATCATGGTGTTCAACCGCAACATGTTCGACAAGGCTGGTCTGAAGGCCCCTCCCGTCAAGTGGGACGACAAGGAGTGGAACTACGACCTCCAGCTCGCGCACGCGACGAAGATGACCAGCAACTACGGACGGCCGGACGCCACCTATGGCCTCCGGGCGCGCGAGTGGGCTGAGATGACCTCGTGGCCGTACAAGTGGGGCGGCGATGCGTGGGAAGCCGGGCACTACACGGACACGATCGCTCAGAAGACCAAGTTCAACACGCCTGAGGTCATCGAGTCGCACCAGTACCTGCAGGATCTGATCTGGAAGCACAAGGTCCAGGCCGATCCCGGCAGCGACCAGGCCCTCGCGTCGGTGCAGGACCCGTTCAAGAGCGGCAAGATCGGCATGGCGACCGATGGCGGCTGGCTCTTCTGGACGACGTCCGACATCAAGGACTTCAAGGTCGGTTACGCGGCCCTGCCGACGATGAAGTCGAACAAGCACATCAACTTCACCGACTTCTGGATCATGGGTCGGTGGGCGACCAACAAGGATGGCGCGTGGGCGGTCATCCGCACGATCTCGACGGTCAAGACCACGACTGACTACTCGGTGCAGAGCGGCACGCCGCCTACGCCCCGTGAGTCGGTCAAGGCCTGGCTCGACTCGGTGTCGAAGCACTCCGGTCAGTCCGTTGACGACCTCATCACGCTGACGACCGGGGCAATCGACCCGAAGATCGCGCAGGAGTCCCCGGACCACCTCTTCCTCCAGCACCCCAAGATCTTTACCTCGTACCAGAACGAGGTCCTCGACCCCGTCAAGAACAAGCAGGGGACCGCCAAGGATGTCATCACCAAGGGCGGCAAGGTCATGGACGACATCATCAAGGGCATCTACGACCAGTTCAAGGACTCGCTTCCGAAGGACTGATCGAGTCGTCCCGGACGATTCGTTCGCGCGAGGGGGCTCTCCCAGTCGGGGGAGCCCCCTTTCCATACCCGCCATCCTGGTTTGAAGCGCCCCTCCTCGCAGGGTCGAGGCGCATCGCACCAGGTGCGCAAATCAGACGATCCACGGCGCCGCGGAGGGCGGGGATCCGCCACGATCGAGGGGTCTTGCGGGGTTCGCTGGTCGGCGTTGGCTAGAATGGCTCGCGTGATCGGCGCGCTTCTCTCGCTCGTTCGCCTGGTCGTCAAGAGGACCGCGAACAACCTGAATCTCGTCGCGTTCACGATCGTGGGCTTGATCGTCGCGGTCAGTCTGGTCGCCTCGGTTCCCTTCTACTCGGACGCCATCATTGAGCGCTTGCTTCGGACGCGACTCGACCAGCCGACCACGACGGGTCGTTCACCCGGCTCGGTGCGTATCCGGCACCTCGAGGACAGTACCAAACCGAGCCGATACGACCAGTTTCAGACGATCGACGAGTTCGTGAAGACAAACGCCGAATGGGCGATGTCCATCCCCATGCGCAGCCTGGTGCGCTACCAGGCTGCCGATACTCATCTCCTCCAGGGTGCCGGCGAAGAGGTGAAGACCAATCCCCTCGCCAGCGAGGCACGCTACGCCTACGTCGCGGCGATGGAGGGGATCGGCGATCACATTCGATTCATCGAGGGATCGGGACTCCCGTCCGAGCCGACCACCGACGGGGTTGTGCCGGTGATCGTCTCGCAGATCGCGGCGGAGGAACTCCACGTTCAGCTCGGCGAGCGATACCTCTATATCGGTGGCGATCGCTTCGCTCCGCTTGTTGTCAACCTGCGTATTGTCGGGATCTGGGAACCGATCGAGCCAAACAACGCGGACTACTGGCTCTACCATCCCGACGTGATGACGAACACGATGTTCGTCAACGAGCGGGATCTCTTCAACGTAGTCCTGCCGACGTTGAGAAATCGCGTCAACGAGTACTCGTGGTACATGATCTTCGATCACAACCAGATACATTCGACGAACGTCGATCGCGTGCGAGGTGGTCTGCAGTTCATTGAGACGCGTGTTGCCACGGTGATGCCGAATACTCGCATCGATCTAACCCCCGGAGACATTCTGGAGGAGTTCAGTCGGCGCCAGTTCTTCTTGCGCATCTTGCTGGTGGCGCTGGCGGTGCCGCTCCTCGCGGTGGTTCTGTATTACATCGGGATTGCCCTCGGCATGGTGATCGAGCGCCAGCGGTCGGAGATCGCGGTTTTCAAGAGTCGCGGCGCGAGTACTTTTCAGGTGGTCCTCCTCTACTTCATCGAGGGCGTGATCAACGGTGGCATCGCGCTGCTGGTTGGTCCTTTCGTCGGGGTGGGGATCGCCCAGTTGATCGGAAAGACCTATGGCTTCCTCCTGTTTGCCGACCGGCCGCCTCTGCCGATCACTTTCACGCAACAGGTCTTCCAGTACGCGTTGCTGGCATCGGTACTCGCCTTGCTGGCCAGCCTTATCCCGGCCATCGGCGCGGCGCGCCACACCATCATCAGCTACAAGCAAGATGTCGCACGGACGACGCGCTCGCCGCTCTGGCAGCGGCTGGGCCTCGACGTGGCACTCCTGGCGATCGCGATCTACGGCTACCAGAGTTTGAAGGACAGACAGTCCATCCTCTCGTTCGGCGGCGCGGGCGACATCCTGGTGGATCCCCTAATGCTCCTGGTGCCCTCCCTGTTCATCTTCGCGCTTGCGCTCGTGTTCCTTCGGGTGTTTCCGGTTCTCATGGCCGCGGCCGCACGCGTGAGCGCCTGGCTGGGCGGTGCGCCGATTGTTCTGGCGCTCCGGCAAATTTCCCGGACACCGAACGCCTACAGCCCGCTGGTGCTCCTTCTGATCCTGACCCTCGCGCTCGGTGCGTTCAGCGCGAGCACGGCGCACACGATCGATCGCAACTTCACGGAGCGCGTGCGCTATTCCGTGCCCGCCGACCTCGTGCTCTCGGAGGTATGGGAATTCGATGAGGTGCAGAACGCGTACCTCGAGCCACCCTTCAGCGCCCACGACGTGCCGGGTGTCGTCTCAAAGGTTCGCGTTCAGACCTTTTCGGCGAAGCCCAACCTTGGCCGCGGCGTTCAGAAGGACGTTCAGGTGATGGGAGTGGACCGCGGCGATTTCGCGGCGATCTCGTGGTGGCGACGAGACTTCTCCAGTCGTCCACTCGGTGCGCTTATGAATGCCCTCTCGGTTCACGAGTCAGCGGTCGTCGCCTCGCCGGCGTTTCTGAGCCAGTATCAGCTCGGGATAGGAGATTCAGTGTCGCTCGCGTTCGGGCAGAATCTGGTCGACTTCCGGGTGCTCGAGGTCGCGGACCTGTTTCCGCCCCTCTATCCGGACAAAGGATTCCACTTCATCGCGAACCTGAACTATCTCCACGATCAGATCGGTCTTTCCCCCTACGATGTCTGGCTGCGTGTCGATCCGGCCACACCGAGCCGCGACATCGTCACGGCCATCGAGGACAATGGGGTGAAGATCATTCGCATCCTCGATAGCCGCACGGCGATCAACTTCGGGAGAACGGATCCGCAGCGGACCGGACTGTTCGGCATCCTTTCGATCGGTTTCATGGTGGCGGCCATCCTGACTGTCCTTGGGTTCCTGCTCTACTCCTTTCTGTCATTCCAGCGGCGTCTCCTGCAGATGGGAATTCTCCGGGCGATTGGCCTCTCGAGCCGGCAGTTATTCGTCCTGCTCATGTTCGAGCAGGTTTTCCTCATCCTGCTTGGCGTGGCCGCGGGCACGGGGTTCGGGGTGTGGACGAGCGATCTCTTCATCCCGTTTCTGCAGGTAAGTGCGGACGCGACCGGGCAGATCCCTCGCTTCGTCGTCGAGACGGCTTGGGTCGATATCGGCCGCATCTACGTGGTTCTCGGCCTGATGCTGGGCGTCGGACTTCTGGTCATGGTGGCTCTTCTGAGGCGAATGCGGGTCTATCAGGCGGTCAAGCTGGGCGAGCAAGCCTGACAAGTCCTGCCCCCAGACCGCTCCGGGTGTCCCGTCTTCCTTGCCTCGCCATGCGACGGACGGGCGATTTTGCGGCGAAAAGTAGATCCGCTCGCGGGCCTCGCGCGATACCAGTCTCGCCGCCGGACGGTACGGCCAGACCGAATCGTGCCTCGATCTCCGCCGGTGTTTTGAGATCAGGCCGCGGAGGCGCTCGCACGGTAGCCTGCCGCGTTCTATAATCCGGCCCGAGTCACACATCCGTTTATCTGTACGGTTGTGACGCTGTTCCGGAGTTGAGACACGTCGTGGGGCGCTGCATCGCGATCGCCAATCAGAAGGGCGGGTCCGGCAAGACGACCACGGCCCGTTCTCTCGCCTCGGCGCTCGCCGAACGGGGCCGAAGGGTGCTCCTTGTCGATCTCGATCCCCAGGCGTCGCTTTCAGAGGGCTGTGGGCTGGAACTACACGATCTGGAACCGACGACGTATCAGGTGCTGATTGGTTCGGCGCGCCTCGCCGACGCCGTGAGGCCCGTGGAACCTGGCGTGGAGATCGCGCCGGCCAACATCCACCTGTCAGCGGCCGAATTGCAACTCGTCAACATGAATCGACGAGAAGATAAGCTGCGCAACGCGCTGAAGCCAATTCGCGATGATTATGACTTCATCCTGATTGATTGCCCGCCTTCCTTCGGCCTTCTGACGGTTAATGCGCTGTCGGCGGCCGACTCGGTCCTCATTCCGATGACGTGCGACTACTACACGATGCTGGGGGTTCGGCTGCTCCTCGAAACGGTGCGCGACATTCAGGTGGAGGTGAACCCCTCGCTCACGATTGAGGGTCTCCTGCCCACCCGTTTCGATGGACGAACGCTCCACGCACGCGAGATTCTGGACCGCACAAAGCAGGCACTCGGTAGCGAGATTCGTGTGTTCGACACGATCGTGCGCGAGAGCGTGCGATTCAAGGAGTCGCCGATCACGTCGCGATCCATCCTTTCCTATGCCGGCAGCAGTTCCGGCGCTCATGCATACCGAGCACTCGCGGAGGAGATTGATCGCCATGCCTAGACGCGCCTCAGTCCCTGACGGTAAGTCGCTCTTCTTTCGGCGCGATCCCGAAATCGAGGAGAAGGCCGTCTCCCAGACACGGCAGTCCGCGGTGTTTCTCGAGGAGCGACAGATCGATTGGCTCGAGGATCGGTGTCGAGAGGCACGTCACGATGGAGGCAAGGCGATACGGAAGGCGGCGATCATTCGTGCGCTCCTGGATGCGGCGATGGAGGCCCCCATCGACCTGACCGGCCTTCGCCGCGACGCGGATCTGATCGAGCGAATCAGGCGGGGGCTTCGCCAGATTTAGCCCGGGCGCAGAGCGATTCCACCGGTTTGGTCCTGCCATCGCTCTAGACTCCTGCTGTGACACGGCGGGTCATCGTGGCGATGAGTGGCGGAGTCGACTCCTCGGTCGCGGCTGCTCTGCTCGTGGACGCCGGCCACGAGGTCATCGGCATCACGCTGAACGTCGAACAGCCGGGGCACTCCCCCGACGATCGCCGCGAGGGGTGCTGCTCGCTGGCGTCGATCGAGGATGCGCGCAGGGTAGCTGACCAGATCGGCATTCCCCATTACAGCCTCAACTTTCGCGAACGCTTCGCCCGCATGGTGGTCGATGACTTCGTCGCGGAGTACGAGCGGGGTCGCACGCCGAATCCCTGCGTCCGATGCAACCAGCACATCAAGTTCGATGGCATTCTCGATCGGCTCGCCGGTCTCGACGCGGACTTCGTGGCCACGGGTCACTACGCGCGCGTCGAACACGGTGTACCGGCGAGTCGCTCCCAGCTTCTGCGAGCCCTTGACGGGGCCAAGGATCAGAGCTACGTGCTCTATCCAGTCCAGCAGTCGACCCTGCGCCGCGTGCTCTTCCCCCTGGGTAACCTCCACAAAGCCGATGTGCGCGCCATCGCGCGAGGGCGGGGTCTGCGCACGGCGGAGAAGCCGGAGAGTCAGGAGATCTGCTTCGTGACGGGCGGGCACTACGGCTCGTTCGTTGCAGAGCACGCGACCGCACCCGTGCGACGGGGGCCGATCGTGACGGTCGACGGGCAGGTGGTCGGGGAGCATCGTGGACTGATCTACTACACGATCGGGCAGAGGCGGGGACTCGGAGTAGCCGGCGCCGATCCTCGCTACGTCGTGGACCTGGATCCGACGCGCAACGCGGTTGTGATCGGGCGACGCGAACTGCTCGATTCCACGGGCTGTGTGGTTGACGCCGTGAACTGGGTGTCGATCGAGCGGCCGCGTGAAGCGCTGCGGTGTGAGGTGCGTGTTCGAGCCCATGCGCCTCTCACTCCGGCCACGATTCATGTCGGGCCCACCGATTCTGTTGCGATCGAGTTTGATGAACCGCAGCGCGCGGTGGCTCCGGGGCAGGCCGCTGTTGTTTATCAGGGCGATCGCGTACTCGGCGGCGGGACGATCGCCCGCGCGATGCGACCGTGGGCGCGCGAACGGGCGATGGTTACCCCGGCGTCGTAAGCATCTCGGCAAGGAGCCGGTTCACGATCGTGGGATTCGCTTTCCCACGCGTCGCCTTCATCACCTGGCCGACCAGGAAACCCATCACCTGCTGTTTACCCGAGTGGAAGTCCGCGACGCTCCGCGGATGTGACGCGAGCACTTCCCGGATCGTTGCGGCGAGCGCGGATTCGTCGGATATCTGCCGCAGTCCGCGGCGTGTGGCCACCTCGGCCGGATCGGCACCCGAAACGATGACTTCGGCGAGGATCGTCTGCGCTTGGGCGCGGTTCACATCTCCGGCAGCGAGTAGAGACAGAGTGCCCTGCAGGCGCTCTGCGTTCAGCCTGGTCGAGGCCAGCGAACGGTCGCCCAGTTCTCGCCTGACATCGCCATTGATCCAGTTTGCGGTCTGCTTTGGATCGGCTCCTCGGGTGACCGTCTCATCAAAGAGATCGGCGAACTCCCGTTCATCTGCGAGGAGACGCGCGTCGTACTCGGTGAGTCCCAGCGATCTCTGATAGCGCGCGGCGCGCGCCTCCGGCAACTCGGGCATCTGGGCGCGGATGGCGGCCAGCCAGTCCGATGGGATCCTCAGTGGCCGAAGGTCCGGCTCGGGGAAGTAACGATAGTCGTGCGCGTACTCCTTCGATCGCTGGCTGACCGTCACTCCCCGCGCATCGTCCCAGCCGCGTGTTTCCTGTGTAATGGTCCCGCCACCCTCGAGCACGCCGACCTGACGACGACTCTCGAAATCGAGCGCCGCCGCTACCGAGCGGAACGAGTTCATGTTCTTGATCTCGACCTTCGTGCCGAAGTTCGCGGTCCCTCGCAAACGGACGGACACGTTCGCATCGCAACGGATCGCGCCCTCCTCCATGTTCCCGGAGCACGCGCCGATGTACCGCAGGATCGCTCGCAGGGTGCGCAGGTACTCTCGCGCTTCCTCGCCTGAACGCAGTTCCGGTTCTCCGACGATCTCGATGAGCGGAACCCCGGAGCGATTCGCATTGATCAGGCTGTACGATCCATGGTGGTCATTGCGATCGGTATGCTTCGCGGTGTCCTCCTCTAGATGGACGCGCGTGACTCCGATCCGCCGCCGTTCACCGTGCACGACGAACCGCACCTCACCGCCAGAGCACAATGGCGCGGGATACTGGGAGATCTGGTATCCCTTCATGAGGTCCGGATAGAAGTAGTTCTTGCGGTCGAACCACGAGATCTCCGCGATCCGTGCGCCGAGGGCGAGTCCGGTTCGCACGGTGAGTTCGACCGCGGCGCGGTTGATTGTGGGTAGGGCTCCGGGCAGCCCCAGACAGATCGGACAGACGCGTGAGTTGGGCGCGGCGTCTGCGTAATCCGCCGAGCATCGACAGAACATCTTGGTCCGCGTGAGGAGCTGCGCGTGCACCTCCAGCCCAATCACCGTCTCCCAGTCCGTCATTGGACCTCGGCACGAATTGCCTGGACGAATCGGCCGATTCGATCCAGCGCTTCGGTCACATTCGCTGTCGATGTGGCGTAACAGCAGCGGACGTGTCCCACGCCGCTGGGTCCAAAGGCCTCGCCCGGTACGACCGCGACATGCTCCTGGATGAGGAGACGCTCCGCGAACTGCGTCGAACTCAGGCCGGTCGATCGAACCGAGGGAAATGCGTAGAAGGCCCCTCGCGGCTCGAACGTCGTCAGGCCCAGCCTGTTGAGCCCGTGCACCATCAGGCGGCGGCGCTGGTCGTACTCCTCGCGCATCGCCTGGACGTCTGTCTCGCCATGGCGAAGAGCCTCAAGTGCCGCGTGCTGGCTGCTGATTGGTGCGCACAGTGCGCCGTACTGATGAATCTTGACCATGCCGGCGAGCAGGTCGGGGGGCGCCGCCGCGTAGCCCACACGCCAGCCCGTCATCGCATAGCTCTTGGAGAATCCGCCGAGAAGTACGGTGCGTTCGCGCGCTCCCGGTAACGACGCGACGCACGTGTGATCGACGCCGTAGACCAGGCGATCGTAGATCTCATCGGAGATCACGATCAGATCATGGCGAACGGCCAGAGCGACGATATCGGCCAGGACATCGTGAGGCGCGACTGCACCGGTGGGATTGCTCGGATAGCCGAGGAGGATCGCGCGCGTCCTGGGCGTCACCGCCCGCTCCAGTGCCGCTACGCTCGGCACGAAGTCGTTCTCGACCGATGTGGCGACAAACACAGGCGCACCACCGGCGAGGGTCACGCACGGCCCGTACGAAACATACCCAGGCTCGGGAATGATCACTTCGTCATCGGGATCCAGCAGCGCGCGGAGGGTGAGATCGAGGCCCTCCGAAACGCCGACCGTGATCAGCGTTTCACGGGTCGGATCGTACGAGACCCGGTAGCGCCGCTCAAGGTGATCCACCAGCGCACGGCGAAGCTCAATCAGGCCGTGGTTCGAGGTGTACATCGTGTGGCCCCGTTCGAGGCTGTGGATCGCGGCTTCCCGAATGTGCCACGGCGTGGTGAAATCCGGTTCTCCCACGCCCAGCGAGATCACGTCGTCCATCGTGGACAGAAGGTCGAAGAAGCGCCGGATCCCCGACGGAGGGAGGGATTCGACGCGCCGCGCGAGTCGGGTCGTGCGGCGTGGGGGCGCTCCCGCGATCACGGCGTGATCGCCAGTCTCTCAACAGGAGGGGTCCTCACGAAGATGTCTCCGTCCTCCTTGTATCGCCGGAGCATGAAATGCGTAACGGTGCTCTGCACGCCCTCTAACGGTGCAAGGCGCGACGCAACGAAGGTCGCGATGTCCTGCATGGTTCGGCCCTGGACGTGCACGGCCAGATCGTATGTGCCCGAGACCAGGTAGACCGAGCGGGCCTCCGGAAACCGGTAGATTCGCTCGGCAATCGCATCGAAGCCGGTCTCACGCTGGGGAGTCACCTTGACTTCAATGAGGGCGACCACAAACGGTTCACCCGCGCGCTCCCAATCGATCACGATCTTCTGTCGCAGGACGACGCCATTCCTGCGGGTGAGATCGATGCGAGCGCGGACGTCGTCCACGTCGAGGTCGAGCATGATCGCGATCTGCGCAGGATCGGTCAGCGCGTCGCGCTCCAGGATTCGCAGGATCCTGCGCGTGATCGGATCGCAGTCCTCGCGCGCATCGCCGCTCATGGAACCTCCACATCCGAGTGATCCGCGATGTTCAGTCTGCCTCGAACGCCCTTGACGGTGCAGTGCGCACCGATGAGGGAGTGAGTGAGGTCGCCGTCCACGATCCGTGTCCCCGAGCCAACGATCGAGTCGCGAATCGTCGTTCCGGTGACTGTCACCCCCTGGCCGAGGGTGACGTTAGGACCGACCGTCGAGTTAGCCAGGGTGACGCCGGGCCCGAACGCGACCGGTGGCACGATGCGCGAACCTGGCGCCGACGTGGGCGACGCTCCCGGATCTCTCGCCAGGAGGGTCGCATTGGTCTCAATGAGGGCGTCGACGGTCCCGCAGTCGGCCCAGAGGCGCGTCTCCGACACCGAAAACCGCGCCCCGGCCTCGATCATGTCCTGGAGCGCATCCGCCAGGTAGAACTCGCCGCCGATCGAGAGATCGCGTGCAATCACCCGATCGATCGACCTCATCAGACTCGAACCGTCCCGAACGTAGTACACGCCGACGATCGCCGATCTGGAGACAAACTCCTGTGGCTTCTCGACGAGTCGGACGATGCGACCCTGCTCCACGACCGCGACGCCGAAACGTCGCGGATCCTCGACTTCGCGAACGAACAAGACGCCATCGTCTGGCGTCGTCGACAGACGCTCGATGTCCGCATCGAAGATCGTGTCGGCAAAGATGATGAGAAGGGGCCGATGAATGAGGTCTCGCGCCAGCGCGATCGCGTGCGCCTGCCCTCTCAGTTCCGTCTGGACCACGCTGCGCCACGGGAACGGGCAGTTCCGCGCTGCCCAGGCATCGATCTGCTCGCCCAGGTGACCGGTGATGAAGATGACCTCCGCGATCGGCATGCCGCGAAGGCGGTCGATGATGTGGTCGAGCATCGGTTTTCCCGCGACCGCGATCAGCGGCTTCGGATGGATCAAGGTGTGAGGGCGGAGTCGTGTGCCGAGACCGGCGAGGGGGATGATTACCTGCATCATCGGCGCGCGACCCGCTCCGTGGCGCGCCCAACCCGGAACAGCGTGTTCTCACCCAGGTGGGGACCGATCAACTGAAGTCCCACAGGCAGTCCCTCCGATTCGCCACACGGCACGACCAGCGCGGGAACGCCGGCGCAGTTCACCGTCACGGTCAGGACGTCGGCCAGGTACATTGCATAGGGATCGTCAAGCCGCTCTCCCAACCGGAAGGCGACCGTCGGACAGGTCGGCGTCGCTAGGACGTCGACCCGTTCGAAGACGTGGCTGAAGTCGCGCCGGACGAACTCACGGACCCTCTGCGCCCGACCGTAGTAGGCATCGTAGTACCCGGACGATAGGGCGAAGGTGCCCAGCATGATCCGGCGCTTCACTTCCGGTCCGAATCCCAGCGCCCGTGTCGAGGCAACCATCTCAACCACGTCCGAGCACTCCCTGCGACTCAGCCCGTACTTCACGCCATCGTACCGGGCCAGATTTGCGCTCGCTTCGGCGGGTGCGATCACGTAGTAGGCCGCGAGCGCGAAACGCGTGTGGGGCAGCGAGACCTCCTCCACTTCGGCACCGAGACCGGCGAGACGGTCGACGCAGGCTCTGATCGCCGCCCCAACCCCGGGGGCGATACCCCGATCGAAGTACTCGATCGGAAGGCCGATGCGGAGCCCACGCAGATCGTCGGGATCCTCATCCCCCGGGTTGACGGGGTCCTCGAGCGTCGTCGAATCGAACGGATCGAGTCCGGCGATCGCGCGGTAGACCGCGGCACAGTCATCAACCGTTCGTGCCAGAGGCCCGATCTGATCGAGCGATGATCCGTAGGCGGCCAAACCGTAGCGACTGATGCGACCGTACGTCGGCTTCAGTCCCACAACGCCACAGAAGGAAGCCGGGAGACGGACCGAACCGCCAGTGTCCGATCCGAGCGCAAAAGGCACCTGCCCGGCCGCCACCGCCGCACCAGAACCACCACTCGAACCGCCCGGCACTCGCGTGATGTCCCGTGGGTTTCGCGTGGGACCATACGCGGAGAACTCGGTCGAAGATCCCATCGCGAACTCGTCGAGGTTCGTCTTTCCGATCGCGATCGCCCCAGCCTCACGGAGGCGGGTGACCGCTGTCGCATCGTATGGGGGCGTGTAACCCTCAAGGATGCGCGATCCGCAGGTCAGCGGCATCCCCCTGATCGAGATATTGTCTTTAAGCCCATACGGGAACCCCAGGAGCGGCGGGCGAGGCTCCCGATTGGTGATGGTCCGGGCTCGATCGACACGATCGGCTGCCGCGCGGGCTGTCTGCGCATCGACGTGGAGGAATGCGTGGATCGAGTGATCGGTCTCGGCAATGCGGTCGAGCGCTGCGTCCACAAGCTCGCGCGCCGAGATGTCGCCCTTTTCCAGAAGTCGCGATGCCTCCGCGATCGGGAGATCGAGCGCGCGGTCGCCGCTCACGCATCCTCCAGAACGGACGGGATGAGGAACTGCCCTTCAAGAAAGCGCGGTGCCATCGCCGCGACCTGGTCGACTTGCAGGCCAGGGACAGGAGAGTCTTCGGCCATACGTGCCTCGCGGCCAACACTAGGGATCGTATCGTCAGCACCGCCTACCTCGGAGAGCACCGCAACGTGTCGCAGGATCGTGGAGAGGTCCTTCGCCATCAGATCGAGTTCCTCGGCACTCAGGGCAAGCCGTGCCAGAAGGGCAACATGGCTGACTACATCCCGCGAAATGGCGCCCGCCTCGCCCGCACGAGTCTCGTCCGTCGTCACGGGTAAAGGCGATCCAGGGTTCGAGCGAACGGTATGGTCTCTCGCACGTGGTGTATGCCGCAGATCCACGCGACAAGTCTCTCGATGCCCAAGCCGAACCCACTGTGCGGCACCGTTCCGTATCGTCGGAGATCGAGATACCACGCAAACTGCTCGGCGGAGAGGCCGTGCTCCTGGATCCGCGCCTCAAGCAGGGCGAGATCGTCCACTCTCTGACTGCCGCCGATAATCTCGCCATACCCTTCCGACGCGAGCAGGTCAGCACAGAGCGCAACCTCGGGGCGCGCCGGGTCGGGCTTCATGTAGAAGGCTTTGGATCGAGCCGGGTACCGGTGGACGAACACCGGCCTATCGAACTGGTCGGAGATATACGTCTCGTGCGGCGCACCGAAGTCGTCGCCCCACGCGATCTCATCGCCGCGCGCTCGCAGCATCGCGATGGCGTCGTCGTAACTGACCCGGGGGAATGGCGGTACCACCGCCCGGAGGCGCTCGGTATCCCGTTCGAGCGCAGCCAGGTCCGTCCCATGGCGATCGAGAACTTCGGCCACGATGTTCGCGATCAAGCGCTCCTGTAAGGCGAGGGAGTCGTCGAGGTCGAAGAAGGCCATCTCCGGCTCGACCATCCAGAACTCGTTGAGGTGCCGCCTCGTGCTCGATCGCTCGGCACGGAACGTTGGGCCGAAACAGTAGACCCTGCCGAGCGCCATCGCGGCCGCCTCGACATAAAGCTGTCCGCTCTGCGACAGGTAGGCGGTCTGATCGAAATACTCGGTCGAGAAGAGCGTTGTCGTCCCTTCGGCTGCGTTCCCAGTCAGGATCGGAGAGTCGATCAGCGTAAAGCCTTCGTCATCCAGGAACGAGCGAATGGCGCGCACGATCGTTGCCCGGATCCGCAGGATCGCGACCTGGCGCGACGAACGCAGCCAGAGATGGCGATGCGCCATCAGGAATGCCGGTCCGTGCTCCTTCCGCGTGATCGGATAGTCGTGCACTTCTTGAATCAGTTGGAGGTCTGTGACAGTCATCTCATAGCCGCCACGCGCACGCGCCTCTGCGCGCACCTTTCCCGTCACTCGAAGAGACGTCTCTTGACCGATGCGCGTCGCAACCGCAAGGAGTTCTGGCGAGACATCGGCCGCGGACACTGTGCACTGGAGCACTCCAGTTCCGTCCCGCACGATGAGGAACGCGAGGCGGCCGCTGGCCCTCCTTCCATCGAGCCATCCCTGGATCGTGACGACCGAATCGACGTGAGTCCCGATATCCGCAATCAGGGGTTGCTTCACGTAACGAGTCTAGCAATCCGATCTGCGCGCTCTCCGCGCCCGCGTCCTCGGCGCGAAGGGCGCGCGTGACCGTCACGGCGGAGACGACAGCTGTACCGGCGCGCCTGAGAACGCGCGCACTCATTCAGAGTCGCACACGTGGTGCGCACATCGTCCACAAGGAGAATCCGCTGGCCCGCCACCTTCCAGTCCGCGATCGCAACCGCGCCGCGTACGTTGGAGTCGCGCTCATCGGGATGAATCGATGTCTGCGGCGGAGTCGGACGAGTCCTCCTCAGCGCCCGTGCCCCTGGCACGCTCAGGCGAGACGCGATCTGCCTCGCGAGGAGATCGGACTAATTTAACCCTCGCTCTCGCTCTCGCGCCGGATGCAGGGGTACGGGGACGATCAGGTCCGGAACCTCCTCAACAAGCGCCGCCAGCCGACTTCCGAGGAGGCTGGCAAGGTGCCGATGGCCTCTGAACTTCAGCGCGTGCACAGCCAGCCGCGCCAGACCATCGTGTTGGTAGAGCGAATGGACGCGGTCGACTGGTGGCGGTGACGTCCGGCAGCCTCCACAGACTGCGGAGCCCGTTGTCGCGTCGCCGCAGACCGAATAGCGTGGCCCTTGAAGCGCGGGCATCTTTCCCTCGCATCCGCGGCAGAGCCAGGTATCGCGCGCACCGCACCCGATGCACCGCGGCGGGATCAGGACGTCCAGAACTGCCCGAGCAAGTGCGCCGATCACGTTCCGCCGACCATCGTGATCGCCCTGGCAGGTATAATCCCCGGCGCGGAGGTGCCAACTGATGCCGATCTATGAATTCGCGTGCTCGGGCTGTGGATCACGTTTCGAGCGGTCGATGAGTTTCTCGGCGGTTGCGACCGCGGTTGCGTGCCCGGACTGCGGTCGCGGTAACACCGAGAAACTGATGTCGTCGTTCTTCTCGTTCTCGCGCGGGACGGCAATGGCCGGTCAGACCGCAGTAACGGCTCCCTCGATGGGGTGCTGCGGCGGTGGATGCGGTTGCGGGGGACACTGAGCCTCACCTGAGCCCTTCTGGTCGCCGGCGGGCGAGCGCGGAAAGGGTCAGGGCGCCGACCAGAACCAGCACCGACCAGAACGCACAGCGAACGGCGAGGGTCAGGGTGGCCTCGAGCCAGAAACCGAACGGGAAGATGCGGATCAGATTGTCGGTTCGCGGGTCCAGCATCCACAGGTCGTTAGTGAACGACACCAGGTGAAACTGTGTGAAGAGCGCCCCGAAATCCGCGAGGGCAATCGCGCCGAGGAGCGCCAGCAGGCCGATCGTCGCCGCGGCACCGCGTGACACCGCGTTGAGAACCGATCGAAGCCCATCGCGTGGTCGCGCCAGAATCGCCAGACCGCCACCAAGGACTACCAGTACCGTGCCCAGATCACGCGTGGATCCCACGGCACGCACGAGTGCACGGACGTCTTCCATGTGGTCGATCTCACGGTCGCCAAAAACCTGAACAGGCGCACCCGTCGATGCGAGCGCATCGGGCAAGCTCATCTCCGATGCGAAGAACCGCACGATCGCCTCGTTGATCGGCGCGATTTCCTCAGCGCCGAACTCGGTCGTCCGGCCGATTGCGTGGCGATCCTGAACGGCGGCGAAGTAGGCCCGATCCGACAGTATCTGGACGAGAGGGATCGTGACGAGGAGGATCGCTGTGCCCGCAGAGACGAGCATCGCGCTGAAGGCTCGAGGCACGTTCATGGTCGACGCACAGTCTAGGTCGCCGCGCTGACAGACTCTGGCGCCTCCGTCGGACTGGTCGGATAATGGGTTGGTGGCGAGGGTCACGATTGTCGGGCTGGGGTCGGGCACTCCGGATGACCTCACCATCGAGGCGCGAGATATCCTGGCGCAGGCGCCCGAGATATGGGTCCGGACGCGTCGACACCGGATGGTGCGGCATCTGCCCGGCGAGCGAGTTCGATCGTTCGATCGGGAGTACGAGCGTGGGCGGGCGCTTGCGGACGTCTATGGGGCGATCGCGCGGCGCCTTCTCGCGATGGCACGCCGACGCGGCGAGGTGATTCTCGCGGTTCCCGGCCATCCTGCCATGGGCGAGCGGGTAACCGCTCTCTTGCGCTCCGCCTGTATTCAAGAGGGGACCGAGTTGCGGATCGTCCCCGGCATCTCCTTCCTCGACGCCGTCGTCTCGCTGCTGGGTATCGATCCTCTGGAGCGCGGGCTCCAGATCGTGGACGCGCACGATCTCTCGAGGCGGATCGGAGACAACGGGCGATTCGATCCGTTTCAGGATGCCCGGCTGCCCTTCAGGACATCCCAGGATCTCCTCATCGCGCAGTTCGATTCCGCAACGGTGGCCTCGGGTGTGAAGATCGCGCTCCTTGAGTCCTTCCCGGCGGCCCACCCGGTCACGCTCGTCGACTCACAGGGGCGCCGAGACATCCCGCTGATGAACATCGACCGGTGTCCGATCGACCACGAGTGCACGCTTTATGTTCCGGCACTGACGTTTCCGCAAGGGCGCTCGGAATTCGAAACGCTGCGCGGGATCGTCGCGCGACTTCGTGGACCCGGTGGCTGTCCCTGGGACCAGGAACAGACCGCCCTATCCCTCCTCCGTCATTTGCGGGAGGAGGTCGTCGAGGTCGTCGATGCGATTGAGGATGCGCCGGATGCTGGTGACTGGACGCACGTGGCCGAGGAGATCGGGGATGTGATGATGAACCTCCTGCTCGAGGCCCAGATTGCCGAGGAGGGCGGGCACTTCACACTTGAGGACGTCACGCGAGGCATCGTCGACAAACTCATCCGCCGCCATCCGCACGTCTTTGGTGATGTCCGTGTGAGTGGGACTGCCGAGGTCCTGAGTAACTGGGAGCGCATCAAGATCGCGGAGCGCAAGGGGGCAGTGCGCGGTCGCCTGGGCGATGCCCCTTCGCGCGCATTGCCGCGGTTGAGCGCTACTCAAGCCGTGCTCGCTCGCGCGATGAGCTTCGGCTTCGTCTGGGACTCGCAGGAGGGACTCTGGGCGAAGCTCCGAGAGGAGGTCGATGAGGTCCAGGCAGCGACCGCAGCCGAACGTGAGATGGAAACGGGCGACCTGTTGCTGATGGTCTGCGCGGTCGCAAATGTGTTCGAGATTGATGCCGAGCGCGCGCTCGATCGGTCTCTAGCGAAGTTCCGCGGCCGATTCCAGCAGATGGAGGCCCTGTTGGGCGACGGTACGATGAGGCTCGACGCGATTCCGGAGCACGAGCGTCTCGGATTGTGGCGACGAGCGAAGGAGCGCGAGGTTCGCCCCTGAAGCCAGCGATCGCGATCGTCATAGTCAGTCGAAATAGCCGAGACCTACTCGCGGCGTGTTTGCGGTCGATCGAATCCGAGCGCGATCGCTACAGCGGTGCGGTCGAAGTCACGATCGTCGACGCCGGTAGCGGAGATGGAACTGTCGAAGCTGTAAGGGCGTCGTTTCCGCTGGTACGCGTTCTCGGTGATCCCGCGAATCTGGGCTTCACCCGAGGCAACAATCGGGGTCTGCGCATTTCCGTGCAGCCACTGCTGCTCTTGTTGAATCCCGATACGGAGCTGCGGCCGGGAGCGCTGAACGAGATGGCACGCGTCATGACCAGTGATGAGCGCTGCGGCATGGTCGGCCCACGCCTTCTGAATCCCGACGGCTCGACACAGTCGTCGCGCCGCAGATTCCCTACAAGGTTGACTCCGTTTGTTGAGAGTACGGTCTTCCAGAGACTGCCGGGGACTGGCGCAGTCGTGCGCAGGTTCTTCGTCCGGGATCGATCTGATGAACAGGAGCAGGTGGTCGACTGGGTCTCCGGTGCCTGCATGCTCGTCCGTCGCGAGGCGCTCGCTGAGGCGGGTCTCTTCGACCAGGGATTCTTCATGTACTCGGAGGAGGTGGATCTCTGCCATCGACTGCGGTTACTGGGCTGGCGGACACGCTATGCTCCGACGGCAGAGGTCGTCCACGTCGAAGGCCAGTCGAGCCGCCAGGACACCTTGAGGCGCGATCTTCTGTTTCACGAGAGTCGATTCCGCTATGTGCGGAAGTACTTTGGCTCCGGCACCGCGACTCTGCTCCGATGTGCCACCATCGGGCACTTCGCGGCGCTGCTGGTGGAGGAAGGCGCAAAGTACGTGCTCTCACCCCGAAACCGGGCGCTACGTCTGGCGCGATCGACCCAGTATCGTGCCGTGATCGGGCACCTGATTGGTGTCAGGCGTCTCCATTGAATCGCCGGCCACACGTCCTGTTTGTGACCGGCGAGTACGCCCCGGAACCAGGAGGGGTGGGGGCCTATACCGCGTGCCTGGCGGAGCAACTTGAGCGCCTCGGAGCGCGGTGCGCGGTTGCCACGCGCGCGTCACGAGTCGGCGGCCAGGCGGTGGAGTCTCCGGTGGGCATACTACGGCCGCTTGCGACGCGTCCGCCCCTGCTGGGATGGGCTGAACTGCTCCGCGCGGTTGTTCGCCTCGATCCCGACGTTGTCCACATCCAGTATCAGGCGGGCGCGTTCGATCACCAGCCCTTTCCGAGTCTGTTGCCGTTGGTCTGTCGGATCATTCATCCGCGAGCCCGCGTGGTCGTCACGTTCCACGATCTCCACGAACCGCGCATTGGCCCGGGGATGCGACCTTTGCGCGGGCGTGCGCTGTCGCTCCTGCTCCAGTCGGCGCATTGCGTTGTCGTGACGAATCACGAGGACTGGCAAGGCGTGGCCCGCTACGGTCGTCCGGCGCGCACCGAGTGCATTCCGATCGGAAGCAATATCCCCCGCGTTCGCCCGGATGCGGTTGAGATCGCTGCCTGCAGGCTCGCGGCGAGGGCGACAGCCACCGATGTCCTGGTCGGTTTTTTCGGATTCCTCAACGAGTGGAAGGGCGTAGATGAATTGGCGTCGGCGTTCGACGATGCTTCTCGCCGCGATCCTCGCCTGCGACTCGTCTTCATTGGCGCATCACGTCGCGTCGGCTCTTCGACCGACGAGGAATACGTCCGCGACATCCGTCGACGCCTGAGTCAGAGTCATTCCCGCGATCGCGTGCACTGGACGGGGTACCTGTCGGCCCGCGAAGTCTCACTCTGGCTGCAGGCTACAGACATGATGGCTCTGCCGTTCCGATCAGGCGCGAGCCTTCGACACGGCTCGCTGGTCGCCGCGATCTGCCACGGTCGTCCGACGATCGTGACTCGCCCAGCCGCGACCGAGATTGCGCGAGGCCTGCCGATTCTGGTCCACCGGGAGTCAGCATGGATGATCGATCGCCCGGCACATCGAGTCACACTGGCAGATGCCGTGACTGAGCTCGCCGCGGACTCGGCTTCGCGCGACCGGCTTCGTGACGGGGCCACGAGTGTAGCGCCCGCGTTCACGTGGGACGCGATCGGCCGAGCCACGCTTGCGGCGTATGGAGAGACGGGCCTCTACCGGCGGTCACCGACCGGCGCTTGCTGGCCCGGATCGCGCGATTGAGGCACGTTGTCCGCAATGCAATGGAGTTCATCGGGCTGAGTGCCGGCGCCTTCGGCCTGGCGCTGGTCTTCACCTGGCGTCTCTGGACTCCGGTGGTGCCCGATCGTCGATGGATCCGCGCGGGTGATTTCAGTGACCAGTTCTTCCCGTGGGCGACTCTGGTGGGTCGGGAGGTTAGCCAGGGGAGGTTGCCCCTATGGAATCCTCACGTCTTCTCCGGGTACCCGTTCGGAGCGGACCCCCAGGTTGCGCTCTTCTACCCGGTATCCACCGGGATCGCCACGATCCTCGGTCGCAATGGTCTCGGCTACCGGGAACTCCAGTTGGAGATACCGCTACACCTGGCGATCGCTGCGCTGGGTGCCTTCTTCCTGTGTCGCCGCCTTGGTCTCGGAAGACCCCCCTCGTTGGTGGCGGGACTGGTCTTTGGTTTCGGCGGGTTCCTGACGTCGTATCCCATTGAGCAACTCGCGATCCTGCGCACGGCTGCCTGGATCCCCTGGCTCCTCTGGGCGGTGGAGGCGACCTGGGGGCGCGGCTGGCGGGGCCGGCTGGCACCGATCACCGTACTGTTGGTTGGAACTCTATTCGTGGCGGGTCACACCCAGACCGCCGTGTTCGGCCTCTATTTCGGTGCTGCATACGCCGTGGCGCGAAGCCGCGCCGCTCTCATTCCCTGGGGCGCGACTCTCCTATCAATTGCCGTGGTGTTCGGGCTTGGACTGGGTGTCGCCGCGATTCAGATCCTGCCTGGAATGGAGTTCGTCTCCGTCTCCACCAGGGATCGGCTCCCCTACGACGACGCGGCGTATGGCTACAGCATCCGGGCACTGCCCGGCGTCCTCGTGCCCGGCTGGCGAGAAGAGCGGGCGCTCTATGTGGGCATCGGTGCGCTCGGACTGATCGCCGCGGCACTCCACACGTGGCGCGGAGCGATCCCATTCTTTGCTCTCGCCGCGGTGCTGTCTCTGATCCTCTCTGTGGGAGGCAACCTGTTCGCCTATGACCTCCTGTTCCTTGGGCTCCCGCTATGGGGCGCATTTCGCGATCAGGAGCGGCTGATCGTGATCTGGAACCTGGCCGCCGCGGTTCTCGCGGCGTACGGACTGGAGCGCATCCAGAGGAACGAGCGCGCGACCACGCTACTGGAGCGGTGGTTCGGCTACGCCGGGCTGGCATCGGTTCTCTTCTTGGCTGGCGTTCTCATCGCGTGGACCGTCAATCGCAGGATCGAACCAAACCCTCTGGATGAGCTTCTCGACGCCACGGTGCTCCTATCTCTCGTGATCGGATTGCTGTTTGTCGCGGCGCGCATCGGCATTCATCGCGGCTCCCGCGTCCTCGTCGCGACGCTCCTCATCGTCATTGCGTTCGACCTCTTCAGCTCCGGTGCGAACCGGCGCCAGACTGCGATCGACCCGAACTTGCGCCCTGGCGTGCGCGAGGCGATGGATGCCGCGCGAACTGATGGAGAGCCTTTCCGCGTGCGCACTGGCGCCGACCGTCTGCTTCCGCCTAACTGGGGGATCATCCTGAACGCCGAGATGACCACCGGCGATGGCCCCATCCAGATTCGGCGGATGCGCGATCTCCTGAACTCCGGTGCGGAGTGGCGCATCTGGCAGCTGACGAACACGAAGTTCCTGATCGATGACGAGGCGCGTAAGGATCCGGGTCTGGAGGAGCGCCATCGGTCGTCGACCCTATCGACGTACGCGGTGCCATTCTCCCTTCCAAGGGTATGGGCGGTCAGTGATGTCCGCGTCGTCGACCCGTCTCAATCGTTGCGAGCGACGCTGGACGACACCATTCATCCAGGAGATACGGCGATCGTCGAGATGCAGCCGGCGATTCGAATCGCGCCAGGCGTGCCCCGTCCGGAGACACGGATTCTCGCCTACTCCCCCACCCGTGTGACGATCCAGACCGATGCATCGGGTAATGCGCTACTTGTCGTTGCCGATGCATGGTATCCGGCCTGGCGGGCTTCGGTCGACGGAGTCGAGACCCCGATCCTGATCGTGAACCACGCCTTTCGCGGGGTCGCCATCCCCGCGGGTACGCATGAGGTCAACCTTGAACTGAAAATGGACCGTTACTGGATAGGCGGCGCGGTCAGCCTGATGAGCCTGCTTGGCGCCCTGATGCTCGGGCTCGTAGGCAAGGTGCGGACGTCGGGTCTTCGCACGGCCACATGAAGTCATCACTGGCCGGGGCCGCGCTTCCCACCGCCGATCGGCAGCCGATCCCGGCTCGTCATCTCACCGGTGGGCTTGCGTCCCCGATCCTCATCGGGGGCCAACTGGCGGCGGCGTTCGGCCTACGCCTCTGGGAGATCGGCGCTAAGAGTCTCTGGCTGGACGAAGGGATCAGCTACGCGTTCTCGAGCGATGGCCTGCCCGTCATGATCACGACGCTGATCGATCGTGATCTTCATCCACCACTCTACTACGTGATGCTGTGGGGGTGGCGCTTCGTCGCCGGGGCATCCGAGATGGCATTGAGGTTTCCGTCAGCAATCTTCTCAGTTCTTGTAAGTGCGCTGACCTATGCGATGGCGCGCCACGTGTTTCCTGGGAATCGATCTGTGGCGATTGCCGCGCTCAGTCTCAGCGTAGTATCACCATTCTTGCTCTATTATGGTCAGGAAGCGCGCATGTACGCGCTGCTCGCCGCGCTGACCGCTCTCGCATCGCTCATCCTGTTACGAGCGGAGTGTGCATCGTCCCAGCGGCTATGGATGGCCTACGGGCTGACGATGTCCGCGGCTCTCTACACGCACTATCTGGCCGTTCTCACCTTCATCGCGCACGCTACATTCGTCCTCGTCTGGCGGAGAACGTATGGGAGGGCGTTCGCCCTGGCCCTCTCCGCGTCGGCTGTGGCGTTCCTTCCGTGGCTCGGTGCACTGGTTGGGCAGTACAGGCGGCTCGAGGCGTCGCCGGACTTCTGGGCGGGCACGATCAGCCTCGGCACCATCGTCGAGACAGCCCTGCGGAGTTTTCTCGCCGGGTTCACGGGAACCGGCTCGGGCCAAATGATGATCCTGGTGGGGTTCTCGGTGGCCGCGATCGTCGGGCTTCTTCTCGGCGGGATCCGATTGGTGCGTCGTCCGGAGCCGAGGGTCATCTTTGTCGCCGCGGTCGTCGTGATCCCCGTCCTGTGTCTCTACTTCATCATCGCGCGGAACCCGAAGTTCGCCGACCGCTACCTGATCTCGGTGATCGCGCCGTTCCTCGTTCTCGTGGCGGCGTCGATTTATCAAAGTGCTCGGTTCCTGTCGGCCGGGTCACAGCGCGTGAAGGACGCCCTGCTGATCATCCTCAGCGCTCTGGTTCTCGGACCTTCCGCGTATGAGGCGCAATCTGTCCTCCACGCTGACCGATACGCCAAGGACGACGCGCGGGTAGTGGTTCGCTTCCTCACCGAGAACTATCGGCCCGGAGATGTCGCGCTCTTGCTCATCGATTGGTCGCCGGCATTCGACTATTACGCCCGAGGCGCGCTGCCTCGACGGGGACTTGGACCCACCGATGACATCGCCTTTGCGGCCGGCGAGATCAACGCCCTCATCGCCGCAGGTCATCGCCGACTATGGGTTGTTGGCTGGAACATCGAGTGGGCGGACCCCTCCGGAGGCATCCGAGCCCTGCTGACGGAGGAGCTCAGCCGGCTCGATCTGCCCGACCCCGGGTTGCGCGGTCACCAGATCCAGGTTTTCTCCCTTGAGACCATTCTCCCCGTCGGCGCCCAGCGCGTCCCATCGCGCTCACTCCATGTCCCGTTCGATGGGGGCGTCGAACTGATGGGCCTCGATCTGGATCCCGCGGTTGTGACGCAGCCCGGCCGGTTGATCCCAGGTCGTGCGTACTGGCGCATCACGCGCCCGATGACCGCCGACATCGCCGTCTCGTATCGTCTCAGACGCGATGCCATTCACTGGAGCGAGGACGACCATCGTTTGGGCGAAGACCGGCACCCGACGATGCGCTGGACGGTAGGGCGTGTCGTGGGTGGGCCGCTGGTTTTTCGCGTTCCGTCGGGAACCCCACCAGGTACCTACGAACTCACCGCTCAGATCTACGACCGCGCGCGACCGCAGCCGATGTCCGTCCTCGCATCACCCGGCCAGACGCAGGTATCCCTGGCATCCGTCGTTGTCGAGGCGCCGAGCGATCCCCTCCACGTGCCGGACTTTGGCACGTGCCCTCGCGTGCGGCTGGGCGCTATGACGCTGCACTGTCACTCTCCCGTTCCCGACGAACTGTCCGCCGGTGAGGAATTGATCGTTTCGACATCCTGGGCCCGCGCGTCGAATGACTCCCTCGCCCGGCGTTTCCATTATCTCGCAGTGGGACCCGATGGGACGAAGACGCTACTCCGGGAGACTGAGATTGGAGGGGGTGGCTACCCACCGGAC
>VGOZ01000046.1 GCA_016875715.1 Chloroflexota bacterium | reverse complement strand
GGAAGAACTCGACGAAGTAGAAGCGCCGGCGCAGCGCCGCGTCCAGCAGCGCGATCGAGCGGTCGGCCGCGTTCATCGTCCCGATGAACCAGAGGTTTTTCGGTAGCCTGAACTTCTCCTGGCGTCCGTATTGGAGCTGCAGGTCCTCATCCCTGTACTCGAGCAGGTAGTAGAGCTCGCCAAAGACCTTGGCGATGTTGCCCCGGTTGAATTCGTCGATCAGGATCACATGGATTTCGCCGGGCTGCTCGCGCGCGGCGCGCGCCGCTACCAAGAGTGGGCCGTCCTCCAGCCGGAAGGTGCCGTCCGCCTTTGGTCTGTAGCCCCACACGAAGTCCTCGTAGCTGTAGGACGGGTGGAATTGGACTGGCGTCACACGGTCTTTGGCCCCCGCGCAGGCTTCCGCCAACTTGCGGGCGATGTAGGTCTTGCCCGTTCCCGGAGGCCCGTAGAAAATGACCTGGCGCCGGTCGATGAGCAGGTCCAGAACGTCGTCGAGGTAATTCGGCGGTTCGAGGAAAAGACCGGCAGCCACTTGCTTCACGCGGGCTGCGACCGCCTGCAGGTCCGGCACAGCTGGCTCGACAGCCGGTGCGGGCGCCTCCAGCCGTCGGACCTCGAATCCATACCCCTCGACGTATCGGTTGGCGTGTTGCATGCCGCCACTGAACCGGCTCACCGGCACGCGCGTGACCGCCGAGACGATGCGCTTGACGGGATATAACCGGTCCTCGAAACGGATGCCCCAGCGCTCGTTCGGGCGGAGCGCCCACCCGGGCCAGGTGGGTACACGCTCTCTGGCGTCGAACGACCTCATGGCGTGGACGATGGCCTCCCGTGTCGTCGGTGGGAGGGGGACCCGCGGTGGTCCGGAGTAGGCCAGGAGCTCGCCCAAGTCCGCAGGTCGCAGCTTGATCAAGTTCCGGACAAAGTCATTGGACAGGGGGAAGAGGTATCCCTGCGCGACGGTTCCGTTCTTGTTGAAGGGGCTGGTCCCAGGTTCGGGGTGGCGCGCGGCCTCCTCCTTTCTCAGCTCCAGAGGGATCTCGACCAACGCGAACGGCGTGACCAGCTCGTGGTACTGAATGTCCAGCCGGTAGCCGGACAACCTCCACGCGTCCGCGGGGAGCTCTTCTGGACGCTCCGCCGCCACGGCGTGCGCATCGGGCGCACTGACGGCCCGGACCTCGCCGTTGGCGTAGTGGACGATCTTGTCGCCAGGCTGCACCTCGAGGAGGCTGGTGTGGTAGCGCAGAGCGCGACCGTGCTTTCCGGTCTGCGGAGCCCAGAGGTAGCCACCCGAGCGCTCCTTCGAGTACGTCCGGCCCTGGGTCACCAACCAGTAGCGGGGTACTTCCGGATCAGGCGGGAGCACCACCTCGTCCGGATCGTCGTCAGGAGCCACTCGTTTTGTCGAGTCGCCGAGGCCGACGACCTCCGTCAGCCGATCGTGGCGCGCAACGTCGAGCGGAAAGAACCCCTTCTGTAGTTCCAGTGCGTCGATGCGCGTTTCAGGGTTGATCTTTCGCCCCGAGCCTCTTGGGAATCGCAGGACCGTGGCACGGTCGAACAAGTGCAGGAATTTCACGGGCAGCGTCGCCGCGTAGTCGCGGCCGTCTTCCCACGGTGCGCTCTCCCCGAGCCCGACCGGTTGGGGAGCGGTGGCCGCCTGGGAAAGCGCGACGACTTCCACTCCGCCGGTATCGCGGCCGACCAAGAACCAAAGGTAGTCGCCAGGTTTGACGGTTTGGGCGAGGCCGGTGAACGCCTTCTTCGTGAAGCCCCAGAGCTTCTCGGTCCGGCAGACGTCCCAGTTAGAGCGGCTCCTCTTCGAGATGTAGCAGCCAAAGGCGCGCGGACTCGTGCTCGTTTGGGTCACGGTGCGCCCGCGAGGCGTTCGGCGAAACGCCGGTCACTCGGCGCCAATGGCATCTCCAGCAACTCGGCAGGGGTGCACCATTCCACCTGAAGGTGTTCGAACGGGTTGGGCACACCCGACACGCGGACGTCGACGAACTCGATCGTGAAGACCGACCCAGCGTCGCTCAGGGAGTAGCGCACCCCGCCGACCTCGAGCACTTCGAGAGCGAGCTCTTCGGCCAACTCGCGGCGCGCTGCCTGGGCGAGGTCCTCCCCATCTTCGAGCTTCCCTCCCGGGAACTCCCAGAGCCCTCCGTGCCGCTTCTGGAGCGGCCGCTGGCACACCAGGAACCTTCCGTTGTGCTCCACGACAGCCGCGACAACCCGTCTTCCCACGCGGGGTAGTTGCCCTCCCCTGCCCGAACCACCGCTGCGATCCGTTCTGCCCAATCCACGGCGCAAGCGGCGCGGCGCAATATAGACCTTCGCCTGTGCGTGTGCTGGCGCGCCTCTTTGGATCCTCTGATTCTGGTTCGAATCCAGGCTCGGCAGCCACCGGTCGCTCTACAGAGCGTAATCGCGTGTCGCGATGGTGAATCCCCCATCGACCACCAGGGTTTGCCCCGTGATCCACCGCGCCTCGTCCGACGCGAGGAAGACCGCTGCCCATCCGACGTCCCACGGCGTGCCCTCGTCGGTAATCGGCGCGGCCAGCCGGCGCCTCTCTCGCGTTTCGGGATTCATCCCGCCCGCGACCATCGCGCTGTAGATCAGACCCGGCGCGATCGCGTTGACGCGCACGCGGCCCGGCGCGAGCTGGCCCGCGAGCGAGACGACCAGGCCGAGGAGCCCCGCCTTCGACGCCGCGTACGCGGTCAGCGGAGTTGTGCGCAGCGCCGCGATGGTCGAGACGAAGGTGAGCGCTCCGCCGCCCGCCGCGACCAGACGCGGCGCCACCGCGCGGGCGAACTGCATCGCGCCGGTAAGGTTCACGTCGAGGACCCGCGTCCACTCTTCGTCAGTCAGCCGATCGAGCGGCGATCGCGCCTCGATCCCGACGTTGTAATGGGCGATGCGCAGCGCACCGTAGGTTTCTTCCGCCTCACGAGCCAGGCGGGCGCAATCCTCGGAACGGCTCACGTCGGCCTGGGCGGCCCGGGCGACGCCGCCCTCGCGGGAGATCAGATCCACCGTCGCCTGCGCTCGATCCAGGCTCTGATCGGCGCACAGCACACGGGCGCCCTCGCGCGCGAACAGGATCGCCGTCGCTCGCCCGTTCCCGAGCTCCTCGGATCGCGAGCCCGCACCGGCGACCAGCGCGGATCGTCCCGCCAGGCGGCCGCTCATCGCCGGTGGCCCAACGCTCGCAAGCGTTCGACGACCGCCACAAGATGCTCGATGGCCCGCTCGATCTGCTCCGGTGTATTGGTCAGTCCGACGGTCATCCGCAGGCTGCCGTGCGCCAGATCCGCTGGGAGTCCAATGGCGGTGAGCACATGCGACGGATCCAACGTGCCGGAGGTACAGGCCGCCCCGCTCGAGGCGTACACCCGACGTGCATCGAGCGCGAGGAGCATCGATTCGCCCTCGATGCCCTCGATGACAAAGGACGCGAAGTTGGGGAGTCGATCCCGCGGATGCCCGGTGAGACGCGCACCCGCGACCCGCGCCAGGATCGCGTCGATCAGTGTGGAAGCCAGCGCGCCCAGATATGCATTGTTCGCATCGCGTCCCGAGCTGGCCAGGCGTAGCGCCGCAGCAAGTCCTACCACGCCCGGAACATTCTCCGTACCCGCGCGTCGTCCGCGTTCATTCGATCCGCCGTGCGCGGTCGGGTGATAGGCGACTCCTCTGCGGGTGTACAGCACCCCGATCCCCTTGGGGCCATACATTTTGTGCGCTGTCAGGCTCAGGAAGTCGACGCCCAGCCTCTCGACGTCGATCGGCAACGTCCCGGCCGACTGGCAGGCATCGACGTGCAGCGGCACGCCGCGCTCCCGCAGCGCGCGAGCCAGGCGCTCGATCGGCTGGATCGTCCCAATCTCGTTGTTCGCGTGCTGGAGGCTCACGACCGCCGTCTCCGGTGCGACCGCGGCGAGGACCGCCTCCGGGTCGATCTGGCCGTGGCGATCGACCGGCGCGTGCGTGGTCCAGAAACCGTGCCGTTCGAGATACGCGCAGGTGTTCAGTACCGCGAGATGCTCCACCGAGGAGGTGACGATGTGGGGCTTCTTCGGTCCCGCCGCCCCGCACCGGCCTTTCAGCGCGAGGTTGATGCTCTCCGTTCCGCCCGAGGTGAAGACGATTTCGCCGGGTCGCGCGCCGAGGATCTCGGCGACGGACTCACGCGCGTCATCCAGGGCGCGACGTGCCCCCCGAGCGAGCTCGTAAATGCTGGACGGATTTCCGAACTCGTCCCGCAGGAACGGGAGCATCGCATCGAGCACCTCGGGGGCGATCGGCGTCGTCGCCGCGTGATCGAGGTAAATCGGCTCGGTCACGCCGGCAATCTTACTGGGGCGTGATAGACTTTCAGCCGCTCCGCGTGCGGGGCAGACTCCGGCCCCGGAACACACACGTTGTCTGAGACTCCGCCGCACGACCGCCGCGCGATGCAATCGATGGCGATGGATCTCGTCCGAGCGGCGCTGGCCGCAGTCGAGCCCGCCGCCGCGGTTCGAGAGCACGTCCGTCGCGATGGCGACATCCTGACGATCGATCGCAGGGCCTACGACCTCCGCGAGATCGATCATATCTACATGGTCGGTGCCGGGAAGGCCGCGGCGCCGATGGCGCAGGCGATCGAGGAGATCGTCGGGGATCGCCTGGCCGATGGCGTGATCTCGGTGCGCTACGGGCAGACCGTTCCCCTTCGGCGCGTGCGGACCATCCAGGCGGGCCATCCGATTCCGGACGACCGGAGCGTCGAGGCGGCGCAATCGATCCTTGATCTCTGCGCGCGCGCCGGTCGCCGCGACTTCATCCTGGCACTGATCTCGGGCGGTGGGTCAGCGCTCATGGTGGCGCCCATCCTGGGGGTGACGCTCGCCGATAAGAGGCGTCTCACAAACCAGTTACTGCGTTCCGGCGCCACCATCACCGAGATCAACGCCGTGAGAAAGCACCTGTCGCGCGTGAAGGGCGGTGGCCTTGTGCGGGCAGCGGCACCGGCCGAAGTCTGCGGCCTGATCCTCTCCGACGTGGTGGGATCGCCGATCGATACCATAGCGAGCGGTCCCACCGCGCCCGACCAGACGTCCTTCGCCGACGCGCGCGCTGCCCTGGAGTCGCACGGGCTTCTGGGACAGGTGCCGTCGTCGATACAGGCGCATCTCGATGCCGGAATACGGGGCGACGTCCCCGAGACGCCCAAGACGGGCGACCCCATCTTCCAGCGCGTCCACAATGTCGTTGTCGGGAGTAACGAGATCGCCGCGCGCGCGCTCGCCCGCCGGGCTCAGAGCCGCGGCCTGAACACGCTCCTCCTCACAACCTTCGTCGAGGGAGAGGCGCGCGAGGCAGGGACCTTCTTGGGCGCGGTGGCACGGGAAGTGGCGATGACCGGTACGCCGGTCGCCCGCCCCGCCTGTGTCATTGTGTCTGGTGAGACGACCGTCACCGTACGGGGTCGCGGTCGAGGTGGCCGAGCTCAGGAGTTCGCACTGGCGGCCGCCTCAAAGATCGCCGACCTCGCCGACACCCACGTGATCGCCTTCACGACCGATGGCGTCGATGGGCCAACTGACGTGGCGGGCGCGATGGTCGACGGTACGACGATGGCGCGTGCTGGACAGATCGGACTCAGCGCCTCCGCGGCACTCGCCGATAACGACAGCTATACATTCTTCGAACGTCTCGGCGATCACATCAAGACCGGACCGACCAACACGAACGTCGCCGACGTGATGTTCGCACTCGTACTCTGAGGGGTGATAACAGCGTGAGCTCGATGCCGATCGACGCGATCCGCGGCCGAGAAATTCTGGACTCGCGGGGAAACCCGACCGTCGAGGTCGAGGTGACGCTTGCCGATGGCACGGTCGGGCGCTCCGCGGTGCCGTCCGGTGCGTCCACGGGCGCGCACGAAGCGCTCGAACTGCGTGATGGCGACCGCGGTCGCTTCCGCGGCCTGGGTGTAAGAAGGGCGGTCGACCACATCAACGGCGCGATCGCGGCCGCACTGAACGGTGCCGATAGCCTGCATCAGGTGGGGATCGACCGAACTCTGCGCGAGATCGACGGCACGCTGACGAAGTCCCACCTGGGTGCGAATGCGCTCCTGGGCGTCTCGATGGCGACTGCGCACGCGGCCGCGCACTTTCTCGGTATACCGCTCTATCGCTACATCGGCGGCGCGGCGGCGAGGACTCTTCCCGTACCCATGCTCAATATCCTCAATGGCGGGCGACACGCGGAGAACTCGACCGATCTGCAGGAGTTCATGGTCATGCCCGCCGGAGCTCCGACGTTCTCGGAGGGATTGCGCATGGGGGCGGAGGTCTTCCACGCGCTCCGGGCGGTTCTCCACGGGCGGGGGCTCGCCACCGGTGTCGGCGATGAAGGTGGATTCGCGCCCAGCCTACCGTCCAACTCCGCCGCGATCGAGGTGATCCTCACCGCCATCGAGAAGGCGGGCTATCGGCCGGGCGAGGACTGTCTCATCGCGATCGATGCCGCGGCAACCGAGCTCTATCGGGACGGCGCCTATCACCTGAACCGCGAAGGGCGCACCCTCGACGGTGAGGAGATGGTCGCGCTGTACGAACAGTGGGTCGCGAAATACCCGATCATCTCGATAGAGGATCCTCTCGCAGAGGATGATTGGGCCGCCTGGGCGAAACTCACCGCGAAAGTCGGAACACGAGTCCAGCTCGTGGGTGATGACCTCTTTGTGACCAACGTCGATCGGATCGCCCGGGGCATCCGCGAGCGGAGCGCGAACGCCACGCTCGTGAAGGTCAATCAGATCGGCACGCTCACCGAGGCGATGGACGCGATCGCGATGACGCACCGCGCCGGTTGGGCCGCGGTGGTCTCCCATCGATCCGGTGAGACGGAGGATGTGACCATCGCGCATCTGGCCGTGGCGACGAACGCAGGTCAGATCAAGACAGGCGCTCCGTCCCGCGGTGAAAGGGTGGCAAAATACAACGAACTGCTGCGCATCGAAGATACCCTGGGCGAAGATGCCCAATGGCCGGGGCGGGCCGCCTTCCGCGTGTGACATAAGGAGAGAGAATGACGGTTCGCGTAGGGATAAACGGTTTCGGCCGGATTGGCCGCCAGGTCACGAAAGCGTTGTTCGAACACCACCACGGCAGCGTGAAGGTCGTGGCGGTCAACGATCTGACCTCGGTGGGAGATAACGCCCGCCTCTTCAAATACGATTCGACGTATGGCCCTTACCAGGGCTCGGTCGAATCGACCGCCGACAGCATCGTCGTGGATGGCCACGCGATTCGTGTCCTCTCCGCACGGGATCCCTCGATGTTGCCGTGGCGCGACCTGAAGGTGGACATCGTCATTGAGTCAACAGGCCGTTTCACCGATGGCGCCAAAGCGCGGGCTCACCTCGGAGCCGGAGCGAAAAAGGTGATCATCACCGCGCCGGCCCGGAACGAGGACCTCACCATCGTGCTAGGCGTGAACGATGGCGCCTACGACCCATCGCGCCATCAAATCATCTCGAATGCCTCCTGCACGACGAACTGCCTGGCACCGGTTGCGAAGGTCGTGCACGAGCGGTTCGGCATCGCGCGAGGTCTCATGACAACCGTACATGCGTATACAAATGACCAGCGGATCCTGGACGTTGCGCACGACGATCCGCGTCGCGCACGCGCGGCGGCCACGAATATGATCCCGACGTCGAGCGGCGCCGCCCGCGCTGTGGCGCTGGTGATTCCGGAACTCAAAGGCCGCTTCCACGGCATGGCCATCCGGGTGCCCACGCCGACGGTGTCGGTCGTCGACTTCACCGCCGATCTCGAGCGGGACACGACCGCGGAGGAGGTCAATGCCGCGCTTCGCGACGCGGCCGAGGGCTCGATGAGGGGGATCCTCGCCTACACGGAGGAACCCCTTGTCTCCAGCGACTTCCGAGGTCACACCGCCTCATCGATCGTCGACGCATCGCTCACGATGGTGATGGACGGGCGAATGCTCAAGGTGATGGCCTGGTACGACAACGAGTGTGGTTACTCCTGCCGCGTGGCCGATCTTGTCGCGTTCATCGCGCGGCGCGGTCTTTGAGGCGTAGCCTCCGCGATCTCGACGTCGCGCGGAAGCGCGTCCTCGTGCGCGCCGATCTCAACGTCCCCATCGATGCCTACGGTGCGATCGGGGATGACAGCCGTCTCCGCGCCCTGCTGCCCACGCTCGCCTATCTGCGCGAGGCACGCGCCATCACGCTGCTCTGTTCGCACCTGGGGCGGCCGGAGGGCAGACGGGACATGCGCTTCACTCTTGCCCCCGTCGCGCGGCGCCTGTCTGAACTGGCTCTGTGCCCGGTGCTGTTCGTTGGGGATTGCGCCGGGGAGGAACCGCGCATCGCCTCTGCCCGCGCTCAACCCGGCGACGTCCTGCTCCTGGAGAACGTCCGTTTCTATGCCGAGGAGGAGAAGAACGACCCTGCATTCGCGGCGGACCTGGCGCGGCTGGCGGATGTCTTCGTCAACGACGCCTTTGGCACGGCACACCGCGCCCACGCATCGACGGTCGGGGTGGCGGCGCACATCCCGGCGGCGGCAGGCCTGCTCATGGAGCGCGAGATCGCGGCGCTCTCCTCCGTCCTGCACGACCCGGCACGACCGCTCGTCGGCATTGTGGGCGGTGCCAAGATCTCCACCAAGATCGACATCGTGCGCAATTTGATCGGCGTCGTCGATACGCTCTGCATCGGCGGGGCGATGGCCCTTACCCTCATCGCCGCCCGTGGCGGCCGGATCGGTCGCTCGCTGGTGGAGCCAGCCGCGTACGAGGTTGCTCGGGAGATCCTTGCCGAGGCAGGGTCCCGCCTGGCGCTACCCACCGATGCGGTCGCCGCGCTCTCCATCGACGCGGCCGAGACCCGCATCGTATCGGCGGCCGAAGTACCGGACGATTTCGCCGGATTCGACGTGGGGCCGGCAACGGTCGAAGCGTGGTCCCCCGCAATCGCCTCGGCGCGGACCATCGTGTGGAACGGTCCGCTGGGCGCCTACGAGCGGCCGCCCTACGCCGCGGGAACCCGCGCGGTTGCCAAGCGTGTCGCCGCGAGCTCGGCCCAATCGATCGTCGGTGGTGGCGACCTGGTCGCGGCGCTCGAGTCGGCAGGTCTGGCCGATCGGATGACCCACGTTTCGACCGGTGGCGGCGCCTCGCTCGAGTTTCTCGAGGGGAAGGCGCTCCCCGGTATCGCCGCACTGGAGGTCTGATGGCACGTCGTCCGATCGTCGCTGGCAACTGGAAGATGAACACCACGCGCGCGGAGGCGCGCCAGCTCGCCGCCGATCTCGTCGGCGCGCTCGGGCCGCTGGAGGATGTCGATCGGGTCCTGTGCCCGCCCTTCGTGTGGCTGGCCGATGTCGCGCGGGCGATCGAAGGTTCTCACCTCAGGCTGGGCGCGCAGAACCTCCACTGGGAACCGAAGGGCGCCTTCACCGGCGAGGTGTCGCCCGCGATGATTGCCGAACTCTGCCAGTACGTCATCGTCGGCCACTCGGAGCGACGTCAGTACTTCGGGGAGACCGACGCGACGGTCGGGCGGCGGCTCGCCGCGGCGCGCGCGCACGGTCTCTCAACGATCCTCTGCGTCGGTGAGAACCTGGCCGATTACGACGCGGGCGCGTCGGTGGCAACGGTCGCGAATCAGGTAGGGGCAGCGTTGGAGGGCCATAACGCTAATCCGTCGCTGGTGATTGCCTATGAGCCGGTGTGGGCCATAGGTACGGGCCGTGCCGCGACCGCCGAGCACGCGCGAACGGTGATCGCCGCCATCCGCGCGTCAGTTAAGGGCCTCTGGGGAGCGGACTCCGCCGAGAGCCTCCGCGTGCAGTACGGCGGCAGCGTCACCGCCGCGAACGCGGCAGAGTTCTTCGCCACGGAGGGGATCGACGGTGCGCTGGTCGGTGGTGCCAGTCTGCGGCCCGCCGAGTTCACTGCGATTGTTCGAGCCGCCTCACGGGTATAATGGCGAACCGCTCCGGAGGGGGTCATGGTCGTCGCGGATAGTGGACTCGAAGGAGTCGTCGCAGCATCGTCATCGATTTGCGATGTGGACGGTCTCAACGGCGTCCTGATCTATCGCGGCTACGACATCCGCGACCTGGCACACAACTCGAACTTCGAGGAGACCACGTGCCTCCTGTGGAATGCGGATCTGCCCGATCGCGCCACGCTGGAGAGCTTCCGCGCGGATATTCAGGCGAACATGGTCCTGCCCGGGCCGATCGTGGATCTCCTTCGCTCCTTTCCCCGCAGCGCGCCCCTCACCGCCATCCTCCGCACCGCGTTCTCCGCGATGGCGATCTACGACGAGGACGTGAGCGACGGTTCCATCGAGGCGGTGCGCCGCAAGGCGATTCGGGCGACCGCCCGCATGGGTCCCCTCGTCGCGGCGATCCACCGCGTGTCTGCCGATCTGCCAATCCTTGAGCCGCGCGAGGGCAGCATCGCTGGGAACTTCCTCTATCTGCTCCACGGGGAGTGGCCGGACGAGGTCTCCGAGCACGTGTACGACGTATGCCTCGTCCTCCACGCCGACCACGAGTTCAACGCCTCTACCTTCGCCGCCCGGGTCACGATGGCGACCCTCTCCGACTATCACTCCGCGATCACATCGGCGCTCGGCGCGCTGTTCGGGCCACTCCACGGCGGAGCCAACGAAGGAGCCATCAAGATGCTCCGCGAGATCGGCACCCCCGATCGCGCGGCGGCGTGGGTGCGCGCTGCACTCGCCCGCAAGCAGCGGATCATGGGTTTCGGCCATCGCGTCTACAAGGTGTACGATCCGCGCGCGCGTGAACTGAAGGATATGTCGCGCGCTCTCGCTGCCGCGCAGGGTGACATGTCGCTCTACGAGAGTTCTGTCGAAATCGAGAAAGTCATGGAGAGCGACCGGAAACTCTTCCCCAACGTCGACTTCTACTCGGCGTCCACGTTCACCGCGCTTGGCATTCCCGGGGCTCTGTTCACGCCTATTTTCGCGGTCTCCCGCATCGCGGGATGGTCCGCCCACGTGATGGAGCAGTTGACGCACAATCGTCTGATTCGACCGCGCGCGGAGTACCTTGGCGAGCGCGGTCGGAGCTACATCCCGATCCAGGAGCGCTGACCTCGCGCCTCGTCAGGACCACAGGAGCAAAGAGCGCATGACGTACACGGTCACCCTCATCCCCGGGGACGGCACGGGTCCAGAAATCGCCGCAGCCGCGCGCCGCGCGATCGATGCCACCAGTGTGAAGATCGATTGGGAGATCCAGAACGCGGGCGCGGAGACGGCCGAGAAGGAGGGGGGAAATCCCCTGCC
Source organism: Chloroflexota bacterium (assembly GCA_016875715.1). Lineage (GTDB taxonomy): Bacteria > Chloroflexota > UBA6077 > FW602-bin22 > FW602-bin22 > VGOZ01. The sequence continues at coordinate 12,725 of VGOZ01000046.1, read as the reverse complement.
CCATCGCGTCATCGAGTCGATCCAGCGCAATAGGGTAGCGCTCAAGGGTCCGATCACGACGCCGATCGGCAAGGGGTTTCGCAGCGTCAACGTGGGGTTGCGCCAGGCGCTCAACCTCTACGCAAACGTGCGGCCGTGCAAGACGTACGTCGGCGTCCGCTCGAAGTTTGAGGGCGTTGACCTGGTTATCGTCCGCGAGAACACCGAAGGGATGTATTCGGGGATCGAGTTCGACGTAGGCAAGCCGGAGACCGCGACTCTGATCGCGACGATGGAGCAACTCGGTCGGCCGCGGTTGCGCGACGATGCGGCGATCAGCATTAAGGTCATCACCCGGCACGCCAGCGAGCGCATCGTGCGGTTCGCGTTCGACTACGCGCGGCGCCACGGGCGGCGCAAGGTCACAGCCGTCCACAAGGCGAACATCATGAAGTTCTCCGACGGTCTGTTTCTGGACACGGCCACGACGGTCGCGCAGGCGAACGCCGGCATCGAGTTCGAGGACCGCATCGTCGACAACATCTGCATGCAACTCGTGCAGAAGCCTGAGTTGTACGACGTGCTCGTGATGCCCAACCTGTACGGCGATATCGTGTCCGACCTCGCTGCGGGCATCGTCGGCGGCCTGGGGATCGCGCCGGGCATCAACATCGGCGAAGAGGGAGCGGTCTTCGAACCGATCCACGGCTCCGCGCCGAAGTACGCGGGACAGAACAAGGTGAATCCGATGGCGCTGATGTTCTGCGGCTCCCTGATGTTGAAGCATCTCGGCGAACACGGTGCGGGCGATCGCCTCGAGAAGGTGCTCACCGACATCATCGCCGAGGGGAAGCACGTCACCTACGACATGAAGCCACGTCCGGATGACCCGACAGCGGTGGGAACATCTCAGGTTGCCGACGCGGTCGTCGAACGCTTGCAGAGAGGCTGAGAACGATGGGGGCCAGGAAGAAAGTCACGATCGTCGGCGCGGGGAACGTGGGCGGCACAACCGCAATGAGGCTGGCGCAGCGTGGATATGCCGACCTAGTGCTTTACGACGTCGTGGAGGGCCTACCCCAGGGCAAGGCGCTCGACCTCCTCGAGGCCGGCCCCGTCGAGGGGTACGACTGCGGCATCTCCGGCACAAACAGCTACGGCGACTCGGCGGAATCGGATGTCGTGGTCTTCACCTCGGGCGCGCCGCGCCGCCCCGGGATGAGTCGCGATGATCTCCTGTCCGTGAACCGGAAGATCGTCGAGGAGAACGTCCCGGAGATCGTGCGCCACTCGCCGAAGGCGATCCTCCTGATGGTGAACAACCCGCTCGATCCGATGGCCCAACTCGCGCTCGTCCGCAGTGGACTGCCGAAACAGCGCGTGGTCGGCCAGGCCGGGATCCTCGATACGGCGCGATTTCGGACCTTTCTCGCCCAGGAACTGAAGGTTTCGGTGCGCGATGTGCAGGCGTACGTGCTGGGTGGGCACGGGGATGACATGGTGCCGGTCCTGAGCTACACAACCGTGGGCGGCGTACCCGTCCAGCGCCTGATCGGCCCAGATCGACTCGCGCAGATCGTCGAGCGCACGCGCAAGGGCGGTCAGGAGATCGTGGATTTGCTCAAGACCGGCAGTGCCTTCTACGCGCCCTCCGCGGGTGTCGCCGAGATGGTCGACGCCATCCTGCTCGACCGCAAGCGCATTCTGCCCTGCTCTGCCTACCTGACCGGCGAATACGGGATCAACGATCTCTTCGTCGGGGTTCCCGTGGTTCTCGGCGCCGCCGGGGTGGAGCGGGTCGTTGAGATCGCGTTGACCGTCGAGGAGCAGGCCGCCCTACACCGGACCGCGGCCGAGGTGCGCCGGAACGTGGAGAAGCTGAACCTGTAAGTCGAGCGTGTCCGCGCGCGGACATCTGACTTGATTTCCGTTGACACACCCCATGGGCGTTCCTACAGTCGTTCGGTTGTGATGGTTGAGACGGACGCGACACTCGATTTCACGAAACTCGATGGTCTTCTTCCCGCGGTCGTCCAGCACCACGAGTCCGGCCAAGTGCTCATGGTCGGATTCATGAATCAGGAAGCGTGGAGCCGGTCCCTCCAGAGCCGCCTGGTGACGTTCTACAGCCGCACTCGCAATCGCCTCTGGACAAAGGGGGAGACGTCCGGAGACGTCCTCCGCATAAAACGGATCCTCCTCGATTGCGATGGAGACACCGTCCTGGTGATGGCCGACCCGGCCGGACCAACCTGCCACACGGGCGCGGTCTCCTGCTTCTTCCGCGAGATCTCTCTTGCTTAGGCTAACCCTGCCGAACGGCAGCCTGGAGCCGTTCGCGTTGCGACTCTTCGAGGAAGCCGACCTCACCGTCCGTCGCATGTCCGACCGCGCCTACAACGCGTCGATTCAGGACCCCCGATTCACCGCCGTGAAGTTCCTCCGACCGCAGGAGATCCCCGGCGCGGTCGCGAGCGGGCACTTCGATCTTGGTCTCTGCGAGACGCACTCGGTTCTCGAGGCCGATGTTCGAGTGGTCACCGCGATGGATATGGGTCCCGGGGGCCGGGCGGGCGGCACAACGCGCGTCGTGCTGGCGGTACCGGGGAACCGCGGCTACGCGGCCGTGGCGGACCTTCCCGAAGGCGTGCGCGTCGCGACGGAGTTCCCCACGATCACCGAGAGGTTCTTCGCGAGCCAGGGCAAGCGGGCCGTGATCTCCTTCTCGCACGGTGCCACCGAGGCGAAGATTCCCGAACTTGCCGACGCGATCGTCGACATCACCGAGACGGGCGGATCGCTGCGCATCGCCGGCTTCGTGATCCTCGCCGATCTCGTCACCAGTTCGCTACGCCTCGTCGCCAACGTGGCAACCTGGGAGGACTCCGTCAAGCGCGGCGCCATCGGCGCGATCACCACCCTCCTCGACGGAGTGCTGCAGGCGCGCGGGAAGGTGCTCCTCAAGATGAACGTGCCGGAGGACCGACTCGACGGCCTGATCGGCGTCCTTCCGGCGATGAAGGCCCCAACCGTGTCGCGCCTGTTCGGGTCTCCCTATTATGCGCTCGAGACCGTTGCTATAAAAGCGAGTGTCAATCTCCTCATCCCCGAACTGAAGGCGGCCGGAGCCGAAGACATCCTCGAACTGCCGATCTCCAAGATCGTCGCCTGAACGCGGCTGCGCCGGGCGCATCGAATCCTTCCCCGGACCAGAAAGGATGAACCGGGCTCGCCGGAAGTACGGCGAGCCCGGTTCGTTAGCGCGCTGGAACTCGATCTAGATGTCGTAGTACAGATGGAACTCGTACGGGTGCGGTCGTAGCGCAACCTGCTGCGCCTCTCGCTCTCGCTTGTACTCGATCCACGTCTCGATCAGGTCGGGCGTGAAAACGTCGCCTTCGAGCAGGAAGGCGTGATCGGCCTCGAGCGCATCGAGCACTTCGTGAAGCGAGCCCGGGGTCGACTTGATGTGGCGCGCCTCGCTCGGCTCGAGCTCGTAGAGGTCGCGATCGATGGGTGTCGGTGGCTCGATCTTCTTCTTGACGCCGTCGAGCCCCGCCATCAGGAGCGCGGCGAACGCCAGGTACGGGTTTGCCGTCGGATCGGGGCATCGGAACTCGATGCGCTTCGCCTTCGGGCTCTGCGAATACACCGGGATGCGTACGGCGGCCGATCGGTTCCGCTGCGAGTACATGAGGTTGACCGGCGCCTCGTATCCGGGTACCAGGCGGCGATACGAGTTCGTCGTCGGCGCGCAGATCGCAAGCAGCGCGGGCGCGTGGGCCAGAAGCCCCCCGATGTAGTGGCGCGCCGTGTCGCTCAGGCCGGCGTACCCCTTCAGGTCCCAGAACAGGTTCGTGCCGTCCTTCCAGAGGCTCTGATGGACGTGCATGCCCGAACCGTTATCGCCGAACAGCGGCTTTGGCATGAAGGTCGCGGTGTATCCATTCTGATAGGCGACGTTCTTGATGATGTACTTGTAGAGCAGGAGACTATCCGCCATCTTCACCAGGGTATTGAACCGCAGGTCGATCTCGGCCTGACCAGCGGTCGCAACCTCGTGATGCTGTACCTCCACCTGTAGGCCCGACTCGATCATCTTCAGGACCATCTCCGACCGGAGATCCTGCAGTTTGTCGGTCGGCGGAACGGGGAAATACCCCTCCTTCGTCCGCGGCCGGTAACCGAGGTTCCTCCCCTCGGCTCCGCTGTTCCAGATGCCCTCTTCGGCATCGATGAAGTAGTAGCCGGAGTGCGAGGTCTGGTCGAACCGGATGCTGTTGAAGATGAAGAACTCCGCCTCGGGACCCCAGTAGCTGGTGGTGGCAATTCCCGACTTCGTCAGGTAAGCCTCGGCCTTCTGGGCCACGTAGCGCGGATCGCGTGTGTAGGGCGATCGGTCGGCCGGGTTCGCCACATTGCACAGCACGCTGAGCGTCGGGATGCGGCACGCCGGGTCGACGACCGCGGTCGTCGGATCGGGCATGAGCAGCATGTCGCTCTCGTGGATCTTCTGGAACCCGCGGATGCTCGACCCGTCGAAGCCCAGACCCTCGGTGAACATATCCTCATCGAGTTCGCCCACCGGGATCGAGAAGTGCTGCCACTGGCCAGGCAGGTCGCAGAACTTCCAGTCGACCATCTTGACACCGGTCGACTTCGCCAGTGCAACGACATCCGCGGCGGTCTTCGGGGGCGTAGTGCTCATGCGTGCTCCTTCAGAATTGTGCGAAACGCCCGGTCGGACGATCGCCCGGCGGATCGTACCAGGCAGGGCACCGTGCTGCCTACGTGCGCGCCTACAGAACCGACGTTAGCTCGATTGGGCGATGCGCCCATAGTCGACGCCGCGTCCGAGCACGTCGGCCACGCGGATGGCGAGGTGGAGGGCTAGCCGCGCCTCAGCGTCGGACAGATCGATGCGCGCGATCTCCTCGATTCGTTTGAGCCGGTACATCAGCGTATTGCGATGCACGCCGAGCATCTCGGCTGCGTCGGTGGGCGAGCCCAGGCACGCAAAGTAGGCATCGAGCGTCCGCACGAGATCGCCCGCGTTTCGCTGGTCATACTCGACAAGCGGCCCGAGAAGATCGCCGTAATATGCCTCTAGGTCCGCCGATGATCTCAGGGCGAGCAGGAGCCGATAGAGACCGAGGTCGGCATAGTGATGCGTTCGGCCTTCGCCCCGGATGCGGCCTCCGACCTGTAGAGCGCCCTCCGCTTCCTGAAACGCCAGCCGTAGCCCGTCGACACCTTCGTGGATTCGGCCTATGCCCGCGGTCAGCGCGACCCCCAGCGCCTCGCTCACCGCGCTCCGCAGGTCATCGGCCAGAGTGCGCAGGGAGCGGCCATCGTCCGCCACGGGCACCAGACTGACCACGACACGCTCGTGGATCCCGGTGGGCGCCCGGATCGTGCGCCGATCCAGTTCGGCGATGATGCGGTCGCGCGCCCGGCGCACCATCAGCGCGGCACTGCCATCGGATCCGCCGCCGTCGACCCCGAATACGATCGCGCCGAATCGCTGATCCACATCGAGCCGCAGTCGGCGCGCACGTGCTCGCGCGCTCGCCACCGACCCGTAGCCTCCGCTGATGAGCGCCTCGATCAGATCGGCCTCGAGCCGATCCTCGACGTCGAGCACTGCGCGCTCCCGGGCCAGGTCCGCGGCGCACGCGGCGGCAGCCCGACTCACCGCCATCTCGTCGATCGGCTCAAGCTGACCGCGTCGACCCAGGATCGAAAGGTAGCCGAGAGTGCCCTCCCGCCCCGCGATCGGCGCGACGATTCGCTCCCGATCCCCCTCGATCGCAAGACGCATCGTTGGTGGTTCCGAGGCGGAGTACGCCAGATTGATCGCCCATCGCTCGACCTTCGCCGACTGAGCGGCTAGCGAGGCAAAGAAATCTTCCCGTTCCGCTGGCTCGCCAAATCCGACGTGCCGGACCTCGAACGTGGGGGACTCCAGCACGATCGTCCGTCGCGTGAATCGGGCGACCTTCGAGACGATTGTCTCCACCCCACCGCCCTCGATCGCTGCCTCGGTGAGCTCGCGGAACAGGTCCTGGCTCCGCTGATGAAAGAGGTTGCGCCGATCGACGATCGCGCGCGAGACAGCCTGCTCCAGTTCGGGCAGGTAATGCGCCGCGGGGAGGGCGAGGATCGGCAAGCCTATGCTCTCGGCCAGTGAGATCGCTTCCGGGGAGATTGGTCCGACTACGGCCACGCCGGAGACCTGTTTCAGCGCCATCGAGCGGATGACCGCCAACAGGGTCTGCGGCGGATCAAGGACGGCAAGGGTCTCGACCGCGACGAACGCGAGTTCTCCACCCTTCAGATGCGGAAGCGCGGGAGCGCGGGCACGCAGCGTCACAGGCCACGTGATGAGGCGGTCGAGACCCACCGCCCCCGCGACGAGTTCGGTCCCGCGGGGAAGTATCTCGCGCCAGGCAGCCTCGACGCTCAGTCCGGGCATGGCGGCAACTCAGTTGCGATAGTGGTTCGTGATCGGGAGGCGACGGTCGCGCCCGAACGCCCGCACGGTGATCTTCACCCCCGGCGCGGACTGGCGGCGCTTGTACTCGGCGCGATCCACCATGCGAACAACGCGGCGCACAGTTGCCTCGTCGAAACCCGCCGCCACGATGTCGTCAACCGACCGGTCGAGTTCGACGTACGCCTCGAGGATGGGATCGAGCAACTCGTACGGCGGCAGACTATCCGTGTCTCGCTGATCGGGTCGAAGCTCGGCCGAAGGAGCCTTCTCGATCGAGGCGCGCGGGATGAGATCGCGTCCCGCGACGCGATTGCGGTACTCGGCAAGCTGGTACACAAGCGTCTTCGGTACATCCTTGATGACCGCGAAGCCACCGGCCATGTCTCCATACAAGGTCGCGTACCCCACGGCCATCTCGCTCTTGTTGCCACAGGTGAGCATGAGCGCGGGCGCGAACTTGTTGGAAAGTGCCATCCAGAGGGCCCCGCGCATGCGCGCCTGCAGATTTTCCTCGGCTTCGTTTGGCAGGGTGCCCTCGAAGATCTGCGCCAGGGTCTCCAAACCCGCGCCGAACATCGCCTCGATCGGGAGGACGGTCAGACGGATGCCGAGGCTTTCGGCCAGGCTCCTGGCATCGTCGCGACTGCCGGCGGATGAGTAGCGCGAGGGCAGAGAGACGCCCCAGACGCGGTCGGCGCCAAGTGCGTCAACCGCAATCGCCGCGGTGAGACTGGAGTCAATACCGCCAGACAGGCCGATGATCGCGCGGGCGAAACCGTTCTTCACGAAATAGTCGCGGGTGCCGAGCTCGAGGGCCTGGTAGACCTCGGCAAGATCCTCCGGTGGCGCGGCAATATGCGCGGGCACCGCCGCGGTCTCCGGCGATCGGGGTGCCGGTTCGAGCGAGAGCGTGACCGGTGTCGCCAGGGAGGCGACCGAGAAATCCTTCCGCCGCCGTGGCTCACGCAGGCGCGACCGAAGCACATCCTCGACGGGTAGATCGGCGATCAGCAGGTGCTCCATAAACTGCGGCGCGCGGGCGAGGATCTCGCCATCGTGCCCGATGACGACGCTGCCGCCATCGAAGACCAGTTCGTCCTGACCACCGACCAGATTTACATAACAGACGATGGCGCTGTGATCGGTCGCCCGCGTCGCGAGCATGCGCTCCCTCCACGCGCGTTTCCCGCGGTGGTAGGGCGATGCGTTGATGTTGATGGCCACCTCAGCGCCCGCCTGCGCCTGAGCGCTGAGAGGACCGGTCGGATACCAGATGTCTTCACACACGCTCACGCCGAGCCTCACGTCGTGAAGGCTCACGACCGCGCACTCCCGACCAGGCCGGAAGTAGCGGTCCTCGTCGAACACGCCGTAGTTGGGCAGGAGCACTTTGCGGTGAACCGCGGCCACGCGACCCTGATGGAGAAGTGCCGCTGCGTTGTACAGGTCGCCATCGTGATCGATGCACCCCACCACGGCGGAGATCCCCTGGCAACGGGCCGCCAGATGCTCGACGCAACGCTGACTGTCGCGGATGAAGGACGGCTTCAGCAGCAGGTCTTCGGGTGGGTATCCGGTGATCGCCAACTCAGGGAAAGCGACCAGGTCAGCCCCGGCTGCTCGGGCAGCGCCAATCTGCTCCTCGATCCGGCACGCGTTGCCGTCGAGATCGCCGACCGTGCAGTTGATCTGCGCCAGGGCAATCCGGAATCGACGCACCGACGTTGACCTCGCGTTGTTGTGCTCGCTGCACTAAAGGATAATTGGTCCGCCGTCAGGAGGCGGTGCGGACGATGCTGGACTTCGATCGCATTCTCTCTGCTCTCGGGAGCACCATTCTGTGGAGCCTTGTCTCGATTCTTGTGGCAGCGCTACTGTTCGAACTATTGGAGCGGCGCTATCACCTGATGCGTGAAATCCAGCACGAGAACAACACCGCCGCGGGAGTCCTCGCTGGCAGCTTCGTTCTGGGGATTTTCTACGTCGTCGCGCAGATCGTCACCAGCTAGCGCGAAACGGCGGGCGCCCGCGCTCGCTGGGCTAAGCGCCTGGATTCTGGGACTGCTGCTCGTGGGTGTCGCCGGATGTCAGGGCATCGATACGCGCGTCTACACGGGAGAGCAGCCGAAGACGCAGTCGAAGTTCGTCGTCGACCTCGGGCGTCGGTACGCCGTCGTCGTCGCGGGAAACGGGGTGGAGGCGCGCGACGAACCGGACCCGCGCGCCATGTTGCGGGCGCGCTACGGATTCGGAGCGGTCGTCCTCACTCGTGGCGAGGCCACCGGCACGGATAGCGCGTTCTGGAGGCGGATCGAAGGAGACAAGTGGGCGCCACGCGACGGACTGATCGTCTTTCCCGAATTCGATCGCGCCGTCGACCTGGCCATCGAACTCAGGGTCTTCGCGGCGCGAGCACTCCGCCAAACCCTGATCGAACGGGATACGCCACCCGGCTACCTTCGAACCGCGGGTCCGACGGCGACGCCCACGCTCCCGACTCTGCAAACAACCGCGGCCACACCGACGCCGACCGCGTTGCCGCCCGAGGAGTTCTATGGCGTCGTGACCGTGGACACCGCGCTGTACGAGCTTCCGGGTGGGCGAACCGTTTCCGGCGCACGCCTCACGCGGGGCGCCGCGATTGTGGTGGTCGACCGTGCCATCGGGCAGAATGGCCAGGTCGCGCTGAAGCTGGCCTCGCACCTGTGGGCGCCGGCCGACTCGGTCGCGATTTTCCTCAAGCCCACGGAAGCGACGGCGGTCGCCTACCTGATGCGCATGGCGAACCTTCACCCGCGAGCGGAAGTCGACCCCAATCTGTCGCCCGCGCTCTGGCTCCTCGCCCGCGAGCCGAAGACTCTTTACCTCGCGAACGCGATCCGCGATCTGGGGATACCGCTGCGGGTCGGCCAGTTGCCGAGGCCTGACGTCATTGCTATCTACGATGTATCTACGAGGTCCATTACGGTGAATGCGCCGATGATGGATTTGGATGTACGCGTGCTGGCGGCGGCGCTGGCTCACGAAGCTACTCACGCCTGGGAGCACGCTCAGGGGCTGCGCCTCGACCGAGCGGAGCCGGCACGCTGCTTCGAGGCCGAATTACGCGCGTTGCAGAGCCAGGCGATGTTCTGGCAGGCGCTGCACGGTCCTGAAGGTAAGGTTCGCGTCGATACGCGAGAGGAGGAGGAACTCAACGATCTGATCAGACTCCTTCGTCAGGACCCGGACTTCCTGAAGCGGAGGTTGGTCAACCTGTACGGCGATCAGTGCGGCTATCACGGGCCCCGTCCGGCGCTGGAACCGGTGGGCGCGCCTCGACCGTAGAGCCGACGCGGAAGGATGCGAGTTGACGGCGTCCACATTCGTAGAATGGACCAGACATTCGGGGAGGCGGACGAGGTGATTGGCGTCCTCTACGAGCATCCGGTGTGGTTCGCGCCGCTGTTCGTTCAGTTGGATCGGTTGGGCGTCCCTTACACACCCATCGAGGCACACAGGCATCACTTCGATCCGTCCGGTTCCGATCTCCCGTACCGTCTGATCGTGAATCGCGTGAGTCCATCGGCGTACCTTCGCGATCACGGCAACGCGATCCTGTACGCGCGTCACCTCATCGAAGTTTGCGAGGCCCGGGGACTCCCCGTGATCAATGGATCTTCGGCCTATGCTCTGGAACTCTCGAAGGCCCTCCAGCTGACCCTGATGGCGACGCTGGGGATCCCTCATCCGCGCAGTCGGGCAGCCAGTTCGGTGGAAGCAGTCGTCGCGGCCGCGACCGATCTCACCTTCCCACTGATCGTGAAGCCGAACATCGGCGGCAGCGGCGCGCTGATGCGTCGGTACTCCGGTCGCGCCGAACTCATCGCCGACGCCGATCTTGGCTCGGTCTTCGGTATCGATGGCACGGCAATCGTTCAGGAGTACCATCCGCCTCGAGACGGTTCGATCGTGCGCGTTGAGGTTCTGGACGATCGGTTCCTGTACGCGATTCGCATCTACAACGATCCGAGCGATGGATTCAACCTCTGCCCGGCAGACATCTGTCAGGTGGACGGGGCGCAGCCACCCTCCCCGAGCGACTTCGCTTTCTGCCCGGTGCCGGAACCGGCGAAGGCGCGTCGCCGGATCGAGGTCGCGGAACCGCCTCGGTGGGTTGTCGATTCTGTCCGAGAGATCTTCCGGCAGGGAGGGATCGACGTCGGCGGAGTGGAGTATCTCGAGAGTGCCCGCGATGGGCGCATCTATCTCTATGACGTCAACGCGCTCTCAAACTTCGTGACCGACGCGCCGACGCTCGTGGGGTTCGATCCGTACGAGAGGCTCGCCCGCTACATCGGCCTGCGTGCTGGGGTCGCCTCGTGTGCGGTCGCTACACCCTGACCGATCCGGAGGCTATTTGCCTCCGATTCTCGCTTGAGCCTATGACCGAGACGCAGATCGTGCCCCGTTTCAACATCGCGCCGAGTCAGGAGGTGCTCGCGATCTACGAGCGGTACGGCGAGCGCGTCCTGAAAGAGATGCGCTGGGGTTTTTGTCCCGCGTTCGCCCGCGACAGCATGAAGCGGCCACCCCCGATCAACGCGCGCGCGGAGGGATTGGTCGACAGCCCCCTCTTCCGCCGCGCGCTCGAGCGCGGCCGATGCCTGATCCCGGCCGACGGGTTCTTCGAGTGGAAGAGCAATTCCGGCCTGAAACGGAAGCAGCCGTACTTCATCGGACGGCACGACCGTGCGCCGTTCGCCTTCGCGGGCCTGTGGACGCCACCGACTGACGATCACCCGGCCACGTGCGTCATCGTAACGACCGTGCCGAACGCACTCGTCGCATCGATTCACAACCGTATGCCTGTCATCCTGTCATCTCAGGACGAGGCGCTCTGGCTCGACCGTCAGCAGCGCTCCCCTGAGATGCTCCTGCCGCTCCTGCGGCCCTATCCGGCCGAGGAATTGGTCGCGTTCGCGGTGGGAAACTCCGTCTCCAACCCGAAGAACGACGCGCACGACATCGTCGAGCCGGTCGAGGGGATGCGCGATCTCGGCCTCGGGTGATCTTGCCCTCGGCCAGAGGGACCCAGGGCTCCGTGGACAAACCCTCGTTCCGCGCATCCACACCTGCGCAACCTGGGCGTCAGAGTGATCGACGGTCCTTCCGTGGAACTCCGATGTGGAAGCACCGATCTCTCAGCACGCCGGGACTGCCGGCTGTCTGAGCAACGATTGGGAGTAGGGCAGGAGCGGAGGGACTCGAACCCCCGACCGGCGGTTTTGGAGACCGCTGCTCTACCAAACTGAGCTACGCTCCTAGGTCAACACGAGTATACCGCCGCCTCACGCGCGTACGTCGATCACGCCGCCCGGGCCATCGCGGGTGCCGCCCTGCGCGGCGGGATTGGTGTCCAGTGCGCTGGCGCGCCCACGACTGATCTGTGCACGCTGCGCGACGTCGATCGCGGTCCCCGGCCGTGTGGGAGGGCCACCGTCCGCGCCCGAGGCGGCGCGACCGATGCCCCGCGATCTCCCCGAGGGCAGGCGAAGCATCTCCAGCGGCGGGACGCGATCTCCCAGCGAGGATGCCGGCCCAAGCGCGATCGCCATCGATAATCAATCCTATCAGGGAAACGCCCGGTCCCCTGATAGCATCATCAGCGCGCGCCATGACCAGAGCGACCCGCGAGCGGCTGGATCGACTGCTTGTGGACCTCGGCCACGTGCCCACACGTGCCCGCGCCCAGGCGCTCATCCTGGCCGGTTCCATTTGCATCGACGGTCAGATTGTGCGACAGAGCGGCGCGCTCGTGACCAGCTCCGCGCGCATCGAGATCCACGCGGGACCACCCTTCGTCAGCCGCGGCGGCCTTAAGCTCGCGCACGCGCTGACTGCATTCTCGCGCGATCCGGGCGGTCAGACCGTCGCGGACGTGGGCGCCTCGACCGGGGGTTTCACGGACTGTCTGCTGCAACGTGGCGCGGCGCACGTGGTTGCGATCGACGTCGGGCACGGACAGCTCGACTATCGCCTGCGAACCGACTCGCGGGTTACGGTCCTCGAGCGCACAAATGTCCGATATCTCGCGTCGCTGCCACGACCTATCGATGCCTCGGTGGTCGACGTCTCGTTCATCTCGCTGCGCCTGGTCCTGCCCGTACTCTCGTCGTGGCTCGACGACACCGAAGCGTGGATCGTCTGCCTGGTGAAGCCTCAGTTCGAAGCCGGACGCGCCGAAGTCGCGCGGGGTGGAGTCGTCCGC
>VGOZ01000045.1 GCA_016875715.1 Chloroflexota bacterium | reverse complement strand
CCGGACCGAGGAGGTCAAAACACGCTGCCGGACCGTCCTGCACGCCCAAGCCCGCGCGCTCCAGGTCGCTCCCGCCACCAACCCGCCCACCGTCTACGGCTTCACCGCCCTGGACCGCGACGACCTGGCCCTCGCCGGCGTGTAGATTCCACCGGGAACTCACTTTAGGTGTATGCCGGTTGCCTACCGCCCCGTGATCCCGGCGCGCGACCGGACGTGCGCGGGCTGCAACACGAAGGCCCGCGACAGCCAGCCCGTCGCCTCGCGGTGGCGCAGGGGCCAAGCGAGCCCCGTCCGTTCCTGAGGTTCCTTCCTTGCCACGGGAAGCGGTGGGGAGGAGATTGCTTCCTGATCAACGACGACTCAATCTCCAAGATAAGCACTGCTGGAAAATACGGACATTTAACCACATGAACCGCATTTCTGCCAGGAGAATTGTGTAAGTGTGGTCCTCATATGGTTGAATTGATGTGCAAGAGTCCCACTACAAAAAGGAGGTGAAGTGAGGCAATTCTGTGACGTAACACGCATCATTAAGGCCGAAATATTGCCGACTATGCTCACCGATGGTTACGTCGATTACTCCCTCCGCTACCGGCTGGAGGATGGCACGGTTCTTGAGCCAGGAGTCCCGGACAGCTCGGCAAGCTCCGCACGCCGCGAGGCCAAGAAGCAGACAGCCTGGGAGGCGCGGTTGCGGGGCTCGGAGATTGAGGTCGAGATCGTCACCGCGCCGGCGCCAACCTCGGAGCCGGCTCTGGAAGCGACGACGCCGGTCGTCAAGCTCAACGGCTGCCTCACCGTCGCGGAGGCGGCCCGCAAGCTCGGCATCACGACCCAGCGCGGCGCGCAACTGCTCAACCGGGGGAAGCTCCGGCACGTCGAGACGCCGCTCGGGCGGCTGGTTGATCCGGCCAGCGTGGAGCACCGGCTGAAGCAGCAGGCAGCTAGAGGCTAGGATCACCACGATGAGCTACTCATTCGAACTTTGCTATCCACTCCCAGGGTCTACTCGCACATCGGGCCTCACCGAGGGGCCGGCGTGGGACGGCAGCGGCCTTCTGTTCACCGATATCCGGAACAGCCGCATCCTCCGCTTCGCCCCGAATGGCGGTCGCGTCGACATCGTGCGAACCGGGACGAACCAGGCGAACGGCCTCATGTTCGACGCCGCGGGCACCCTTTACGCCTGCGAGGGCGGCGGGCGGCGGATCGTGCGCTACGAACGGGATGGCGGCACGACCACGATCGCCGACCGCCTGGACGGCCGCCGGCTTAACAGCCCGAACGATCTGGCGATCGATCGGCAGGGGCGCATCTGGTTCACCGATCCCCGGTACGGCGACGATCGCGCAGATATGGAGCTCGATCACGAATCGGTCCTCCGCGCCAACCCGCGCGGCGACACGTGGTTGGTCGAGCGAATGACCTTCGATACGACCCGGCCGAACGGCATTCTCCTCTCCGCCGACGAGCGATGGCTCTATGTCGCGCAATCGAGCTACGTGCCGGCTGAGGGGCGCCAGCTACGCGCATACCCGGTCCGCGAGGATGGCAGCCTGGGCGCGATGCGCGTGCTCCACGACTTCGGCGACAACCGGGGCATCGATGGAATGTGCCTCGACGTGGAGGGCAATATCATCGCTACCTGCGGGTGGGAGATCGGCGGACCGGGCGGACGGATCGCGATCTTCGCGCCGGATGGCCGGGTGCTGGAGGAGCATCTCCTGCCCGATCCGGCGCGCCGACCGACCAACTGCACCTTCGGCGGACCCCGTCTTCAGACTCTGTATGTCACCGATATCGACGGGCATCTGCATCGGACCGAGACTGACCGGCGCGGCCTGCTTGCCTACCCGACGTCTGCCTGAGCGCGCCCTGCACGCACCGAGGAGGAACGCTCGCAATGCCCGGAAGAACGCGCATCAGCATCGTCGGCGAGGACTTCCATGTCAACGGCCAGGTCACGTATCTGGGCCGCACCTGGCGCGGCCACCGCATCGAAGGGTTGCTCCTGAACTCGCGGATGGTCCAGACGACCTTCGACGACGCGAACCCGGAGACGCGAGACCGCTTCGCCTATCCCGACACCGGCCGATGGGATCCGGAAAGGAACCTCGCCGAGTTTGTCCATATGGTGCCGGAGTACCGCCGCCACGGTCTCCTGGGCGTCACGCTCAATCTCCAGGGTGGGTCGCCCGAGGGATACAGCAAGGTGCAGCCGTGGGACAACGCCGGCTTCACCGCAGCGGGCGAACTCCACTCGGGCTACCGCGATCGCCTCACGCGCGCGCTCGCGGCGCTCGACGCCGCGGGGATGGTCGCGATTGTGGGGATCTTCTACTTCGGGCAGGACGAGCGCCTGTCCGACGAGGCGGCGGTGCGTCGGGCGGTCGCGCAGGTGTCGGACACCCTCCTCGACGGAGGGCATACGAACGCTATCGTCGAGATCAACAATGAGTGCGACGTGCCGCGCTACGAGCACGAGATACTCCAGCCGCACCGGGTGCACGAGCTTGTCGAACAGGTCCGCGCGACGACGCGCGGTGGGCGCCGCCTCCTCGTCGGGACGAGTTACCGGGGTCGTTCGGTTCCCTCGGAGCAGGTTCTGGCCGTTTCCGACCTCGCGCTCATCCACGGCAACGGCGTGGTCGACCCGGAGTACATCGGCGAGATGGTGCGCGAGACGCGCAAACGCGCGGGGCGCCCGATGCCGATCGTGTTCAACGAGGACGACCACTTCGACTTCGACCGGCCGAGGAACAACATGGTCGTCGCGATCGAGAACCACGCTTCATGGGGCTACTTTGACCCCGCCTCCGGTGCGGGCGGCGCGGGCGTGCGGTCGAACTACATCGACGGCTTCCAGAACGTGCCGGTGAACTGGCGGATCAACACCGACCGAAAGCGTGGGTTCTTCGACCTGGTGCGGGAGATGAGCGGGGCGTAGCGCTCCGACTGGAACCGGGTCGCGTCAGTCCGACCGAATCAGACGCTCAACCCGAATCGCTACGCGGCGACGACTCGTGGCGCGGGAACCGGCGCGCCATCTGCCTAGGCCGACTCGAGCCAACTCTCGATGGCTCTCCGCCACGGCGGTCAGCTTCTTCATACGGATTGCCGTGGGCCTAGCAGCCTGGTAGCTCTCCGGCACAGTCTCGACGTCGATCTGGTCGTCGGCATCCCACTGGATGAGCCCCAGCGCTGAGCGTCTCAGGCCGCGCGCGAAGTGGTTCGTGGCGAATTGGGCCAGGATCGGGTCAACGCAGCCGAACTGGTCATCCTGGGTGCGAGGGCGAAGATCCAGCAGTTGCGCGCGGGCCGCGCAGACCAGCAGAGGCTGCGTCAACGACTCGCCCAGCGCGTGCGAGACTGCCGGATCCCGGTCGCACGAATCGGAGGCGTGGCGCTGATGAGGCTGGCGCGCCCACGCAGCCAGGCGCTAACCGCGGGACCAGACTCAGGCCGAGGCGGAGTGCTCCGCGCGGGCGACGACGGCGCGCCCCAGGACGAAGACGGCCGGCGCGGCGATGCTTGCGACGAGAGCACTCACGACAAATGGCGCGCGGGTATCCGACCCGAGCAACTCGGCAAGGAAGCCACTGGCCACGGAGCCGATCACCACGCCCAACGAGTAGATGGCGTAGAAGATGCCGAACGCGGCTCCACGCTCGCGACGGATCGTCACCTCCACGATCAACGCGGTCACGGGGGGAAAGAGCAGGCCGAAGCCGAAGCCGAACAGCCCCATCCCGGCGAGGACGAGCGCGTAACCGGTCGCCGATGCCAGCATCATCGTCCCACCGGCGATGAGCAGCAGCCCTGTTGCGATCGGCCCGTAGCGACCGCGGGCATCGCTGATCCGGTTCGCCGGCCCGGCCATGAGCGCCATCGCGACGACTGCGTAGACGGTGAACGCCAGGCCGTTGCGCCCCCCGGACCCGCCCTGCGCGATCGCCGAGACGGCGCCGGGACCTTGGGTGAGGATGAGCGGCAGATGCGTCACGAGCACGCCGAGACCGATCGTGAACGCCAGGACGGTGAGATACGCCGCGACGAGTGGCCCCCGTGTCCAGAGCCCAAGGTAGGACACCCCGCCGATCAGGTCGCGAGGAGTCGACTCCACCGGCTCAGCCTCCCGCGCCCAGATCAGAAAGGCGAGGCCGGCCGCTGCCATGAGGATCGCGCCGATGACGAACGGAGCGCCGAACCCGAGGCGATCGCGCGCCATCCCCCCCAGCGGCGGACCGAGCACGGCTGCGACCGCGATGATCGCTCCGCTGACCCCCATGGTCCGCGCGCGACGATCGACCGCCGCGTTATCCCCGATGAGCGCGAATGCACCAGGCGTCAGCACCGCGGTGGCCACACCGTGCAGCGCCCGGACGCCGAGCAGATGCTCCGGTGTTGCCGCGAGCGCGTACCCGAAGAGAGAAGCGACAGAGGCGGCCAAGCCTAGCAGCACCGGGCGCCGCCGCCCCCAGCGATCGAGCGCGACTCCGGTGACGAGATTCCCGACGAGGTTGAGCGCCGAGTAGATGCCGACGATGAAACCGATCATTACGGGCGACGCACCAAGGTCCCGCGCGTAGGGCGCCACGACTGGGAACTGGATGAAGAGATCGAGAAAGGTGACGAAGATGATCACGCGGGCCGCCAGGATGGTCCGCCCCGGCGTGGACGGACTGGCGCGCGCTATCACCGGAAAGCGATGGTAGTCCCGGCCTGCCCCGCAGTCCACGCGCCGCCCCGTAGGGCCGCCCACGCCGACGCCTCGCTGGCGAATGTCGGATCGAACCGGAAGGACATCCTGCCCAACGCGGCGGCTTGCCCGGCCCTTCGAAATGCCGGAGATTCGCCTCTCGATCCGCGCCGGTGTCAGCGACGGAAGGCGGTGTTGCGGGCGCGGCGAGGCGCGCTAGCTATTGATGCGGTTGACCACCGCCGGGGGCAGCTCGCGGTTCCCCGGAGGCCCCGCTTGCTGACCCAAGTACACGTAGGCGACGATCTCGTCATCTGGCGCGAGACCGAGCGCGGCCTTGACCGGCCCCGCGACCGCTGGATCGACCATTGCCGGGCCTGAGCGCCACGCGCTGGCCAGTCCACCCGCAGTCGCGGCGAGGAGGATGTTCTGCACGCCGGCAGCGACGGTGTAGCGGTTTTCCAGGTGCTTGACCGGGTCGGCGTCCGGCGCGGCGGCGACGGCGAGGACGACCGGCGTGCGCTCGAACTGCACCCGCTGCCGCTCGACCACCGGTGGCTGGCCGCCGGCCGCGGCGAGCGCGTCGGCCGCGATCTGACCCAGCCGACCTCGCGCGGCGCCACGGATCACCGAGAACCTGAACGGATTGGTCCGGAAGTGGTTTGGCGCCCAGCGCGCGAGTTCGATCAGCTCGTCGATCGCGGCATCGTCGATCGGCGCCGCGTGATCGACGTTCATGTTCGAGCGCCGTCCCCGAATGGTCGCGGCAACCGCCGCGTAGGCGCCGTTCTCTGCCATCGTCACCTGCTCCTCCTATTGGTTACAGAAGAATAGTATCTTTCGATCGGCCGTACCACCCGTCGTCCCTGTGCTGGCGCAGCGCCGCCGGTGAGGGTGAGGGTCAGCCAATCGAGCCCTGTGGTTACGCCGGATAGCCCTTCGCGCCCTGCGGACCCTTCAACGCCGAGATCTCGCCGGTGTGCAGCCACACGTTGCCGATTATGATGCCGAGCACGGCGCCCAGGGACATGGGCCCGCCCAGATCGATCGTGCGATCGAGATCGGTCTCGGTCAGTGAGGCCACGTATTCGTCGGTCGCCGCGAACACGGCGGTCGTATGGGCGGCGAAGGCGGCACGATCGATCCGGACCCGCCGACCCCATTCGCCCCACTCGCGACTCAAGGGCAGGGGCTCGCTCAGTCCGGTTCAGCCCGCCCAGGTCGTCGCGCCGACAGGGGCTGCTCCCCGCAGCATACCCTGAATGAGACCATCCTCTCCGGCCACGATGTGTCCCACATGCGCTCCGATCGGGTTGCCCACCGGGGCTGGCTGCCACAGTAACTGCGCGTCGGTGACTTCGGCGATTGTCCCCTGGTAGAAATTCCGTGCGGCGCGAAAATGAGCCTGCAGAGCCTCGACCGCGTTTTTCGCATCTCCTCGTTGGGCACATCATCGCACACCGGCGCCTCGACTGCGCCGGAGCTTGCCCGCGCCTCAGCCGAAGGCGGGCGGTGGCGGGGCAGGCGACGGCGACCACGTCTGGGCGGCGTGGCGTCGGCTGAGGCGGGCAAGCGCCATCGCCGCGCGGGCGACGCGCGCGGCGCGGCGAAACTCCCCGCCCTGGTACAGCGCGTAGCCGCGGGCGTACTGATCCCGGGCCGCGCTCGCCAGATGCTCGGTCTCCGCACCCGCGTCAACCAGTTCCGCGATGGCACGGTGGGCACGGTGCAGGCGGCGGGACGCTCGATCGCGCAGCGAGGGCGAGCCGTCGACGACGAGCGCGTCGAGCAGTGCATCGGCCGCGTCGAGGGCCGCGATCGCCTGCGCCAACCCTCGGGGAAACGGTTGGATGTGCGGCCCGGGATTAACCTCTGGCGGTTCGGCCGGGATATCCCCGAGCCGCTCGATCGCCGCGGCCGCATCGTCGAGCAGGCGATCGATCGTCGGCAGGACTGGATCATCCGGCGCCGCGGCGCGGTCGGCACGGACCTGGCCGAGCCGCCGACGCAGCATCATCATGCCCTCGCCGCGTCCGCCGAAATGGCCGGGATGGGCGCCCGGTGGGGGTGGCACGGGAACCTCGAAGGTCTCGCCCGGATCGTGGTGGTGCAGGAATCGGACTCGCGGTCCCGGCCCGTGTGGGTCCTGACCCCCGTGCCCACGGTGGAACTCTCGGCGCACGAAGACATCCCGGAACATTGCGCGACCTCCTTGACTGCGACGGTAATTGTGCACAGGCTACCGCAACGGTGCTGTCACCGCTCGTAGTTTTTTCCCGGAGCACCGTTGGAATGACTCGTGGTGGTGGGGCGGTGGGGAATGCCGATACTCGCAATCCACGACGAGCCGGACGTGCGCGACATGATCCGAACCGCGCTCGAGGTCGACGGCCTGACGGAGATCACCGCCGAGGATGGCGACGAGGGGTTGGCGACCGTCGAGCGGTTCCGTCCTTGCTGGTGCTGCTCGCTGTGCAGATGCCGGGCCTGGATGGGTGGAACGTCCTCCGCGAGATCCGCTTCCGCGGGTTCGAGGTGCCTGTCATCATCGTCTCCGGCGCGCCGGACATCGCCCTGCGCGCCCAGGCCGCCGGCGCGGTCGCGCATCTGTCCAAACCGTTCCGCATCACCGAACTGATCGGTCTCGTGCGCCGTCATCGGCGGGGTAGTGGGTAGTGGGTCAGTCACGCAGGGGCTTTCGCCCCGAACCCGATCGCGCGGAACAGCCACCCGCCCGGGAGTGCTCCGCTCCATACTCCGCACAATCCGGAGAGAGACGCGGGTGAGGATGCGCTAATCTGCACCTCATGGAACGATCCCCGAACTCACCGCTGGAACGGGTGGACGACGACTGGGGGCCGGGCGGCGGCCCACATCTGAGCGGTCGCACGCTCGGCGGGCTGATCCTGGTGATCCTCGGGCTCGGCCTCTTCGCGCTTCAGAGCGTGGCCGGATTCGGCGAGGCGCTGGTGTTCTTCCTGGTCGGCGCCATCTTCGTCGCGGCGTACCTCGTTCGCGGGCGGTATGGCTTCCTCATCCCGGGGTGCATCCTGCTGGGCATCGGTCTCGGTCGGGTTGGCACGGCGTACGGCTACGACTTCGGCGCGCTCGAAGGACTCGGCCTGGGCGGCGGTTTCCTCGCGATCTACCTCATCGACCGTATCTATCGCGGTCGCAGCCACTGGTGGCCGCTCATCCCCGGCACGATCCTCCTGATCGGGCCCCTTCTCACGCGCCTGCCGGAGGCGCAGCGGGTGGTGGAGATCGCTTGGCCGCTCGGCCTCATCCTCGTCGGCCTGATCCTGCTCGTTGGCGCGCAGGGCATCACCCGGCGCCTGTGAGCTACATACGCTCGGACTGATCGACCCGCAGGACGAAGATCGGTCCGCGTGCGTTCGGTACCGGTCGTTCGGGGGCCGCCTTGCGCATCACCCCGATCGCGTCGTCGATCTGGTCGTCCTCGACACCAATGAGAAGGGTTGCGTTGCCGCGGCGCAGGAATCCGCCGACGGTATCGATCCGGGTGACGCCGAACCGCCGGCGGGTGAGGGCTTCGACGATCCTACCGGCCACGCGATCCTCAACGATCGAGAAGAGCAGTTTCATCGCCTGCCTCCCTGGTGGGCACCACCGGCCGCCCAGATGTGCTCGACGCGCTCGATGGGCACGGTGAAGAGGACGGCGCCGCCGACCTCGACCTCGATCGGCGCCGGCCCGATGCCCCCCATTCCATCGGGGAACGGAGGAATCCATGTGACGTGCCGGGTGTCACAGGTGCGTTCGACGAGCGCGGTAACGCGCGGCACACGGTCGAGCGTGGTGGCGACGAGCATGACGCTGTTCTCGCGCCGCAGGAAGCCGCCCGCGGTGTTGAGCCGCGTCACGCCGAATCCTTCGTCCGTGAGCGCTTCGGCCAGAGCATCGGCATCGTCGGCCTGCGTGATCGCAATGACCAGCCGGTTTGGTTGCGCACTCTCCACGCGGATGACACCTCCTGTACGATCGGGCTCGTCACGAGCCGCTGACGACAGGACGGCGGAGGCCTGCACGCGACCACCGCTCGACTCTTTCGCCAGCCTGCGAGGTGAGCTGTCGGGTTCGGCGGAAAGAGACTCGCCGTCCGGCCGTGCGGCCGATTACACCCCTGGGGATGGCCGAAGCCCTCCCGAGCATGGTTCCCCCGCTCGGCGCGTTCTAGGCGGCGCGCCGACTCGGCTGCAATCTTCGATTGTCGATCCTGAGACTACGGATGTGCGTGCCGTGCGTCAACCGTCCGGGGACTGCGGGCCTGCCGGGTTTCCCGGGTGAGGCACCAGCGATGCCTCGATCCGCCGCGCGGTCGCTCTATCTTGCGGTGCCGGCACTCCGCGCACGCGTGCCCTTCGCTCGGCACCGGGACTTCCCGCCAGCCCGCGCGCCCGAGCCCTCCTCGTGCCCGATCGCGGCCGTGAGCTCTCCGAGGGGGACGCCGTCGCGTCCGTATACTGACGCTATGGAGACCGACGCCGCCCGCCCCGCTCCGCCGCCCGAGCGCGACCTGAGCCGTTCGGCGCAAGATTACCTGAAGGCGATCTACAAGCTTCAGGACGACGGACCCGTCCTCACTTCGGCGCTGGCCGAGCGGATGGGAGTTGCGGCGCCCAGCGCCACGAACGCGATCGGCCGGCTCGCGGATGCCGGCCTGCTCAGCCACGTCCCGTACCGCGGGGTGCGCCTTACCGAACGGGGCGCGGCGGTGGCACTCGAGGTCATCCGCCATCATCGCCTGTGGGAGGCATTCCTCCACCGGGCCCTCGGCGTGCCCCTCGATCAACTGCACGACGAGGCGGAGCGACTCGAACACGAACTCTCCGACGTGCTCGAGGATCACATCCTGCGCGTCCTCGGTAACCCGGCGTTCGATCCCCACGGCGACCCCATCCCCGGGCGCGATGGCTCGTTCGAAGAGGATTGGCTTCCGACCTTGGCCGACCTTGTCACCGGGACCGGCGCGATCGTTCGGCGTGTACCCGATTCCGACCCCGAGTTCCTGCGCTATCTCGGCGCGCTGGGCATCCTGCCCAGCGCGCGCATCGAGATCCTCGCGCGCGAGCCGTACCTCGGTCCGTTACGGCTGACTGTGGATGGCGCGGAACGCGTTATCGGCTACGAACTCGCCTCGCGCGTGCAAGCCGAGCCGACAACCGGTGACGAGATCACCCCAGGCTGAGGATCCGCCGCGCCAGCTCGAAGTAGAGGATCAGGCCGGTCCCGTCCACCAGCGTGGTGATGAGCGGCGCGGAGACCACCGCCGGATCGATTCCGATCCTGCGCAGCGCCAGTGGCAGGAACGCGGCGACCAACCCTGCCCAGATCACGATGAAGCATGCGCTGAGCCCCACCACGAGAGCGACGTTCGGCGTAACGCCGAGCATTTCCGCCCGCGCGAACATCGCCACCGCCAGCACCGCGCCGAGGAGGAGCGCAACGCGGAACTCCTTCCATAGGACTCTGAGCAGGTCGTTCCAGTGTACGTCGTCCAGGCCCATGGAGCGAACCAGCGTCGTCACGGTCTGCGAGCCGACGTTGCCACCCGTCCCGATGAGCATGGGGATGAAGAAGCCCAGAGCGACGACAGCCTGGAGTTCGCCAGAGAAGTGGCTGAGCACGCTCGCGGTGTACGCCTGGGCGACGAGCAGCAGCGCCAGCCAGACGATCCGGCGCCGGAAGATGGTCAGGACGGGGCTGTTCAGGTAAGGCTCGGTGAGCGGTTGCGACCCGCCGAGCATCTCGATGTCCTCGCCGGCCTCCTCCTCGATCACGTCTCGCACGTCGTCGGCCGTGACGATCCCGACGAGTCGATCCTGATCGTCCACCACCGGCAGGGCCAGGTAGCGTTGGTCGCGGAAGATGCGCGCGACCTCCTCCTGATCGTCCATGGCGTGCAGACGAACCAGATTCGCGTTCATCACCGCGCGCACGCTCTGCCCGTAACGCCCGAGCAAGAGGTCACGGAGCGCCAGCACGCCGAGGAGGCGTCCGTCGGCTTCCGTCACGTAGACGTAGTTCACGGTTTCGACCTCGTCGACGACGCGGCGGATCTCGACGATCGCCTCGTCGATCGTCAGATCCGGGCGGATCGCCGCGAACTGTGGCGTCATGATCCCACCGGCCGAGTTCGACGGGTACGCGAGCAGACCGCGAAGCTCGGTGGCCTCCTCCGCGACCATCGCCCCCAGCACGTCGGCCGCATCGGACGCGGGAAGTTCCTCCACGACGTCGGCCGCGTCGTCCGGAGCCATCTCCTCGAGCACGTCCGCCGCATCGGCAGGGTTCAGGCGTTCGAGGATGTCCGCGGCCTCGCTCGGCCACAGTTCTGTGACGACGCCGGCGGTCAGTTCGTCGCCGAGCAGCTCCGCGAGGACGACGGTCTCGTCATCCTCCAACTCCTGGAGCAGATCGACGACGACCTCAGCCAGTTCAACCGGCATTGCTTCAGCCCACCCACGGAGCAAGGCGCCATCGCGCGCGGCCAGCGCGGCGCGCACCGCGGCGGAGTTCGGCGTGGTGAGCAGGGCGACGGTATCGTCACTCACGGCGCGGAATGGTACGCTCGTGCCGTGCAGATCGTCCCGAGCCGCTTTGAGGGTTTCTAGCGTGTCTCGCGCGCGGCTAGGCCCGGCGGGCGGGGATGTCGTTCGCGTGGTCGCGTGGGTCGCCATCGCGACCGGATCGCTGGTGGCGGCACTCGGCGTCGCGATGGCGCGCGACGCCGTCCTCGTGTGGGAGATCGAACCCTTTGTCCTGGGCCTGTTTCAAATCCTCGCGCGAATCTCCTACCAACTGCTGGGGATCTACCTCGGCCACGACATGCTCGAACTGCTCGTCGGCGCCCTTTCGTTCTCACTCGTCACTCTGGGAGTCGGGATCCTGATCGGCCAGGCGAGCCCGCGGCTCGACAGGCGCCCGGGCCCCCGCGACTGATTCACGCGTCGAGGCTCCTGCAGGAGTGTCGTGCGCAAATGGCCCGGGCGATCGCCTCAGCCCAGGGCCGCACCATCCAGGAGCATCCGCGATCCGCGCGAAACCGCGTCGAGTGCCTGGAGATCTTCGGCGGCGAGGGTCACATCCGCGGCAGCGGCGTTCTCAGCGATCTGTTCGGCCGTATCCGCCCCGGAGATGGCGCAGGTGATCTCCCCGTGGCTCAGCACCCAGGCGAGCGCCACCTGCGCCGGTGTGGCGCCGTGCCGCCGACCGATCGCTGTGACGGCTGCGAGCACCTGCTCGGCGCGGGCAGCGATCCGCGCGAACGCCTCGCGACGGTGCACAGCCCAGAGCGACCCCTCCGGTGGCGGCGCGTCCGCGCGGTAGGTGCCGCTCAGCAGGCCGGTGCCGATCGGCGCGTAGGCCATCACGCCCAGTCCGAACTCGCGGACGAACGGGAACATCTCGCCCTCCAGCGATCGATTGAGGAGGCTGTACGGGTTCTGCACCGTCACGAGGCGATGGGCGCCGAGCCGCTCCTGCGTCCAGAGCGCGTCGCAAACTTGCCAGGCCTGGTAGTTGCAGACCCCCACGTACCGCACCAGCCCGCGCCGCACCAGATCGTCGAGCGCGCCAAACTGTTCCTCGAGTGGGGTCTCCGCATCGAAGGCGTGGAGGAGGTACACGTCGATCCGATCGGTATCCAGGCGCCGCAGCGAGCGCTCGACCTCCCGGGCGATGTGGAGGCGCGAGCCGCCCCGATCGTTCTGTCCCGACCCGACCGGACTCACGACCTTGCTCGTGATCACCACCTCGTCGCGATGCCGCTTCAGCGCCTTGCCGAGGATCTCCTCTGCCCGACCGGCGTACCCGCGATCGTCCATGAGCCCGTAGATGTTGGCGCAATCGAAAAAGGTGATCCCCCGATCGAACGCCGTGGCGATGAGTCGTTCGGCCGCGGCGGCATCGCCCTGGCCTCGCAGGCCGAGGCCGAGCGCGATGCGCGAGACCCGCGCGCCGGAACCTCCCAGGCGTGTGTACTGCATCGTTCCCTCTCCGGTGTATTCGAGTCGAACCGCGCGGATCTGCCCTGGGCGACGCGCGGCCCGGCGCACTCGGCATGGTAGGCTGCACCCTGCGATGCCCGTGCCGATCCGCCCCTCGCTCTTCAGTATGCCACTCCACCCGCCCGAGCGGCCGATTGCCGACTGCTACGCCGACGATCTGCGGATGATCGAACTCGCAGAGCAACTCGGCTACGAGGAGTTCTGGTGCGGCGAGCACCTCACCAGCCGTTGGGAGAACGTGCCCGACCCGATGCTGCTCCTCGCCGCCGCCGCCTCCCGGACGACACAGATCCGCTTCGGCACGGCCGTTCTGCTCATGCCGTTCCACAACCCGCTCCACACCGCGTTGCGGCTGGCGCAACTCGATCACCAGA
Organism: Chloroflexota bacterium; assembly: GCA_016875715.1. Taxonomy (GTDB): domain Bacteria; phylum Chloroflexota; class UBA6077; order FW602-bin22; family FW602-bin22; genus VGOZ01. Next base: position 11,059 of record VGOZ01000045.1, on the reverse strand, counting down.
TGCGTGGGCGCCTCATCGTCGGGATCGGTTCGGGAGGCCTGAAGCAGGATCGTGAGGCGTTCGGCATCGACCTTACCCCCGAGCAGGCGGGCCGCCTCACGGCCGAATCCGCGGAACTTCTCGAACGGTTCTGGCAGGGCGAGCCGTTTGCCCACACCGGCGAGTTCTTCCGCTACACGTTGCCGGACGAGGATCCGACTCTGCGGAACGGCGCGCTGATGCGACCCTACCAGCGCCCGCGCCCCGAGATCGCCGTGGCCGGCGTGAACCGCCAGTCGTACATCCTCGGCTGGGCCGGCGAACGAGGGTATACGCCGCTGACGACCAATCTGATGGCCACCGACCATATCGTCGATCACTGGGCGGCCTACACGGCCGGATGCGTCCGCGGGGGACGGGCACCCGACCGCGCCCGCTGGCACATCTGCCGCGACATTCACGTCGCCGATACCACCGATCGGGCTATCCGTGAGGTCCGTGACGGCGGTATGGCGCGCGCGTACAGGGAGTACATGCTCCCGCTCGTCCGATCCGGACGGGGCCTTCACGCCTTCAAGCTGGATACGACGATGTCGGATGACGAGGTGACCATCGACTATCTGATCGAGCACGCCTGGATCGTCGGCTCGGTCGAGGAATGCACCCGCCGCCTGCGGGCGCTGCGCGACGCGAGCGGAGGCTTCGGGGTGCTCATGGCCATCGCCCACGACTGGGCGCCCTACACCGATCGGTTCCACCGGTCCCTCGCTCTGCTCGCCGAGAAAGTCCTCCCGGGGGTGAACGGATCGTGAAGATCGGCATCACCTTCTTCCTGACCGACGAGTCGCTGGACATCGTCGACTGCGGCCGGGCAGTCGAGGATCTGGGCTACGAGTCCTACTTCGCGCCCGAACACACCCATATCCCCACAAGCCGCCTCTCGCCCTACCCGGCGGGAGGGGACCTCCCGCGCGAGTACTTCCGGACGCACGATCCGCTCGTGGTCCTCAGCGCGATGGCGGTGACGACGACGCGGATTCGCCTCGGTACCGGCGTGCTCCTGCTGGCGCAGCGCGATCCGATCGTGACCGCCAAGGCACTCGCCTCGATCGATCATCTCAGCGGTGGTCGCCTCATCGTCGCGCTCGGCGGCGGGTGGAATCGGGACGAGATCGAGGCGCACGGGACGCCGTTCGCCCGGCGCTGGCGCATCTTGGCCGATCGGGTCGCGATCGTACGCGCTCTCTGGCGCGAGGAGATCGCTTCGGCCGAGACTCCGAGCGCGCGGCTGGCGCCCTCCTGGATGTGGCCGAAGCCGGCTCAATCGGGTGGGCCCCCGCTGCTGATGGGCGGGTACGGTCCGGGGACCTTCGCGCGGGTGCTCGAGTACTGCGATGGCTGGATGCCCATCCCCTCACGGGTGGCCGACCTGGGAGGGCGCATCTCCGAACTGCGGTCGCTCGCTGCGGCACGGGGGCGACCGCGGCCCGAGGTGACCGTGTTCGGCGCTCGGATGGATGCCGCCGCGCTGACGACACTCGCCGCCCAGGGGGTCGATCGGGCGCTGTTCTGGCTGCGCCCGGGGACGCCTGGGGAGACGCGTGACGCGCTCGCGCGGGGCGCGGCCGTCGCGCGCGAGGCGGGACTCCTCGGGTAGCGGGTTGCCTCGTGTCCCGCACCCGGTGGGAGAGGGTGCGGGCGAAAGGGCTGTCCGGCGCGCCGGGCGATCGCGGCCGTGAGGCGCAGGCGGGCGAAACGTGCGCGGTCCTGATCCGCCAGGCTCCCCTTGCATGGGCGAGGCGGGAGAACGCCAGCCGCTGCCCGTGGCACCCCAGCCGCCCATCGCCGGCGCGGTCATCGCGCATAATCAGCCGCGCCCGCGCCAGCCGCGCGTACACCCCGGAGGAGGTACCCCCCGTGCCCGTGATCCCATGCATGGACGCCGCGATCCAGGTGCTCGAGAGCGAGGGGGTCACCGCGATCTTCGGTATGCCCGGCGCGAACATCAACCCGTTCTATGCCGCGCTCGCGAAATCGACGCGCATCAAACACTACATCGCCCGCCACGAGGAAGGGGCCTCCCACTGCGCGGAGGGGTGGGCACGCGCGACCGGGATTCCCGGCGTGTGCGTCTCCACCTCCGGCCCCTCAGGAACGAACTTCGTGACCGGGCTCTACAACGCGTTCCAGGACTCGGTGCCGTTCATCGCGATCACCGGCCAGCACGTCCGAGCGATGCAGGGCAAAGAGGGGTTTCAGGCGATGGACATCACCGAGGTCGTCCGCCCGGTGGTGAAGAGGGCCTATTACGTGCGGGAATCGGCCCAGATTCCCTGGGTGTTCCGCGACGCGTTCCGGGTGTGCCGCGAGGGGCGACCCGGGCCGGTGCTCATCGACCTGCCGCTCGACGTGCAGCGGGGCGAGGTGGAGTATGACGCCTCGATCGACGGTCCGCTCGAAGTGTTCCGCCCGGCGCCGGATGCCCGCCGCATCGCCCGCGCACTCGACATGCTGCTTGGCGCCGAGAAGCCGATCCTGCTCATTGGCGGCGGCGCGATCCTCTCAGGAGCTTGTAACTCGTTTCGAGAGCTGGCCGAATATCTCCAGATTCCGGTCGTGAACACGTCGATGGCGAAGGGAGGGTTCCCCGCAAGCCACACTCTCTACGCCGGAGAGGTCGGTATCCAGGCCTCAACGCGCTCCGGGAACGCGGCGTTCCTCGATTCCGACGTTGTCTTCGCGCTGGGCTGTCGCTTTGGCGATCGCCACACCGGCGTGCAGGACGTCTACCGCCGCGGGCGGAGGTTTATTCAGGCCGACATCGATCCGCTGCAGATCAGCCGCCAGTTCCCGATGGATCTGGGCATCGTCGGGGATGCCCGTCTCGTCGTCGAGGCGATGCTCGCCGAGGCGCAGCGGCGCGGCCCCCGGCGACAGGCGGACGCGCGGGCGCAGGCGGTCGCCGCGCAGCGACGGGCGCTGGCTCGTCGACTCGACTTCGACGGCACACCCATACAGCCGCAGAGGCTCTTCAAGGAGATCAACGCCCATTTCGGGCCGGAGACGATCTTCACGACCTGCATCGGCCTAAACCAGATCTGGGCGAACCAATTCATGGAGATCGAGCGGCCCGGGCATTTCATGCTCGCCGGTGGCGCGGGACCGCTGGGCTGGGACATGCCCGCGGCGATCGGCGTGAAGGTCGCGAAGCCGCTGACGACGGTGGTGAACGTCACTGGCGACTATGGCTTCCAGTTCTGCATGGAGGAGTGGGGGATGGCCTGCCAGTACAACATCCCCGTGCTCGTAGTCGTGGTGAACAACGGCAATATGAGCCTCATCCGCCAGAACCAGAAGTACGTGTATGGCGGCCTGCGGTACGAGATCGACATCGACTACCCGCACGGCGACCAGACCGAGAACAACGTCCTCGACTTCTCGAAGTTCTCTGAGGCGTTCGGCGGCTGGGGCGAGCGGGTGACCGACCCGGATCAGATCCGCCCGGCGTTCCAGCGCGCGCTGGCCAGCGGCAAGCCGGCGATCGTGGACGTCATCGTGGAACGGGATGCCGATGCGTCGATGGGCTTGGCGCTGGACGCGGTGCGGGAGTTCGAACCGGTGATGAAGACCCCGGCGCTGACGCGATAGGCGGGACGTCCGTTCCGCCGGAGCCGGCGGTCGGCGAGTATGTCTGGGCGCGCCACTACGTGCCGGCCGCGCGTATCGGTATGCGGGCCCTCGCGGTGTCCGCTCCAGGCCGGGCAATACGAGGAGCGCTACCTGCCACCGAGTGACCAGCCAGCGGGCCGGCGGGTCGCTAGACTAGGCGAGCGCATCGCGATGGTCAGGACACCGGCGGTGAGAGGACGGCAACGTGCGGCGGATGATCGTGGTTGCGCTTGCGCTGAGTGCCCTGGCGATTCTGCTGCCACTCGGCATCACGAGCGTCGCCGGTCAGGATGGCGATAGCGCGCCCGGCAGGATGGTCGCGCTGCGTGCTTCGGGGAGGACGCAGCAGGTCTACACGCCTCCGCCCACCCAGCGAGTCGCCCAGGCCGCCACGTTCACTGTCAATTACGACGCGGGGTTCAACGCTAACGCCAGCGCGAGGGCCGCGTTTCAGTACGCGGTGGACATCTGGGCCGGGCAGATCACCTCCTCGGTCCCCATCGTCATCGATGCGAGCTTCAGGTCTCTGGAACAAGGCGTGCTCGGGTCAGCCGGGGCGTCGAGACTGCGGCGGGACTTCCCCAACGCGCCGGTGTCTGGCACCTGGTACCCGATCGCGCTGGCGAACAGGCACGCCGGGTTCGATCTCGACACGACCGCCTTCGACATCGCCGCGACCTTCAGCAACAACAACAGCACCTGGTATTACGGCACCGATGGCAACACGCCGAGCGGGAAGTACGACTTCGTCTCGGTCGTCCTCCACGAGATCGGCCACGGCCTGGGGTTCTCCGGCAGCGCCGACTACACGAGCGGAATTGGGACGTACGGCGACGGGACGTCGTTCGCCGAGATCTACGACCGCTTCGTGTTCTTCAGCCCCGGCGGCCAGACGGTGACGGGGAATTTCACCGCGAACCAGAACTCGGCGACGCTCGGCTCGCTGCTGACGGGCAATGCGATGTACTGGAACGGGACGAACGGCATCGCCGGCGCCGGGGGCACCAACCCGCGCCTCTACGCGCCATCGACCTGGCAGGGCGGGTCGAGCTACTCGCACCTCAATGAAGACACCTACCCGGCCGGGAACGCCGACTCGCTGATGACCCCCTCGATCTCGAGCGGCGAGGCGATCCACAACCCGGGGCCGATCGCGCGGGGGATGTTCCAGGATATGGGCTGGGCGATCGACGCGGGATCGACCGCGACGCCGACACGCACCCATACACCGACAGTGACGCCGACGGTGACGCACACGGCCACCAGCACCCGTACCCCCACCGCGACCACCACTCCGGTTCCGACCGTCGCCATTGCCACGCCTGCTTCGCTGCCCACCTCCATCGCCACGCCCGATCCCTCCACCGGCGGCGTCGCCTACGTCGTCCCGACCGTCACCACCGGCGGCTCCCACTCCGCCCTCATCTCCATCAGTTCTAACTCCCCCTTCAACGCCACCCTCCTCATCCCCGCTCCAGGCTCCGGCGAATCAGCCCTGGGGGTTCGCGCCCAGCCCTCCACCTCCCTCTCCGGTGTCTCGCTCCCCTCTGGTGTCACTGTCACCAAGGCCCTCGCCATCGATATCTTCAACCCCACCTCGGGCGCGCTCACGCGATCCCATCAGCGCCCCCTCACCCTCGCCTTGACCCTCTCCTCCGCCGAGCAGACCCTCTGCGCCTCCGATCCCGGACTCATCGCCCTGCTCCATTACTCAGGCTCCACCCTCGAACGGATCGGCCCCTCCCGCCTCGACTGCGCCGTTGGCATTCTCGAAGTGCGCGTCACCAGCACCTCCAGTTACGCCGTCGCCACCCTCACCTCCTCCCAGGCGATCACCATCAAGTCCTTCGTGCCCATCTCCCTCCGGGCCTCCAGCGGCGTGTAGGCGGCCGAAGCCGGGCGTTCGCGCAGCGTGGCCGCCGGTGCGGGTTGACCCGAGCCTTCCTCAGGGCAGAGGTCCGCGTGACCGACGCGGCGTCGTGGCAGCCGCCGAATCCCTCAACGAGCACCTGAATTGAACGACTTCTCGCTCTCGCCGCCGAGCCGCGAACCGTGGAGACCTCTGGCGGCGAACCCCGGGTGGCGGATCCGGGCGGGTGCCGTCTGGAAACCTCTCCCAGAGCCAGTATGATGCACGCCGCAACGCGATGAAGGAGTCGTGAGCCATGCGCGCGGTGAGCTTCCTCGGCGATCGCCAGGCGACGGTCGTCGATCGGCCCGATCCCGTCGCCGGGCCCGGTCAGGTGGTTATCCGCCTTGTGCGCGCGGCGGTGTGCGGCAGCGATCTGCACGGCTACCGGCGCTCGGGCGCCCAGGCACCCGATCCGAACCGCACCCCCGGACACGAACCCGTCGGCGTCATCGCCAGTCTCGGCCCCGGCGTCACCGACCTCCGCGTCGGCGAGCGAGTCCTCGTATACCACCGGGTCGGCTGCGGGGTGTGCCGTCCCTGCCGCACCGGCAACACGAACATCTGCACCGCGCCGCGGTATCGCGACTGGGAAGGGTCCGACGCCGACTACGTCCGCTGCTACGCGCGGTACGTCTTCCCCATCCCGGACGACCTCGGCTGGGACGACGCGGTCGTCATCTCCTGCCAGGCCGGCACGGCCTACGCCCCGCTGCGGCGGGTGGGTGCCAGCGCGCGCGAGGCGGTGGTCGTCTCCGGCCTAGGACCGGTGGGCCTCTGCGCGGTCACGCTTGCCACGGCAATGGGGGTCGAAGCGATCGGTCTGGACCCAATGCCCGAACGGCGCGCGATCGCGCTGGCGATGGGCGCCCGGTCCGCGTTCGATCCCCGCGAAGAGGCTACACCCGGGGCGGTGCGCGACCTGACCAACGGCGGCGCCGGTGCGCTCCTCGAGACCTCGGGCGCGCCCTCGGCCCACGCCAGGGTCCAGGAGTACGTGCAGACCGAGGGGCAGGTCGCGATCGTCGGACTCGGCCACACCGAGCCGAGCATGAATCCGATCTCCCTCTTCGGCAAGCAAATCACCCTGTTCGCCTCGAATCTCTATCCGGAATGGATGCTCCCGGAGATCATCCGGTTCGTCCAGCAGAAGAAGGTTCCTCTGAGCAAGATCATCTCTCACCGACTGCCGCTCGAGGAAGCACGCCGGGCCTTCCAACTTGCCGACTCGGCGACGACGGGGAAGGTCGTCTTCACCTGGTCGGGCTGACGGCAGCCGGGAGCGGCCTCACCCGTCAAGAGTAACGGTCCGGAGCGGGGTGTAGACGGGGCTGCCCCGCTCCAGGTCACTGCGATAGAGCGCGATCCGCTCGATCGGGCATGGCACGGTCGGCCCCCAGATGGCGCCGAAGGCGATGCCGATCGCGCGCCGCTCGGGGACGGAGGCGCTTTCGCGGACGCGCGCCAGGGTGATGTGTGCCGCGAACGGGCGGCTATCCGGTACGTAGCCGAGAGGGACGAGCGCGGCGCCGACGCGGGCGTGGATATCGAGCAGCGCGGCAAGGGCTCCCTCCAGGCCGATCCAGAGGACGCGCGGCGATCGCGGCTCCGGAAAGGCTCCGAAACCCCCGGCAGCGAGGGGAATCGGCTCCCGACCGGTCGCCACCGTGGCGAGCCCGTCGCCGATCGACTCGACCCGTTCTGGCTGGGTGGCGCCGAGGAACGCCAGCGTCAGGTGCGCCTGGTCGGGATCGACGTACCGGAGCAGCGAGTCCTTCTCCAGCATCCGTGCGCGTAACTGCGCCTGCACCGAGCGCATCAGGTCGCGCGCGGCGTCGGAGAGTTCGGCGGCGACAAAGAGACGGAGCGGCCTGGCGAACTTCGCTATGGTTGACCCTCCCCCGTCCGAGGGTCTGTGGAACGGGGGACGCCCGCACCCGTGAGACGGGAGAAGCGACCAGCGCGCTGCCTCGACTGCAGGGCGGAACGGTCGGTGCCCTCCTCCGCGGGGGTCGGGGCGCGGGAGTCGCCGTTATCGAGGAATCCCAGCAGGCGCGCGGCATTCCCGCCCAGGATCGCGGCGCGCTCCGCGGCGTCGAGATCGGCCCCGTCGACCTCCCGCGCCGCGCGGTCGATCGGGAGGAGCGGATAGTCGCTGCCGAACAGGATCCGCTCCACGCCGATGCACGTGGCGACGACGCGGTAGACCTCCGGCTGGTAGAGGAAGGGCGAGGCGGCCGAGTCGAACCAGACCGCCGCCATCGCGGCGCGGACCTCAGGCATCAGGCCGTAGAACGGCAGCCCGCCGCCCCAGTGCGCGGAGATGAACGGCTGGCCCGGAAAGGCCGCGGCCAGGGCGAGGAACCCCGCCGGCGCGACTGACCCCTTCCCCGGATAGGAGTGGCCCACCGGCTCACTCACGTGGGTCAGGATGGGCACGCCGCGGGCACGCGCGAGATCGACCAGCGGTGCGAGGCGGGCACGCCCGGCAGCCACACCGTCGTCCAGATCGTACCCCTGCGCGTGGGGCATCAGTTCGCCGATGCCGCGCAGGCCCGCGGCCAGTGCGCGATCGACCCCGTCGAGCGAGCGTTCGTCGGCCGGCTGGGCGGCGGCAAAGGGGAGGAGGCGAGAGTGGGCGCGAGCCACATCGACGAGGTAGTCGTTGTGCAAGGCGCACAGAGCCGGGTCACGCCATCCCCACCCCACTGCGATCGCACAGTCGAAGCCGGCGCGATCGAGTTCGGCGATGGCGTCCTCGGCGGTGGCCAGGCGTGCTCGCGGTCGGGCGTAGAGTTCGCCAAAGGTCGGATCGAGACGCCGAAAGCGCTCCCGATCGCGGGCAACCTCGGGTGGGAAGATGTGGATGTGCGCATCGACCCTCACCGGTCGCCACGGCGGGGCGAGCGCACTGGACTCGAGGCGGTCCTTCGCGGCATCGCTCGTCGTGGACCTCCCACGGTGGCGCTGCGGGTGTGAAGCCGGCGCGGTCGGGGCGGCTTCACACCGAACGGTATCACGGAGGTTGCACATCGGACCGCTCGCTTCCGGCACACGCAATTTGAGGCTGGCGCGCGGGCGGCCCGGAGACTGATCGTCCCAGAGCTGATCGCCCGCATCATCGTGTCCAATGGGCGAAGGCGTGGTCTGTACCCTGAGCTTTGAGGCGGCTTCGTGAGGAGTCGAAGATCTTGAATCCCCCGGTGCCGAGCGACCCCGGTCAGAGGCGCAATCGCGCAATGACCCGGCGAAGCACCCACGCCCGACGACGAAGCTCTGGCCGATCCCCGGCCACCATCACGCGGACGCGCGACGTGCCCCTATCGGGTGAGCGACCCCGTCAGCGCCGGTGACGCGCTGTACTCAGCCTGGTGGGGTCCGGCGACGGCGTGGCAGGCGACGTGATGGCGGGACGCGGCCTCCGAGAACGGCGGCGCGGTGTGGCGGCAGATCGCACGCGCGACCGGGCAGCGGGTATGGAAGTGACAACCGCTCGGCGGGTTGATCGGGCTGGGCACGTCACCGGTGAGGACGATGCGCCGCCGGCCGCCGGTCGCCCCGGTCGTGGCGTTGGTGTCGAACATCATGCGGCGGTCCGGGTCTGGCTCGGGGATGGCGGAGAGGAGCGCCTGCGTGTACGGGTGGAGCGGCCGGGCGAAGAGCTCGGATGTTTCGGCCAGTTCGACGATGCGTCCGAGATACATGACGCCAATGCGGTTTGAGATGTACTTCACGACCGCGAGGTTGTGCGCGATAAACAGGTAGGTCAGGCCGAACTCGGCCTGGAGGTCGCGCAGGAGGTTGAGGATCTGACTCTGGATCGAGACGTCCAGAGCCGAGACCGGCTCATCGCAGACGATGAATTTTGGCCGCATAATGAGCGCACGGGCGATGCCGATGCGCTGGCGCTGGCCGCCGGAAAATTCGTGGGGATACCGCCGGGCGTACTGGCCGCGCAGGCCGACCCGAGCCATCACCTCCTGGACCCGCTGGTCCCGTTCCTTTCGGTTCTTCACCCCGTGGACGAGGAGTCCCTCGCCGACGATCTCGCCGACGGGCATACGCGGGTCGAGCGATGAGTACGGATCCTGGAAGATGATCTGCATGTCGCGACGGAGGCGCTTGAGATCGCTCCCGCCCATCGCGAAAAGGTCACGTCCCTCGAAGGAGACTGAACCCTTCGTCGCCGGTGTCAGCCGCAGGATCGTGCGACCGACGGTCGTCTTGCCGCAGCCAGACTCCCCGACCAGGCCGAACGTTTCGCCCGGGCGCACGTCGAACGACACATCGTCGACCGCGCGTATCTCGGCGATCGTGCGGTAAAGAAGGCCGCCCCGGACCGGGTAGTACTTGACGAGATTCTTGACGGTGAGGAGGGGATCCGCGCCGCCGTTCACGCTCACGTCGCCACCGCGGGGGCGGGCTTCGGCACGTCTGGATCGTGCACGTGGCAGCGAACGCGGCGGCCGTCGCCCAAGTCGATCAGGCGCGGGTTCGTCTCCAGGCACGTATCCCACGCATAGGGACACCGCGCCGCGAATCGACATCCCGGCGGCAGGCGCAGCAGATTGGGCACGGTGCCCTGAATCACGTTGAGGCGTGTGTCGGTCTGCGTCGCGAGTGTGGGTATGGAGGCGAGCAATCCCTGGGTGTAGGGATGCTTCGGATTCTTGAAGAGATTGTGGATGTCAGCCTGCTCGACGATCTGGCCGGCGTACATCACCGCGACGTGATCGCACATCTCGGCCACCACGCCCAGGTCGTGGGTGATGAGGAGGAGCGCCATGCGGGTCCGCTCCTTGAGATCCTTCAACAACTCCAGGATCTGGGCCTGGATGGTGACGTCGAGCGCGGTCGTCGGCTCGTCGGCGATGAGGACACGGGGCGAGCAGGAGAGCGCCATCGCGATCATCACACGCTGGCGCATGCCGCCGGAGAGTTCGTGCGGGTAGGCGTTGTAGCGCTGCTGCGGCTGGGGGATGCCGACCAGGCCGAGCATCTCGATGGCACGCTTCTTCGCCTGCTCGGCCGACACCTTCTCGTGGGTCAGGATGGCCTCGCTGATCTGATCTCCCACGGTGAAGACGGGATTGAGCGAGGTCATCGGCTCCTGGAAAATCATCGAGACCCGGTTGCCCCGAATGCTGTACATCTCCTCCTCACTCAGGGCGAGGAGGTTGGTCCCCTCTAGGCCGATCTCCCCTTCGACGACCCTGCCGGGTGGGGTGATGAGCCGCATGACCGAGAGCGACGTGACCGACTTGCCGCACCCGGATTCGCCGACCAGACCGAGCGTCTCGCCGCGGCGAATGGCGAAGTCGACGCCATCGACCGCACGGACGACACCGTCGGCCGTGAAGAAATGAGTCCGCAGGCCGGAGACGCGGAGCATCACCTCATCGGCGGGCGGGTCAGACGCCGTAGCGGTCATCGCTACTCCCGCGGGAATTTGGGCGACATCATACACGAGGGTCACGGTCGTGCCCACGTCGCCGCGTTCCA
>VGOZ01000044.1 GCA_016875715.1 Chloroflexota bacterium | reverse complement strand
CGCGAGCCAGCCGACGAATAGCGCGGCCTGCCAGTCGAACGCGCTGCGCCAGTGGGGGAATAGCGCTGCACGGGAGAGTCCACCACCCGGAAGCGCGTCAGCCGCTGCGCAGGGGCGCGTACGCGATCACGTCGAAGGCGATCTCCCAGGTACCGTCCGCGCTCGGCCGCGCGGCGACGTTGTCGATGACCCAGGTGCGCACGGTGCCACGCTCGATCCGGCCCAGGAAATCGGCAGTTTGTGCCGCCGTACCGTACGCGCGCAGAGAGATCCGGTACGAACGGTAGCTGTTCCGCACCAGACGCTCCCCTGCCCCCAACTGCGGCGCCATCGCGTCGATCCGCACCCCCGCTCCCTGCCCCGACTGGACGACCAGCGCGCTGAGTTCGGCCGATGGCAGATCCGCCGGGAAGGGGTTCTCCCCCGGCAACGGCCCGATTGCGCTCGCCTGCGCCCCACGATCCCGCAGGCGCCGCACCGTCCGCTCCAGTGTGTCCACCTGCCGGATCAGGAGATCACGTTCCGTCGCGATCGGCCGGTAGGTCAGGTACATCGTTCCGTTCGCCAGAACCAGCAGTGCCACCACCGCGGCGAGCGCCATCTGCGGCCACGTGAGCGTCGCGACCGTGCCACCACTCCCCCGCATCGCTACGGACCTCCCGGCCGCGCCTGTGCGGCGATGAGGAAGGAGACTCGCCCCACCGGTGTTGGACCCGGCACGGGTCCGCCGAGGGACGAGCCCGGAGGCAGCGTCTGCCGTGGGGCGCCGATCAGAACCGGAGTCGGTGACGGCGCGGCGCGGTCAGGCATCGGGGTCGCGGTCCCCACGGCGACCTGCTGCAGTTCTGCCGCCTCTACCACCCGGACGAGACGGCGTTCCCCCGTCTCCACCATCTCTCGCAATACGCCAACCGGATCCCTCAACATGCGATCTAGCCGCAAGGACGATCCCGTCAGTACTCGCTCATATATGTATAACGTCCGCACACCAACAGACTCTGCCGGCACAATACTCTCAAAATTCACTCGAACGTATCGCGTCCCGGCAACCGGCGTCCCAAACGTGCGACGAATCGTAATCCCACTCGTTATCGACGACAGCGCACTCGAACTCGTCACAACTTCCGACGCGATCGGCGTCCCAGACGACGCGATCGCCTCGTACTTTACGGTCACCGTCGCCGTCGATTCTGGCAAGCTGTAAAACGACGCCTCGACCGACTCCAGTCTGATTTCTCGCCCCACTCCAATGGTCACGTGCGCCGAACTCGCACCCGCCCCCGATAACCAGTAGGTTCCCGTGTACTGAGCGGTCCCCGACGAAGTGCCCGGAGCATCCACCGCGTGACTTGCCGCATACGTTGATACCGGCGTCGCGACACTGCTGACCAACACTTCGCCCGCAATGTTCGCAATCTGCACTGCTGTCGGTGTCCACGTTGGCGTCGCCGTCCGCGTCGCTGTCAGCGTGATCGTTGGGGTAAACGTCGCAGCAGGCGTACTGGTTGATAGCGGCGTCGGCGTGGCTGCCTGCCCCAGGACGAGAATCTCGCGAATCCCCGGGGGTATTGCGGCGACGGCCGGACTATCGATGTAGATCTGGACACCCGTGACACCTGTGACAGTCACCGAGCACTCCAGTTGCACTTCGGCGAAATCAGTGACGACGAAACGGGTACCACACTGCTGTGTGTCGGCGATCTCCCGCTCGGCGGCGCGCAGATTTCCCGGGCGCAGGAGCACCACGCGGTAGCTCCCTCCCGGGACGATCGGCGTGGGTGTGCTGGGGCCGACGGTGGGCGTCGACGTCCCCTCGCCCCCTATCGCCGAGGTGAAACGCACGTAGGCGACGGTCTGCGGCGGAAACGTCACCTCCAGGTACTGATTCGAGGTGTTCGGCTCAGGACGCCAATAGGTCGCGGGATTGTCATCGTGGACGGCGCTCGCTGGATGCCCGGTCTGAGCGGAGCTCGCCTGAGACGACGTGATTGAGGCGCGTGGTGCCGATGGGATCGTGGGAGTGGCAGTCGGCAACTGCGTGTTCGTCGGCGTCGCCGTCGGAACCGGGAAGCCCGGCGCCAGCGGCTCGAAGATCCGGATCTCCCGCCAACCCACGTTCACGCCGGACCGAATCGTCCGGATCAGCATCGCCTTGATCTTCCGCGTACCCGCGAACCGCGCCGAGATCACCTGCCCGTCCACGGCCTCCACGTCCGTGAAGGTGTGTTCTAACTGCCCGCTCCCCGTATCGTAGAGGGTCCAGATCTCGTGCGTCCCCCGGGCCCGCGCACTCATGTGCGTCAGCAGCTCGAACGCCTCGACGTCCACGACCGTCGCCGATCCGTCATCCCGAGCCTGGCACGCCCGAGCATGGCCGTTCGGGAACCGCGTGAAGTCGAACGTGATCTGCACGATCGGCCCCTGCCCGGAGTCCCACGCCGACCCCACGTCGCCATCGGCGACCCGCGCGACCTCACCCGTGCTGTGCGAACCAGTAATACAGGCGCGGCTGGCGAGGTTGACTCCCGGCGCCACCGGCGTCGCGGTCGGTGCCGGCGTCAGCGTCAACGTCGGCGTCGGGCATCCCGAGCACACCGCCGGCTCGGGAAGCGGCGTGCCAGGCGTCATCTTCCGCAGCGTGACATCCCAGTCCCGCACCGGCGCCTGCCCGGTCACTCCCGTGAAGAGACCCGTCGCCGCCTCGCTCGACCCGTTGAGGAGATAGATCGTGAACTTGCCCATCCCCACCGGGATGCTGAACGTCCCGTCCGACGCCGCGAACTCAGGATGAGGGTGCGTATCACCCCACGATGGCGATCCCTCACTCGCGATCCGGAGGCGCACGCCTGGTACCAGATTTCCCGCCGTATCCACCACCCGGACCCGGATGTACGCGACCGTCGCGATCTCATTGCGCACCGTCTCGCGCCGCTCCGCGACGACAAAGTCGAACGCCGGCGTCGCCGTCGCGCTGGGTTCCGCCGTCTTGGTCGGAGGAATCGTCGGCGTGGTTCCGGCCGGCCGCGTCGAGGTGGCGATTGGCGGCGGAGGCGGCGGGAAGACCGGAGGCGGGACCACCACCGGCGGAGGCGGGATGGTCGGCGACGGGCGCAGTACCGTGGGTGCAGGCGAGGGCGTTCGCCCCGGGACCACCGGCGTCTCGATCGACACCATCGACATCTCAAGCGATGTGAAGAAGCCGCTATCCCGCAGCCTGCCCACGTACGCCGTCGCTTCATCCGCCGTGGCCGCTTCACCCCAAATCGATAGGGTATATCCCGCCTGATTGATCCCGCCCAGTCGCACCTGCTGCCCGAGCGCGTTCACGATGACCGCGAGCACACCACCCCAGTCGATCTGCCGTGAGCGCAACTCGGCCCAGTCCTCCAGCACACCCACGGGCAGGCCGAGACCGCCCGGCGTCCCGGCACGGATGTCGACCGGAAGACCCAGATCCCGGGCGATCGATTCGGCGACGCTGCGACGCTCCCCCAGCGCCCGCACCTCGAGTTCGCCGTATCCCCGGATGTAGAACATCGCGTATCCAACGAGGAGCAGCCCCACGATGGCCAGAAGCAGTCCGATCGTTACCCACGGCTGAACTCGCCGCTGCAACTCGCGCGGCAGGAGGTTGAGACTCGGCATACGCGTCCAGCGCCCCGGCGCGACTCGCGCCCACCCCTGCTGCATGCCGATCGACTGATCCTACCAGACCCCTGCGACGCCTCCCCGTTATGTGTCAATTAGAGCGAGGCCGACCGGGGGTACAATTGTCCTGCCGTGACACTGGAGCGGCGCATTCCCTCGATCAGATCGCTCTCGGTCATGTGGTCCGAGGGCATAACCGACACGGAAGCGCGCGCCGCGGTGACGACGGTCCGGGACTTCGTCAAGGGCATCCACGACGTCTGCGCCATGTACGGCTTGATCCTCGGCCCCACGCAGATCCGCCCCTTCGGCACGTGGATCATCCAGGCGATTCCTCGCGGCGACCCATACTGGGGAACGCAGTGGTACGTGGAGAGTGCGACCGATCGGCAGCGCGGCCAGATCATCGCGCCCCGATTCCTGGAACTGGTCCGACGGGAGCCGTGGCAACAGGCGATGCCCCATTTCGATCTCGCGATCATGGAGGCGGACCTCTGGGACGAACCGGAGCGGGCCCTGGGTACCGCGTCCGATCCCTTCGTCCTCTCGGCCTGTCTGCCCGGCATAGCTGCCGTCATCTCGGTGCATCGCCTGCGCGGGATCCCCGATCTGCGGAATCGCATCAGCGCGCTGCGGCGCCTGATCGTCCACAACCTGGGCCATGTACTGGAGGTACCGGCGGTCGATCGGGAGAACGCGGTCGATTCGGTCGGTGGAGAACGCCACTGCGCGAATCACTGCGTGATGCGCCACACGACCGGGATCGATCATCTCATCGCGCTGGCCGACCAGGAGCGGTCGGGGCCCTCGTTCTGCGAGGCCTGCCGCCGCGATCTTGTGCGCTCGGCGATCCTTCAGCGTCTCTCGAACAACTGAGTCGCGGCGCGATCACGTCGCCGCGGCGGGACCCAGGCACAGGGCCAGTTCGATGAACAGACGGGTGGCCGCGCCCGTAGGACCCGCGGCCTGGTAGGGCCGGTCCGCCGAGGTGTGGGACGTCCCCGCGATGTCCAGGTGGGCCCACGGCACGTCGGCCCGCACGAATGCCCGGATGAACGCCGCGGCGGTACAGGCGCCGCCTGTCCGGCCACCGACATTGGCGATGTCGGCGACGTCGCTCTTCAGTTGCTCCCGATACTCTGGGAACAGGGGTAATGGCCAGACTCGCTCCCCGGCACGGCCGGCAGCCTGACGCACCGTGTCGAGCCACTCGTCCGGCGCGGCGAAGAGGCCGCTGGCGTGCTCGCCCAGCGCGACCACGCAGGCGCCCGTGAGGGTCGCCGCGTCCACGATATGGGTCGCGCCGAGGTGCTGCGCATGGACGATCGCATCGGCGAGGATGAGTCTGCCCTCCGCGTCGGTGTTCAGGATCTCAATCGAGATGCCATTCATCGCCCGCAAGATGTCGCCCGGTTTCATCGCTCGGCCGCTCAGAAGGTTCTCGGTCGCCGGGACGATCCCCAGAACGTTGATCGGCGGGGCCAGTCGTGCGATCGCATGCATCGCGCCGAGCGCGGCCGCGGCACCACACATGTCGTACTTCATCTCGTGCATGTTCTGGGCGGGCTTGATGGAGATACCCCCACTATCGAAGGTCACCCCTTTCCCGACGATCGCGAGCGTCGTGGTCGTTGGCGAAGGGGACACGTAGCGCAGCACGATCAGGCAGGGCGGCTCGTCGGAACCGCGTGCGACGCCAAGGAGAGCACCGGCCCCCAGGATCGCGAGTCGATCGGCATCGACGATGTCGCAATGAAGTCCGACCTCGCGCGCGATCTCGCAGGAGCGTTCAGCCAGGATCGTCGGCGTCATCCGATTCCCTGGCTCGATGGCCAGAGATCGGGCGACATTGATTCCCTCGCCGATGGTCCGGCCGCGCAAAATTTCCGCGTCCCACGCCGACGGAGCCGCTTCCTCGAGACGGCCAATCTCGATCGCGAGTGTTCCTCGCGCGCGCCGATCGCGCTTGTACTGGCCGACCTCCAGGTCTCCGACAGTAGCGCCTTCCGCGGCGGCGCGCAGGATCCATCAGTCGCCGTTATCGCTGACGCTCTCAGGCAACACCAGGGTGGCGCGGGCGACCTCGCGGCGTCGCAACTGGCGCACCGCCGTACCCGCCGCGCGGCACACACGCTCGATCGTGAGGGAGTCCTCCCTGCCCACACCCACCACCAGGACGCGCGACGAGGCGATGGTGGCATCCATGTGGAGCATCGTGGTCTCGTTCGGTCGGCCAGTCAGTTCCTTGAATTGCCTGGCGCGCGCGAGCCTGCCGCCGAGGCGCTCGTCGAGCACCGTCGCCTGGCGCGAGAGGGAGTCACTCTCCGGTTCCAACAGGACGAGGACGTCTGCGGTGGTCGTCAGCGCCCACGCCGATTCCGCTACGATCGTGAGCGAGGTTTCGGCCATCGGTTCGTCCTAGATGCCGAGGATGCGATAGCCACAGTCCATGTAGTGGACCTCGCCAGTTGTGCCGCGTGCATGGTGGCTGGCGAGAAAAGCCGCCAGGGCGCCGATCTCGTCGGGATCGTTCGTTCTCCGCAGCGACGAGACCTCGCGGGCGTGCTTGTACATGTCGGTGAATCCGGAAATGCCTCGCGCGGCCAGCGTCTGCATCGGCCCGGGAGAGATCGCGTTGACGCGGATGCCTTTCGGCCCCAGATTCGCAGCCAGGTAGCGCACGGATGCCTCTAGGGCGGCCTTCGCCACCCCCATCACGTTGTACCCGGGCATCGCACGTTCGGAGCCAAGGTAGGTCATCGTGATGATCGAACCGCCGCCGGCCTTCGTGAGAAGTGGCTCCGCCTCGCGAGCGACATGGACGAGCGAGTAGGCGCTGATATCGAGCGCCGTCGCCCATGCCTCTCGGGAAGTGTTCACGAAGTCACCCTCGAGCGCCTCGCGGGGCGCGAACGCGAGGCTGTGGACTACCGTGTCCAGGCCGCCCCACCGTTCGTCGATTGCGCGGAAGACGGCCGCCACCTCCTCATCGCGCTGCACATCGCACGGAAGGAGGATGGGGTCGTCGAGCATCTCGGCGAGTTGCCGAACGCCGTCCTCCATGCGTTCCTGGTAGGTCAGGGCGATCCGCATCCCCTCTGCACCGAGGGCCTGCGTGATCGCCCAGGCGATGCTTCTCCGGTTCGCGACGCCGAGCACAATCGCGCGCTTGCCTGCAAGTCCGAGATCCACCGCTCACACCCTCCCGCCTCGGTCGAGGCGGCGGGTATTGTACGGGGAGCCCTCAGGCCGTCCCGGGCGGTGGATCGAAGAAGCGCAGCCAGCGTCGATACCAGGGCTGCAGGAGAGGCAGGTTACGCGCCATCTCGGTGGGGGTGATCGTCGAGAACGGACCCGTTCGCGGCTTCTTGCCGACGCGGATCAACCCCTCGCGCTCAAGGTTCGCGAGTACTTCGCGCACGAAGGGACCAGTCCCCGACTCCTCGTACAACTCCGGAGTCTGCCGGGCGCTGATCCCCGCTCCCACACCGACGAGGTAGTCGTTCGCGACTGGCTCGGCATCCGCGGGCCGACGCGCCAGGAATCCGATCAGACGGCGCCGGGTCTCCACGATCGATCTGCGCGGCGCAGCGCCACGCGACCGACCAGACCGCTGGGAATCGACTGCCACACGATAGGCTACGAGACGGTAGACCATGGCGCGGGCTCCACCTTCAGTAAA
The DNA here is from genome assembly GCA_016875715.1 of Chloroflexota bacterium. GTDB lineage: Bacteria > Chloroflexota > UBA6077 > FW602-bin22 > FW602-bin22 > VGOZ01. The sequence continues at coordinate 17,643 of VGOZ01000044.1, read as the reverse complement.
GGCTCGCAGTGTCGGCGACGCGGGCACGCGACCATACTAAGGCGGGCGCGGGGATGCGCGAGTCGGCCACCGTCACTGGATCGGAGCGCGTCAGGCGACGACGCCGATGGTGAGGAGGAGGTTCGCGTAGAGGCGGCCCTCGCCGGTGGCGACGGCGACGGCGACATTCGGTGCCGAGGCCGCGGCGTAGAACTGGTGGCGTGTGAGCCGCTCGATCGAGAAGGAGGCCGGCGCCCCTCCCGGGCCGGTTGTCGCTCGATCGAGGAGACGACGGAACTCGGCGAACACCGAGGGGTCGGGGCCGCTGTCCGGCACCATCACCGCCGCGCCTTCGATTGGAATGGCGTCCAGGAGGACATCCAGGACATCGGTCACCGTGAGCATTCCTGATGTCAGATTCAGCGAAATTCGCGTGGCGGTATGGGGAGTTGCGGTGCTGACCGGATAGTTGGCGTCCGCGAGCAGGACTCGCCCGCCGTGTCCGGCCGCGGCAAGCGCCTGGCTGAGTTCGGGATGGATCAGTCGGCCCTTGAGCATGTTGCGATCACCTCGCGGTCCTTGCGCCGCGCAGCGTACACGATGACGCCTCTCAGGCCGAGAGGCACCCATCTCAGAGACGGACGGCAACCCCGAAGATCAGCGCGAAGGCACCCGCGCCGGCAGACGACTCCAACCAGCGTGCATCGCCGGGTATGACCACGGTCGCAGCTCTCGTGGGGCGACGTTTGCGGACAAGCCGCAGCGGACGAGTGCGCCGCTCGCGCAGCGGGTGTGTTCGGGCGAGGGGATCGCGCGCTTCGTCCCATGCCACCGACATTTCCGATCTCCTCCTTCGGCCAGGAGGAAGCCCCGGAGCACGCGCGCGCCACATCGCACGTGCCGTGGAGATCGCCTCACCCTTTGGAGTTAGACCATCTCGCTCCGTCAGCGGGCAATCGCAACCGGAGTGCCCGCATCTTGCCGACGGAACCACTCCGGCGCGAACTCCTGGGCTCGAGGAGTGATTCGATAGTCAACATTCTCCAGAACGGCCTTCGCCGATCGAATGAGGGGCTGATCGAAGAACGACTCGGGACCGTACGTGTGCTTGCAGTAGCAGAGCATGGATCCGACAAGCGGAGCCATGAGCCGACTCAGTTTGCCGTACTCGCCCATGGCCATCATCACGTAGGGGATCTTCGCGTGCCGCTGAAGCGCGACGGTGGTCGCCAGCGTATCGACCAGGTCCTCTGGCGAGGCGTTGAAGCGCACCACTTTGAGGTGATCGCACCCGAGCTCCTCGGCCTGGCGGCAGATCTGCAGGACTCCCTCGGTGCTCGTGCGGGTCAGCGTATGAGCGGACGCCATCACCTCACCGCCGCGCCGATGGGCAACTGCCACAACCTCGCGCTGACGGTCGAGCGCACGCGCGTCGTGCGTCACCTCCCGCGGCGGCGAACTCGGGTCGTGCGAATAGCGCAGCCCTTCCTCCGAGTTGAACGCGGGCCCCGGCACGGGGTCGAAAGTGTCCATCTCCATATCGAAGCCCACGGACCCAACGTCGACGAGATCGAGCTGGGTCTGCATCCGCGCCTCGTCGCTGACAGCGTCGCCGGAACCCATACTGGCGACGGCATAGGCGTTCCGGCGGAAGGTCGTGAAGATCGGCCGGCTCGTCGCACGGAATACGGACGCGAGCGCGGCCCGATTGCGGTACCGCGTCGGAAACGGGGCCACATTCAACTCGAACGCCTGGGCGCCGTCGGCCTCACCGAGTTTGATCGCCGCTGCGGCGTGGGCGGGATCCGGCTCGATGATGACCGCGCAGATGAATGGTCGGGGAACCTGAGAGAGCTTCATCGAATATTCTCCTCGCCTAGGCGACTCTAACCGGGCCGATACACCTGAATCTCGCGGATGTTCACCTCCGGGGGGAGCGACGCCACTTGCACGACCGCCCGGGCAACATCCTCGCCCCGCAACATGCGACTCGCGTCCCACTGACCGGCCTGGCGGCGCGGGTCGTTCTCCCAGAACGTCGTGTCCATCCCACCCGGAAAGACGCAGGAGCAGCGGATCCCCTTCGGACCCAGTTCGAGCGCCAGATTGAGGCTGATCCCGCGGACCGCCCACTTGCTGGATGAGTAGACCGACTCGTGGAGGATTGGGCGCTCCGCGGCGATGGAGGCTATGTTGATGAGATGGCCCGACTGACGGGGAAGCATCACCCGGACCGCCTCCCGGCAGACCAAGTAGAGCCCGCGCACGTTGACGCCGTACACGAAATCGAACTGCTCGATCGGGGTAGTCTCGATGGGGCCGCCGTAAAAGACTCCCGCGCTGTTCACGACCGTGTCGAGCCGGCCGAAGTGTCGCACGATGGCGCCGACGGCAGCCGCCACCTGTGACTCGTTAGTGATGTCAGTCCGGAGCGCCAGGCAGTCACCAGCGATTCTCGCGACATCGGCCCGCGTCTGTTCGAGACGCTGTTCGTGCAGATCGCAGATGGCGACCTTGGCGCCAATCTGCGCGGACTGCAGCGCGACCTCCCGCCCCATACCGCTTGCGCCACCCGTGACGAAGATCACTTTGTCCTTGAGCCAGCTCATGTCAACTCCTTTTCGCGTTGCGTGGTCGGATGTGGATTCAATGGGGCGTCTAGGACGCCAGAGCGGACGGAACAACCCACACGGTTACTCGAGCATCATCCCGCTCGATCGCATCAACGGTGACGTGGTCTCCAGGAAACAGGATCTCCCCGAGGCCTGCAATCGTCGAACGGTACCGTTCGCCAGATATCCCGGTGGGCAGCAGATCGCGCCATTCCTCACCGGAACTCGCCCGCACGCGATAGTGACCGACAATCGATCCGTGCTTCATCAGCCAGAAATCGACCTGCTCGCCGCGCGCGCGATGGTGACCCCGCACGCGCGCCACCAGATCCCGATAGGGCATCGCGCGGATCTCGGTCTCGGGCATCACGCAATTCTGCCATGGCGTCTGCGGTGGCGCGGGCAAATCGGACGTACAATCCGCGACGGTGACAAGTAGGCCCGGGAGTGACCGGTGAGCTTGGAGAGTCCGGCCATCGCGGCAGCGCGCGGGAAGATCGGTCCCGGGACGATCGACGCCGAGATCCACAACGTCGTTCCCTCATCGGAGGCCTTGTTCCCGTACCTGACGCGCCACTGGCGAGAGACGATCACGCAGACGCTGTTCAAGGGCGTGGCCGATGCCAGCTTCCCTCGCGGTGCGCCGACCACAACCCGGCCCGGCGTGACGCGGGCGGAGGGGCAGCCCGCCGCGTCGACACTCGATCAGATCAAGGCAGACATCCTGGATCGCGGCGTCGCGGGAGGCATCCTGACCTGCTTCTACGCGGTCGATAGCCTGCGCAACCCGGACGCCGCGATTGCGCTCTCGCGAGCCGCGAACGACTGGCAGATTGCGGAGTGGCTCGAGAAGGAGCCGAGGCTGCGCGGCTCGTTGGTAGTGCCATCGCAATTGCCGCGCGAGGCCGCGCGTGAGATCGAGCGCGTAGGCGATCACCCCGGCTTCGTCCAGGTGCTTCTCCCCGTACGGTCCCACCTCCCGTACGGCAACCGCATCCACCACGAGATGTTCGAGGCGATCGCCCGCAAGCATCTCGTCGTAGGGCTCCATTTCGGCGGGCATCCGGGAAACCCGCCGACTCCCTCGGGCTGGCCTTCCTACTTCGTGGAAGAGTACGTCGATATGGCCGGAGTGTTCGCGAGCCAGATGACGAGCATGATCACCGAGGGCTTGTTCGACGAGTTTCCCGCCTTGCACGTCGCGATGCTGGAGTCCGGATTCACCTGGATCCCGGCCCACCTGTGGCGATTCGACAAAGAGTGGCGGAACCTTCGGCGCCTCGTGCCGTGGGTCCGTCGGCCGCCATCCGCGTACGTTCGCGAGCATTTCCGTGTGACGGTCCAGCCCCTCGATGCGCCCCGAGATCCCCAGCAGATGGTCGATCTCGTCGATCAACTGGAATCCGAGGAGATGTTGATGTACGGGAGCGACTACCCCCATCTCCATCTGCGAGATCCGGAGGCGGACCTTCTGGCGTATCTCACGCCGGGTCACGCGGCTCGGGTGCGCGGCGATAACGCGCGCACCCTCTATCGCCTGTAGAATCTGTTTCAGACGGGAGGGACGGCACGTGGTTGTTACGGCTCCGGGCAGTCGCGCAGTCGCGGGCAGGCCGGTGCGACCGGCTCTGATCGATTGCGACCATCACAACGAACTCGATTCGGATGCAGACTTGTATCCGTACCTGTCGGCGAGATGGCTCGCCCACGCGAAGAGCCATGGCCTCAGGGGTGCCGCGGGCGGCATGTATCCCCGCTTCATGCCCCACAGAGAAGATGCTCGACCGCCGTCAGGTCGCAAGAGCGGCACGGACGCGCGCCACACGGTGCGACACTTCATCGAGCCGCAGAATGTCGCCTACGCGGTCCTCATTCCGCTGAACCCCTCCGCATCCCAGTTGAATCTCGACTTCGGCTCAGCTCTGGCGACCGCCGTGAACGACTGGCAGGTTGCCGAGTGGCTCGACGTCGACAGTCGGTTTCGCGCCTCGATCACCGTCGCGTTCGAGGATCCGGTCGGCGCGGTCGCCGAGATCGAGCATCGGGCGAGAGACAAGCGGTTCGTCCAGGTCCAGTTCAGCGGTAGGCCGCAAGAGCCCATGGGTCGCCGCAAGTACTGGCCAATCTACGAGGCGTGCGCACGGCACGGACTCCACGTGTTTTCGCACGCCTTCGGTTCGTATGGACAACCGATCACGGGCACGGGATGGCCGTCGTACTACGTCGAGGAGCACGTCGGCCCGGCCCAGGCGGTGCAAGCTCAGGTCACGAGTCTGGTCTTCGAGGGCGTGTTCGATCGCTTCCCGATCAAGTTCGTGTCGGTCGAGAACGGGTTCGCCTGGCTCCCCTCCCTCTGCTGGAGGATGGACTCGGCCTATCGACTGCTCAAGAGCGAGGTGCCGCACCTGAAGCACGAGCCCTCCGAGTACGTCCGCGGGCACGTCTACGCATCGACCCAGCCGATGGAAGAGCCGAATCGTCCGCGCTACTTTCACAAGATGATCGAGCAGTTCGGCGATCTCTTCGATCACATCATGTTCGCCAGCGATTACCCGCACTGGGATTACGACGATCCCGACCAGGCGCTGCCCGTCAACCTACCGCACGCGATCCAGCAGAAGATCTACTTCGACAACGCCGCGAGGTTGTACAACCTGGCGTGAAGTACGTCGTCGCCGCGGTCGACGAGATCCCTCCGGGCGGACGCAAGATCGTCGAGGTTGGTGGCCGATCCATCGGCGTGTTTAACCTCGGCGATGGTTTCTTCGCGCTCCGCAACCGATGTCCGCACCAGGGAGGTCCGCTCTGCGAGGGGCGCACCTGGGGAGCGCTGGAGGGCGACCAACCCGGCCAGTTCCGGCATAGCCGTGGCGGCGAGATCCTGGCGTGCATCTGGCACGGCTGGGAGTTCGACATCCGTACCGGTCAGTCCTGGTGCGACCCCGCCCGCCTGCGGGTCCGCAGCTACGACGTGGAGGTCGAGTCGGGAGAGCAGTTGGCCGACCCGGACGCCCCGGTGGACGGGCACGTCCGGGGCCCATATGTCGCGGAGTCGTACCCGGTTTCGGCCGAAGGTGAGTATCTCGTCATCGAGGTTGGCACCTGACCTGACTGAGGCTCGCGCCAGGAAGAGCCCCCGCGCACCCGCCACGTCCAGCGCCGTCACGGGCGAGAATGACGCTCCGTGCGCTCCTACTGGATCCTTTTCGCCGTCATCTTCCTGAACTTCACGGGCGGCGGGGCGATGATGCCTTTCTTCTCGCTGTATGCGACCAATCTGGGTGCATCCCTCGGATCGATAGCGCTCATCGTGGGTCTCCAGGCGGGCGTGGGCATGGTCGCGAGCCTGTACTGGGGCCAACTCGCCGACCGCATCGGGAGGCGCAAGCCGTTCATTCTGGTCGGGGCCGGGGGCATCGCGCTCTCCGTGTTCGCGATCGCGAACGTCCCCCACTGGCTCTGGCTGATCCCACTGCACGGACTGATCGGCGTCGCCTCGGGCGCCAATCAGGCGACGAGTCTCGCGCTCATGGGCGACATCCTCCACGATCATCCGAATCGGGGCCGATACGTGAGCGCGTACCGGATGTCCGGATCTCTGGCTTTCAGCGTCTCGATCGTCATGTCGGGATGGATGTCGGAGAACATCGGCATCCGCGGGAGTTTCCAGTACGCTGCGATCGTCTACACGCTCTCCTTCCTGGTGGCCATCTTCGTCGCCGAACCGCCGCCGCTGAGTCGGTCGCCGCGGGCGACCGGGTTTCGCGAGGTGCTCGCCGGCCCCATGCGCCCGCTCTTGATCCTCGCGCTTTCCTTCGGCATCCCTTTCTCCGCGGTCTACTCCGTCTGGCCGGTATGGGTGGCCGAAATCCAGGGCCACGGCCGGGCGACGTTCTCTCAGTTGTGGGGCATCGCCGCCTTCGTTGAGGTCCCATGTATGCTCCTAGCCGGCATCATTGGTGACCGGATAGGCCGACGACCGATGTTCGTCTTCGGCCTCGCGGGATTTGCGGTGGTCTATCTGATCTATCTCTCCGAGCCACCTCTCACCGGGCTCATCGCGGCGCAGGTTCTCCGCGGTTTCGTCTTCGCGTCGTTCACCGCGTCGGCGCTCACAATGGCCGTGGAACTGGCTCCCGCCGAGGCGCGGGGCCGGGCATCGGCCCTCTATACATCCGCCCAGCAACTCGGCCAGATCAGCGGGAATTGGGTGGGGGGGCCGATCGCAGACCTATTCGGGTTTCGGACACTGTTCGCCATGGGCGCTGCGCTCGTACTGGTTGGTGCCGCCTATACACAGATGACGCTCGGGCGCGTGCGCCGGGCCGCCCCGGCCTCGTCGTCTTGAGGGAACTTCGCGTGAGCGACCACGCGCACCGCCGGCGCATTCTCGTAACGGGGTCTACCGGCGCGATCGGCCGGCCGCTCGCGCGGCACCTGTCCGACCGCGGACACCACGTCCGTGGCTTCGCCCGCCGACCGAGCGAGGGCCTGGCGGAATGGATCGCGGCCGATCTCACCGATCGGGATGCCGTGCGCCGCGCCGTCGATGGCATGGATACGATCGTGCACCTCGGCGCGTACCCCAACCCGGCGGACTTTGTGAATGTGCTTGTCGGCCCTAACGTGATCGGCCTGCACCATGTCTGCGAGGCATCGGTAGAGGCCGGCGTAGACCGGCTCATCCTCGCCAGCACGGTGCAGGTCATCACCGGGCATCCGCGGGGCGAGCGCCCCGTCGCCGTAACGGACGGCCCTCGTCCGGTGAACCACTACGCGCTGACGAAGGCGTGGGCCGAGATCGCCGGCGATATGTACGCGCGCGTCCACGGCCTCTCGGTTATCAGCGTCCGGATCGGCTGGTTTCCGCGAAACAGCGAGGAGGCAGGGCGGCTGGCTGCCAGCCCCCTGGGACGGGATATCTACCTCAGCCACGACGACGCGAATCGGTTCTTTACCCTCTGTGTCGAGGCCGAACAGCCACCGCGCGGGACGGCCATCACGCTGCAGGCGACCAGCCGCCCGACGACGCTTGCGCGGATGGAGATCGAATCGGCGCGCGCCTGGATCGGGTACGAACCGCGGGACACCTGGCCCGAAGGTCTACCGTTTCCGGCCGACTGACCTTCGGGCGGTGGCGGAGCCGCGGACTCAGAGCTTGGAGACGATCTCCTTCAGCCGGCCGCCCTGCTCGGCATAGAAGCGACTCAGGATCGCCGAGTCGGTCGAAATGTTGAAGTCCTTCACCCCGAGGTTCAGGTAGTACTCCATATCGCTGACATCCATGATCTCGGCTCGGGCGCGAACGCCCATCTTCAGCGCGGTCTTAAAGGTGTAGTCGCGAGCCTCCTGCACCGCCGGCGAGTTCCGCTGGCCTCCGGCTCCGACGCTCATTCCATAGTCGGACGGGCCGAACTGGATCATGTCCAGGCCAGGAACGCGCAGGATCTCCTCGAGATTCTCGACCGCGCCCTTCTTCTCGATCATCACCACGATCACTGCGTCGTCGAACTGCCGGATCAGGTCGGCGATACCGCCGTAGGCGGCGCGACCACCGGCCATGCCATGCGTCGCGTCGTTACCGGGGACCTCCGGACGGACGATGCGAATACACTGGCGCACGTCCTCGACATTGCGGACGTCGGTGAAGAGCAGGTTCTGGATTCCCGCTGCCATCGCCCGAACCGCGAGATGCTCCTGCGCCGAGCGCTCCATCTTGATCAGTCCGGTGAAGTTCGGAGACAACTCGATCGCGCGGGCGATGTTATCGAGCGCGTAGAGGTCATACGGCGCATACTCGGCAAGGAACTCGACGTAGTCGAAGTTGCCGCTTCGACCGATCAACTCGATGAAGTTCGGCAGGGAGCTTTGCACGCGCGTACCGATCGTGGGCTTCCCCTCGCGCAGCAGCGTCCGCATCCGGTTCTCACGCATGGACGACTCTCCTCAACTGGTGCGCGTAGCTTACTCGGTGCGCGCTCCGCCGTGAGTCACCGCCCGGACGGAAACGCCGACGTACGACCGACGCGTGTGGATCGCATCCAGCGCAGCACCCAGGCACAACCGAAGAGGCAGGTACAGGTGACCACGATCGCCGCGCCCGGCGCAACCCCCGCGTAGTAGGACGCGTACAGACCGACCAGCGACGACAGACCCGCGATGGCGACTGACAGCAGCATCATCCGCGATAGGCGATCGGTGAGAAGCGAAGCGGCTGCCGCGGGAGTGATCAGCAGCGCACTGGTCAGCAGGACACCTACGGCCTGGACGCCCGCGACAATCGTGAAGGACAGGACGATGAGGAGCGCATACCGGACGCGCTCCGGACGGAGGCCAATCACCCTGGCGTGGTTTGGATCGAAGGAGGTGAGCTCGAGCTCCTTGTGGAACACGATCGCGAAGAGCATAGCCATCGTGGCCACGACGCCGATCGCCAACAAGTCGCTCTCGGAGACTCCGAGGACGTTGCCGAACAGGATGCTCGAAAGATCGCGAAAGGACCGCACAGTGCTCATGAACAGGACACCGACGGCGAACAGTGCGGTGAATACCACGCCAATCGCGGTGTCCTCGCGCAGTGCGTCCCGGCGACTGAGCCACCCGATTCCCAGCGCCGTACCAACTCCGGCGAGGGCCGCACCGAGCAGCAGGCTGACGCCGCCGAGGTAAGCGACGACCACGCCGGGAAGCATCGTGTGAGCCAGCGCGTCGCCGATGAAGGCCATCCTTCGGAGCACGACGTAAACTCCCACCGTCGCGCAACAGGCCGAAACGCATAGCGCCGCCACGAGCGCAGTGCGCATGAAACCCAGTTCGAATGGTTCGAGCAGCAGACTCACCCGGCGGCTGCGGTCACCATCGCTGCCTCGGCACCGCCAAAGGCCTCGTGCGGCGCCGGCACAACGCGACCGTCGCTCAGGAAGAGCGCCGCATCGTAGTCCCCCTCCAGACGGCCCACATCGTGGGTCGCGATGAGAACGGTCTTGCCGGCCCGCCGCAGGTCGCGCAAGACCTCGCCGACGCGCTCCCGGGTCTCGCCATCCACGGCGTTGAGAGGCTCGTCGAGCAGGAACACATCAGCATCCTGGACGAGCGCACGAGCGAGCAGGGCGCGCTGTTGCTGACCGCCGGAGAGCTGCCCGATCTGGCGCCGAGCCAATGCGGCCATACCCACGCGATCGAGCGCAGCATGAACGCGGCGGTCGTCGTCGCGCCCCGGCCGTGCAAACCACCCCAGGTGCACGTACCGTCCAGTCTTCACCAAACCCGTGACGTCCACCGGAAATCGCCAGTCGATCTCACTGCGCTGCGCCAGGTACGAGATCCGGTGCAGGCACGCCGCGACTGGCTGGCCGTGAACGAGGATGGTTCCATGATGTGCCGGAATCGCTCCCGCGATCGCCTTCAGCAGGGTCGACTTCCCCGAGCCGTTCGGACCGACTACCGCGACGTGCGTCCCGGCAGGTACCCGCAGCCGCAGGCCACGCACAGCGTCGAGTTCTGGACCGTCGGAATAGGCGACGCAGAGGTCATCGATCTCGATCGCAGGCACGTCCCCGCCCGCCGCGTCGCGGCAGGTGGCGCAGGTCTGATAGGGGAACCGAGCTGCTGGCACCACTCCTCCCGACCGAGATGCTCTCGCGCGTTCGCGGGCATAGCCGGCACACCCGGGCTAATGATATATGATACGTGGTATCGAGAGTCAGGTACGAATGAGGAATGGAAGCCGCCGACGAGCGATGGTTGTGCGGTCGACACGTGGCTCGCGGTAGGATTTTTCGATGATGATCGACACTATCCTCGTCAGCCTCCAGCAATCGGGGCATCGCGATACGCGCCCCAGACGGGCGATCGTCGAGGTCATCGTGGGGCGACAGGGGGCGTTCACGGCGCGGGAAATTGTGGCCGAGATGGCTCCCCATGGCTTCGGACGGGCGACGGTGTACCGGACGCTGGCAGCGCTCCAATCGCTTGGCTACGTCACGCGCCTCCACGTCGGGCCCGAGTGCGATCGCTATACCATCAGCGATGGATCACACCACCACCATCTGGTCTGCACCGCCTGTGGCGCGGTGTTCCCGATCGCGGGCTGCGAAGTAGAGCAGGCCGCGCACACGGTGGCACGCCGCATCGGTTTCGCGGTGGATGGGCACCATCTCGACGTATACGGCCGATGCGCCACCTGCGGCGTCAGACGTCGCAGTGAGGATTGAGCGCGGGCCGTCTTCGCCACGAGATCGCGGGGTGCCGGCAATCGCGTGGGGCCTACGCGGCAGCACCTCTACGGTGTGAGGAAGAGCAGGCCGGCGATCGCACCGCTGACGACGACCACAGCCGGTGGTAGGCGCCACCACGCGAGCGCCACCAGGCACGCCAGCGCGACGGCGAAGTCGCGCGGCGCGAGGATGGCGGTCCGCCAGCCCGGATCGTAAAGCGCTGCTACCAGGATTCCGACCACCGCCGCGTTCACCCCCCGGAGACCGGCGCGGGCGAGCGCCATCGAGCGGAGCGCACTCCAGAACGGGAGAGCACCAACAACGAGAAGGTATCCGGGAAGGAACAACCACACGAGCGCGAACATCGCGCCAGCCACGCCGCGCGGCTCCGCCTGGTGGATTGCCCCCAGGTACGCCGCGAACGTGAACAGCGGACCGGGCACCGCCTGCGCCGCGGCATAGCCGGCCAGAAACTCGCCGTCGGACACCCAGCCCGGGGGAACGACTTCGGCACGAAGAAGCGGGAGGACAACATGACCTCCCCCGAAGACCAGCGAGCCCACACGGTAATACGTGTCGGCCACGGCGAGCCCCTTCACATCAATCGCGGCACGAACGAGGGGAAGCCCAAGCAGAAGCGCCGCGAAGAGGGCAAGCGCGAGCGCACCGCCACGACGAGAGATTGGCGAGGCGATCGGCGACGCTACCAGGGCTCCGGCGTCCTTCAGCCAGATGACCCCGACCGCGGCCGCGACCAATATCGCCACGACCTGGATCGCGGCGTGTGGCACGATCAGGACGACAATTGCGGTCGCAATCGCGATCGTCGCGCGAGGGCGATCGGGCGCCAGCGAGCCGGCCATTCCCCACACTGCCAGGGCGACGACCGCGACAGCCACAACCTTGAGCCCGTGGATCGCCCCGCCGGCCAGAGGCACTAGATCGTGCACGCCGAACGCGAAGAGCATCAACAGCAAGGCGGAGGGGAGCGTGAATCCCAACCAGGCCGCGATGCTCCCGGCCAGGCCGGCCCGCAGCGTCCCGATCGCCATCCCCAGTTGACTCGATGCTGGACCAGGTAGGAACTGGCAGAGAGCCACCAGATCAGCGAACGTCACCTCGCTGACCCAGCCACGCCGGCGGACGTACTCATCGCGAAAGTACCCGATGTGGGCGATCGGACCGCCGAAGGAGTTAAGACCGAGTTTCAGCGCAGTCCGAAACACGTCGAGCGCGTCAGCAGGCGCTGCCCGCGCTCCGGTCACGAGGCGGAAGTCTACCGAGCGGACATTGCCGGTGTGATACCGTCCGCACAGATCGCCGGGCACGGCTCGTGGCATCATGAAGGAGAGGGTTTTGATCTTCGAACTGCGCAACTACTGGGTAGAACCGAGCCTGATCGACCAGTACCTGGAGTGGGCGAACAATCGCGCCCTCCCGGTCATTCAGGGGGAGTTCGGCGGCCGTCTCGTCGGCTTCTGGCGCGTGGACGGTCTGGATGGGACCGTCGAGGACGATCCGCCGAACGTTATCTGGATGCTTGCGTGGAAGGATCGCGCCGAGCGAGACCGAGTCTGGGGAGAGATCCGTGCCAGCGCCTCCTGGGCGCGCGGTCGCGAAGGTATCCCGACGTTTCACCGTCGCCCGGGCGCGGTGCGCTTCCTCACCGGCATTCCCCGATCGCCTCTGCAGTAGCGCGGCGCTGCTCCGCACGCCCCGGCGAGAGATACTGACCTGACGACTGAGGAGGGATGACCGTGTCGTGGCTTCGCGACTTCCAGTTTGGCGCGGTGGCGCGGGTTGAGTTCGGTATTGGTATTGCGCGACGCGCCGGCGCGATCATCCGCGATCTGAACGCCAGGTCGGCGCTGCTGATGACCGACGCGGGTCTCTATCGCCTGGGCATCGCCGAGCCCGCGGAGGCCGCGCTCCGCGAAGCGGGCATCCGCGTCGAGGTGTTCGACGGCGTGGTGACCGAACCGACACTCCCCTCGGTTGAGGCGGCCGTGGCGAGGTTCCGGGAAGCGCAGTGCGATGTCGTCGTCGGACTCGGCGGGGGCAGTTCAATGGACAGCGCCAAGGCAGTCTCGCTGCTCCTCGGGAACGGCGGCCGCTTCACCGACTACACGGAGCGGCGCGTAGGCACGGAGTGGAAGCGGGACAAGATCCCTTCGAAGAAGGGGCCGGATATCGTCACCGTGCCGACGACCGCGGGCACTGGGGCCGACGTCACCGCCGGTGCGGGCGTCTTCGACCCGGAGACGGGAGTCAAGGGTTGGGCGGGGGGACCGATGGTGCGCCCGACCGTCGCGATCTGCGATCCGCTGCTCTCTGCGTCGATGCCGCCACGCGTGACTGCGGATACCGGTATGGATGCGCTCTCGCAGGCACTCGAAGCGCTGCTGACGCTGAAGTTCAATCCCTACGCCGATGCAATCCTCTTACGGGCCACACGCGACATCATCCGGTATCTCCCGCAGGCGTTTGCGAACGGCCAGAACCTGGAAGCGCGCGCCGCGATGATGGCCGCGGCGACGATGGTCGGAACCGTCTTTCCGACGCGCAATCTCATCCACGTGCATACCTACGCCGAAGTGCTGGGGGACCTCACCCATCTGCCCCACGGCCGCCTGATCGGACTAATGCTGCCGCATGTCCTCGAGTGGAGCGCGATCGGTTGCGCCGATCGCCTCGCCGAGATCGCGCCAGCACTGGACGAGAACGTGGCGGGGCTTTCGACCAGAGACGCGGCCGACCGCGCCCTCGCGGCGGTCCGGCGCCTGGGCCAGGAGGTGGAGATGACCGATCCGCTGAGCACACTTGGCGCGACGGAAGCTCAGATGAGGGAGTGTGCCCGACGCGTGTACTCGCAGCACACGCCGCGCTCCATCGGCGGTCCGCGCGGGTTCCGGAGCGAGGAGGAGACTCTCGCCCTGTTGATGCGAGCCTTCTAGCCGATTCGATGTGCGGATTGGCCCCGCACCGCCCTACCCGGCGATGCGCCCGTGCAGGTCGATGGTGAAGAACAGAAGAGCGCTGAGAAACCCGGCGATCGTCGCGAGGCCGACCACCGGTCCCCCCTCCTCGTAGGCTTCCGGCATCATGGTGGCGGCGATCATCGCCAGGATGCCGCCGCCCGCGATCGCGTTGGTGAACGTCATCACCGTCGGTGGAGCGGACGCGAGGAAGATGTTTCCGATCATGCCGAATACGCCGCTCGCCACCATGAGCCCCGTCCACAGAGCGATGATGCGCAGGTTCGAGAATCCGGCCAGGCGCATCCCGCTCGCGCTCGACATCGCCTCGGGCAGGTTGCTGAGGAATACCGCGATCAGAAAGCTCGGATTGAACGTGGCCAGGGAAACGAACTTGGCACCAATTACGATTGATTCCGAAATACCATCGAGGAGCGCGCCGAAGAAGATCGCGACGGGAGCGCCACCGCCGTGACCCTCCGAGACGTGGCGGGCCAGTGCGGCGTGCTCGACGCGGGCCGTATGGCTCGTGCCGTGGCGCACCAGAAACGGCAAGTGATCGGCGTGCAGCTTATGGAGCAGATCGGCGAACCGGTGCCGTTCCCTGGCTAAATATCGCTGCGTCAGGGAAGGGCGACGCAGCTGCGCGCCTCCGCCCTCGAGCGCCCGATCCGCCAGGTAGTAGACGATGCCTCCGATGAGGAAGCCCGAGGCCACGAAGAACCACGCGGTCGCAGCAGAGTGATGATCGTGGATCAACGCCTCGGCGCCCTCGAAAGCCAGTTCCAGGGCCAGTGCCTCAACGAGCGCCCCCGCGCCGAACGCCATGATGATGGCGATGAGGCGGCGCGACGGACTCGTGTAGATGCCGAGGGCGGCGCCGATTGGTAAAGCGATCGTAGCTAGAAGCGCAAGACCGCCGGCGATGAGTGCCTGCTCCATCGGCGTATTATTGCCGATCTCGCGGGAGAGGGGAGGTCGCACTCGTGGTAACGGGGTCCCGTGCCCCTGCGTCCCGAGCTCGGGCGCACCGGACTTTGCGGCAGTCGGATCGGCGATCGACTCCCGGGCCTACCCGGAGGAGAGAGCCACGGCGCAACGGGGACAGCGCAGCGATCCCGCGGCGCGATCGGCGGGCACCTGGATCTGCGCATCACAACGGCATCGAACGGTGCGGTATCCAGCCCGCCGGCGGGTGCCATCTCTCGCGGCGTGGTAGGCGGCGGCGCGCTCGGGGGTCGCGCCACGAGCGAGAGTGGCCGTCGGTGCCGGCGACGGAGCGAGCCCGAGCGCGCCGCGCGGGACCACAGACTTCCCCGTCGCCGCACGGACCGCATCTTCATACGCCTGATAGGTCGCGCCGGCCATGCGCCGCAGGATCTCCACGCGTCGCTCGGTCGCGGGATGAGTCGAGAGCCAGCTATCCGACCCGGTCATCTGGCGCGGATTGACGATACAGAGCGCGGCCGTGGCGGAGTTCACGGACGCGTGGACCGGTGCGGCGGAGATCCGTTCGAGGGCATTGGCGAGGCCGTCGGGATTGCGAGTGAGGAACGCGCCGGTCGCGTCGGCCAGATACTCGCGCTCGCGCGAAGCGCCCAGATAGAGGAGGCGCGCGCAAAGAGGGGCGACGAACGCGACGATCGCGGCTACGATGATCAGCACGACCGCACCGCCACGGTCCCGCCCCCGGGCGCGCACGCGTCCCCTATGTCGTGCCACACGCGCCGCGACATCGGCCAGTACGTCGATCGCTCCGACCATGACCGACGCGATCGTCATGAACAGGATGTCGCGGTTCTGAATGTGCCCCATCTCGTGCGCGACGACGCCCTGAAGTTCGTCGCGATCGAGGCAGGCGAGTAGACCTGACGTCACCGCGATGGACGCGGTCGCGGGCGATCGGCCAGTCGCGAAGGCGTTCGGTCCGGGATCGTCGAGCAGATAGATCGCCGGTAGCGGTAACCCCGCCGCGATGGCCATCTCCTCGACGACGTTATGAAGCACGGGAGCATCCGCATGGCCAATGCGCCGTGCCCGCACCGACCACAGCAGCGCACGGTCGCCCGCCAGCCAGGTGACGGCGCCGCCTATCCCGGTGATTCCGAACCCGGCGAGGAGACCGACCGCGCCTGCTCCCGGTTCACCCGCCTCGGCCAGCGCGAAGAGCGCCATCCCAAGAAGTCCGCCCAACAGAGCGACCAGTACCACCGACCGGAAGCGATTCCGCGCGATCGCCTCGTGCATTGACCTCGCGCCGTCGCGCGCTTCGCGTCGCTTAGGAGAAGGAGACGCGGGGTACGTCGCGCTCGGCGGAGACCTCGATCTCGAACAGTTCGGCTGGCCGGAATCCCCCCAGCGAGGCGACGAGATTGGACGGCAGCGACTCGATCATCACATTAAGGAGCGTTACCCGATCGTTGTAGTGCTGGCGCGCGAAGCCGATCCGGTTCTCCGTGCTGGCCACCTCTTCCTGCAACGCCGAGACATTCTCGGTCGCGCGCAACTGCGGATACGCCTCCGCCAGCGCGAACAGTCGGCCGAGGGCGCGCGTGAGTTCTCCCTCCGCCGCACCAACCTCACGGACGCCGTGCGCGCCGACCGCCGAGTTTCGTGCCGCGATCACGGCCTCGAGCGTGCCGCGCTCGTGACCCATGGCTCCGCGCACCGACTCGACGAGGTTGGGAATCAGATCGTGCCGTCGTTTCAGCTGCACGTCGATCTGGCTCCATGCGTTCTTCACCTGGCCTCGCGCCTGGACAAGGCTGTTGTAGGTGAAGATGAACCAGAGCACGGCAAGAACGATGAGACCAGGAATCAGGTACTCCATCTCAGGCAGCGCCTCCCTTCTCCACCTTGAGCGCGGCGAAGACCCTCTCCAGTTCGCCACGATCGAACCAGACGCCGTGTCCCTCGCCGCACACGTCGACGGGCGTTCCGCGTGACGTCGACAAACGCAGCGGTCGATCGCACCGCGGACAGAAACGCCCGGGCGAGACCGTATCCCCGCGCGATGCCCTCGGATTCACGACAGCATCTGAAACGAGCATCCCGAGTTCGCCGGCATCGAGCCAGATACCACACGGGTCGCAGAAGTCGATCTCAACTTCCTCGACGAGCGCGGCGGCCATCTGCCGATCGCAGACGGGGCAGACCAGAACACCGAGCGCGGTCATCGGCGTGACGATCCTCTGCGGCTCGTCAGTATACAAGGCGGATTCTCGGACGGACGCCCTGTACCCGCGACCGGGACTCCTCTGACGGCACGTCCCCTCGCCCGCGGCCGCGGCGCACTTTCACACTGAGGGTCGTGACGCAGGCTGGGGCCGTGACGATCGAGATTGCCGGCCGGGCCGTGACGGTCACCAATCCGGCGAAGGTGTTCTTCGGCTCCGCCGGCATCACCAAGCTCGACCTGGTCCGCTACTACGCGAGCGTGGCCGAGGGCGCGCTGCGCGGCATCTCAGGACGACCGATTGTGCTGAAGAGATACGTCAACGGCACGGACGAAGAGCCATTCTTCCAGAAGCGTGCGCCGCCGAGTCGGCCCTCTTGGCTCGGGAAAGACCTTGCTCGCCCGAGCGCTGCCGGGGACGCTGCAGCCTCTCCGGCGCCACGCCTGCCCACGTCATGGTAGGCTGCTCCCTCAGCCGGGGTCCGACTATTAGTGGCCCGCGTTGTGGCGATTCTGGTTCTCGTGCTCGTGGCCTGCGCACGGCCGCCGGGCCCGGGCACGTCCGCCCCCACGGCCGTTCAAGCCAGACCGACTGAAGCGGCGCAGCCGACCGCCCCGCCCAAGGCACCCGCCGCTACGAAGCCGACAGCGCTTACCGAGGAAGCAACCGCGGCGTACAAGCCGCA
>VGOZ01000043.1 GCA_016875715.1 Chloroflexota bacterium | reverse complement strand
CGTGACGTCCGCAGGCGTGCTCGCTGAGGACAAGCTGTTTGCGACCCTCGACCCAACCAACCGGAGAATCCGACTTCCGTCCGGCCGGCAGGTCATCCTCGCCGACACCGTGGGTTTCATTCAGCGATTGCCACCGTCCGTGGTCGCCGCGTTTCGCGCCACGCTGGAGGAACTCGATGTGGCCGACCTGCTCGTTCAGGTGGTGGATGTCTCCCATCCGGACTATCCGGCACAGGCTGCCGAGGTCGCCGGGGTGCTGGCCAGCCTCCATCTCGGCGAGAAGCCGTGTGTGACGGTTCTCAACAAGGTCGATCGGCTCACCGACGTGTGGCCGGCCAGTCCCGTGCCCGAGCCGATCGCTCTGGCCGCGCGCGAGTATCCACGACCCGTCGCGATCTCGGCTGAGAGGGGTTGGGGTATCGCGGATCTGCTCGACGAGATCGATCGCGCTCTCGCCGAGCAGTTGCACGCGATGCGGGCGCTGCTGCCCTATGCCGAAGGCGCGCTCCTCAACTTCTGGAAGAGCCACGGAGTGGTGGAGGCGGAGGAGTACCTGGAAGATGGAGTGCTTGTCGCGGGGCGCTTGCCGCCGATGCTCATCCATCGGTACGAGCGCTATCGTCAGCGCGATCCGGCCGCGTCGTCTCGTCCGGTACGACGGGAGCGCGTCGCTCGCGGGTGATGCCATATTCCCCCCGCGACCGCGCGGCGGAGACGAGGGGTGCGCGACCTCAGAGACCCGAGTATGCGTGCAGGCCGCCGAGGAACAGGTTTCCGAAGTAGGTGAAGAGCGTCGCGCCAAAGCCGATCAGGAGAAGGATGCTCGTGCGCGTCCCCCGCCAGCTTCGCAGAGAGTGGGCGTGGATGTAGCCGGCGTAGATCAGCCACGTGGTTAGGGCCGCGGTCTCCTTCGGGTCCCAGCCCCAGTAGCGACCCCAGGCGATGTTGCCCCAGGCCGCGCCCAGGATGAGCACCAGCGCCATACAAGGGAAGCCCACGATGACCGCGCGATAGCACAGGGCATCGATCCGCTCACGGGGCGGGAGGCGCGGCGTGGCCTCCCCGCGATGGAGTAGATACAGGATGGCCCCGCCGCACGCGACGGCGAAAGCGCCGTAGGCGATGACAGCCATGGCCACGTGGACCGTGAGCAACAGATTGTTCTGTAGCGCGGGCACGAGCGGCGTCACATTGACGACCTGGGGCGGCAGAGTGCGCGCGTAGATGATGAGGAGGATGGGGATCGGCAGGACGGCGATGCCCAGGGGTCGGAACCGGAACTGGCGCTCGATATAGGCGAAGGTCACCGTGGCACCCCAGGCGAAGGCGATAGCGAACTCGTACTGATTCGCGTAGGGCGCGCGTCCGGCGGCGATCCACCGCGTGATCACCGCCAGCGAGAGGGCGGCGAGTCCCAGGTACGTGGCCAACGTGCCGTACGAAGCCACGGCGGCGAAGCGCACCTGGCCGAGCACATAGAACGTCCAGGCGCCGATCAAGCAGATGAACCCGGCGGCAACCAGGTAGTGTGAAAGCGCTTCTATGAACCCGCCTCCGCTGCCATCAGCTCTCGCGATGTCCGCGCCACGATCGACCGGAACTCGTCTTCGAAGTTTGGATCGCGCGCGGCATGCCCGGCGAGCCACAGCGTGGCGGTACCGGCGTCAGAATCGATCAGGGCGTACACGCGCCGATGAGGGAAGTACAGCACAGCCAGAATCCCACCCAGCATCAGCGCCGCCGCGACGAAGAACACTGGCGCACCAGGATCGCGCACCGCCTGCAGACCGGTGAACTGGGTCTCTCTCAAGAAGGTGAATTCGAGATCGCGCCAGCGCTGAGGCTCTCGTTGGGAAAGCACTCCGGTGAAGATCGCGTCGGACGATCTGAGCGGATAGCCGAAAACCGCGATCTGACCCGCGGGGACATCCTCGCTCGCGGGATCGGGAGCCACGAGGTCGATCGCGAGATTCTCGGTAGGGAGTTCGAAGAACCCGACCGGTCTGAATCCATACGGGAGTGCTGTGTAGGCGAGGGGGACGGCGTCGCGAAAGATCGAGCGGCCATTGCGTGCCACGTCGACCACGATCGCCTGACCGAAATACGCCTGGTGCAGCCGGACCGGGCCGATGGTTAGCGGCTCATTCACGCGGATAGTGGCCCGCGCGACTTCGCGATTACCGTCGATGATCGCGACCTCGCTGCGGTAGTCGCGCGCCGCACCGCCGAGGTGGTACTCGTCGGAGAAGCTGTCCACCCGGACGACATACGGCGTGTCGAGCCCAACCGGGCGGCTCGAGCCCACGGGAACGACGAGGCCGTCGTCACGCTGCCCGAGCAGGCCCGTCATCGTGCCGCCGCCGAGAATCATGATCAGGCCGAGGTGATTGACAAAGGTCGCCAGTCGAAAGAACCGGTATCGGTCGGCATAGATCGTGGGGTTCGGCTTGTCCTCGTCGAGCACGGTGCGGTACCCGTGCGCTTCGAGCGCGAACCGGGTCGCGCGAACCGCGACGTGGACCGACATCGGTCCGATTTCGGTACGGGCGTGGAGCGGCGAGGACGCATAGTAGGCGGGGCGGCGCTGGGGCGTCGTGATAAAGATATTGCGCCATATCGCCGGGGCGCGTCGGAGCGTGCACGCGGCCACGCTGACCGTGAGCAGCGCCAGCAGCGCGCGGTAGGCGGGTGCCTCGAATACGTTGAACGCGCCCGTACGGTCGAGGATCGGCGTCAGGGGCCCGTACTGGCGCTCCATTGCCAGAAGCCACCGTTCGACGAGCAGCGGGTTCTGACGCATCGGCGGAGGGACCTGGGAGATCGCCGTGCCGAGAAAGGTCAGCAGCACGAGGAGGAGGATCATCGCCAGGGCGAAACGCACGTTCGCGAGGAGAGACCAGATGCTGCGAACCAGGCTCGGCTGGACAGAACGAAGGCTCCGCGCCGCGGGGGCGTCGACGGTCACAGGATGACCGCGATCAGCGACTCGATCGTGGCGCGACTCATCGGCCCGGCGTGGGCACGTCGGATCACGCCTGCGCGATCGATTGCATAGGACGTCGGCAGTCCGGCAACTCCGAAGTTGGCGGCAAGAGAGCGCTCTGGATCAAGTCCGACGGAGAAGCTGACTCCCAAGGGCCTCAGGTACCGCTCGATCGTCACCACATCCTCGGCCAGATTGACCGCGAGGACTCGCAGCCCGTCGGGACCGCGCGCGCGCGCATAGTGATCGATCTCGGGGATTTCGGCGCGGCACGGAGGGCACCAGGTGGCCCAGAAGTTCAGCAGTCGTGGCTCCCCGTCGCGCAGTCGGACCGTGCTGCCGTCGAGGAGGGTGATAGCCCGATCCGGAACCGGATCGCCGAGACGCACGGGCGGTTCGGCATCCGCCAGCCCACCCCAGGCATCGGGAGCGCCCCCGAACGCCACGGCAAGCGCCCCGGCGATCGTCGCCAGGCCCGTACCGATAAACACGTGCCGGCGTGTGAGGCGCCAATCGCCCAGATCGTCGGTTTCGCGCGTCGCGACCTCGAAACGGTTTGTCACATCCCGCCGATTGCGTCCTTGAGTCGCGACAGCCTTCCGTTCCCGGGAGTCATTATAGGGATCGGTCGGGCGTATGCCCCGCGCTTTACCCCTGTCAGCCGACGTTCGCCGACTGGAGTTTGGAGTCATTGCTGGCGAACGCGCGGGCGTGGATCTCGCGGAGGCGTGTCGCAGCCACACGGGTGTAGACGCGCGTGGTATCGGCACTCTCGTGACCCAGGAGATCCTGAACGGCGGCGAGATCGCCCGTTGCGGCGACGAGATGGGTGGCAAACCAGGCGCGGAACCGATGCGGTGTGAGGGCTGCGTCCATCAAGCCTGCATCCTGCGCGAGCCCCCAGACGATCGCGCGGATCGCGTTCGTAGACAGAGGGCTGACGCGGGGGGTTGCGCGATCGTGACGCGAGAAGAGGGGGACGTGAGCCAGTCCACGCCCGAAGCTGGTATCGCCGCGCGCGGCGACGTATTCCTCGATGGCGATCCACGCGCTGTCGGTGAAGAGCACGAGCCGCTGCTTTTCTCCCTTTCCGGTGACGATCGCGCTCCTCCGGCTGCGATCAAGGTCCCCGCGGCGCAGACCCACCAGTTCGGCCACGCGGATGCCAGAACCACGTAACGTCTCAACGATAGCTATGTTACGCATCCGAATGAGAGGCGACGTGCCGGTGTCGCCACGTGCCTGGAGGACGATGCGGTCAATGACCTCGTCCGACGGCACCCGCGGCAAAGCCCGGCGGCGCTTGCCCCGCAGGGCGGCGAGGCGGAGCTGCAGCGTCTCCAGCGGGAGGTCGGTGCGGAGGCCCTCGCGCACGAGAAACGCGTAGAAGCGGGAGATCGCCGTTGTGTACGTCTCGATCGTCGTGCGAGGCGAGCGAGCGCGCGAGAGATGCCGGGTGAAATCGAGGAGGTCATCGGCGGTGATCGCCTCCAACGACAGTCGCTCCGGCGTCCGAGCCAGGCGATACTCGGCGAAACGCCGCAGCGCGACACGATACGTGCGGACCGTCGCAGGGCTGCGGCCTACATCGAGATCGCGAAGAAACGAATCGATCGCGTCGGTCAGGAGCATACGAATGACGGTAGCGTCCGTTCCATCAGATGGGCGCTAGGGATTCGCCGCGGATGAGTTGTTTAAGTCAGCTTAACACAGGTATCAGAATCGTTCGGCGGGTTGTCAGGCGTGCATCCCGATCCAGACCGCGCCATCGCTCCAGACCTCGCGCTTCCAGATCGGCACGACCTCCTTCACGCGATCGATCGCGTGGCGGCAGCCGTGGAACGCCGCGTCGCGGTGCGGTGCCGCGACCGCGATGACGATCGAGGCCTCGCCGACGTCGCAGCGGCCCAGTCGATGCACCATCGCGACGCGTATCGGCCCGAACTTGAGAGCAATCTCGTCGCCGATGGCAGCCATCTTCGCTTCTGCCATACCAGGAAACGCCTCGTATTCGAGGTACAACACCGTGCGTCCCTCGTTGGTCGCCCGTACCGTGCCGATAAATGTGACCAGCGCGCCACACGCGGGGGCGGCAACCCGTGCTTCCACCTCACGCGGATCGAGCGGCCTATCGGTCAGCCAGAAGTCCGCGTCGGCTCCGCCGCTTACCGGGGGTAGGAGCGCGAGATCATCATCGGGCGCCACGGGCGCTGCCCGATCGACGAACTCTCGATTGACGACTGGCCTCGCACTCGACGCGACCGACTCAAGCGCGGGCACGGCGCGGACCACCGCGTCCACCACGTCGCCCATGGTCGCCGGTGAGGCGACATCGACTGATACGACGGACATCTTCGCGCGCTCGCGATAGGCCGCGAACAGCCGCACCTGGAAGAGCATCACACCGTCCTTGAACGTGCAAAGGTTATGTCACCCACCGATGACCTCAATCGTGCCGAGATCAACATGATCTGCTCCAGTCGCGGTCGCGATCCGGCGTCCGTCCGAGTGATGGTAGAGGCCCGCGATCAGGCCGTAGGTTCCCGCTACCGTACCGGACGGTATCGGAAGTACGAACCGATCCCTTACGACGTCCTCCACGTGCCACAGTGACGTCGGATAGGAGCCACCGCGCGGTTGCCTGTCCACCTGCGCGATCGGACGGCCGTCTCTCACGAGGTGAACAAAGAGGGTAGCATCTCGATCGGGAGAGCGAGCCACGTGCCACAGGCTGGTGAATGCGATCGCCTCGCCCGCTCGTACGGTT
Source organism: Chloroflexota bacterium (assembly GCA_016875715.1). GTDB lineage: Bacteria > Chloroflexota > UBA6077 > FW602-bin22 > FW602-bin22 > VGOZ01. The sequence continues at coordinate 20,767 of VGOZ01000043.1, read as the reverse complement.
CCGGATCGATCCAACGAGCGGAGGACCAGACCATTCGCGAACTCAGCGACTGTGTCGGCGCTGGGTGGTGCCGTGTCGCTACCGCGCTGCGCGAGCCGTGCGATCACCGGACCAGATTCAATCCTGTTCCCGCGGGCATCCACAGCCGGCAGAGGAGCTGCCGCGGCTGGGTCTCCCGAACGCGCACACGAAGCGGTAGGCTCAGGATCTGACCTTCGGGCCACATATTTGTCGGTCACCCGGGCCCAGCCGGTGCCCTATCCAAGCCACCAATTGACTCCCGTTCGGAGTCGACCGCGTGCACGAACATGGTGAGGTTCGTCTCCGGCGTCGACCGCGCGCGTAGGCGGACCCTCGCGTCGATCCACCCGTCTCCGCGAACCTCGCTGTCCGTGGCGAGACTCAACAGTTTGATCGAGTCGCCGTACACCACGAGCGGCCGTTAGGTGCCCGATCTTGCATCGGCGAACTCGAACCTCCTGGGCACGCCAGATGGGCCGACCGGGGCGACGAGACACAGCCATATCAGAAGGCAAGAAACCGGGATCGCGAACGCGAGTTGTCGGCCCTGAATCCGCGGCCAGGCAAACACGCCGGCGGTGAGAGCGACAGTCAGAAGCAGCGCCGGGATCTCCGCGATCAGAACAGCGACCTTCCATCAATATTCGAGCCAGACGAATCCGTGATCTCCGGCGAGATAACGCGGAAGCCAGAAGTCGAGGAAAGCGTTCGCGTGACCTGGCCCCGTCTTCGGTTCGACGATCGTTATCGCGCGGAAATGCAGGATGCTGCGAGCAGAGCCTTCCACGGACTGAATGCCAGGAGAAGGCCCAGTGCAGGAAGCGACGGGATCAAGTACCGGGGCCCGCTACTCTGTCCGCCCAGGGGTTCCCAGAACGAGGCATTGACAAGGATGAAGCCCACGCTGGCGGTGGCGAGCATCATGGAGATCCCTCACTCTCTCCGATAGAGGGTGATGGCCCCGGGCAGGGCGAGTAGGAAGACCGGCGCCTGCACGAAGAGGCCGGAGGCTCCAAACAGAATCCCCGTCAGATGCTCTGGACGCGGATAGGTAAGCCCGACGAAGCCGCTCAACATCCCGCTGAATGCGACGAAATCGGTGAACTGATATCCGATCCGCCAGAACGCGCCGAAGCTCAGGTGCTGATACACGATGAGCGGAAACACTCCCACCAGCGCGCCGATCCCGAACAGGGTGAACCCCGGTCTGGGGAGGCGCCATTGGTGCACGGACCCGTCCGCCATCGGGTCCGCGCAGGCCCACCAGAATGATCCCGCTGGTGAATTCAGTCATCACTGCGTAGCCGGCCAACAGCCCAGACCCGACGCTGCAGGCGGTGCGAGATCGGTCCGTGCGGGCGCGGCGGCATCGGAAGTAAAGAGCCAGAGAGGTGATTCCCAGCATCGCGGCAAGGCTGTGGGAGAAGAGCGTGCTGGCCGCAGGCGTGAGTGGTGACCCCAGTGCCAGCACTCCGGAGATTGCGATCGCCGCTCGCCGCGGCGCTCCGAGATCCAACGCCAAGGTGTACGTCGCGACTGCCGCGATCGCAGCGGGTACGGCGGCGGACACGATCGCGAGCAGGTGCACGAGATCTCCGATGTCGACTCTTCCAAAGGGCGCGACCTGCCACACCGACGAGATACCGGCCAGGGCTACAGCGCCCACGAGAGCCGTGCCGGGAGCCTTGTTCGTATGCCAGTGGCTTTCGAAATGGGACCGGTCGATGGTGTTCGCCGCATAAGGATCGATCCTGGTTGTGCTATCCCAGGCCATCGCGGCCGCGAGATCGAAGTGGCTGAACTGATTCGGGCCCGGCTCCGTCACGACCCACGAGTACAGTGTGACCAGCACGATGACAACGGATGCCGTGCCACACCAGGATCGACCGACACTGGAGCACGACACCCGAGATGAAGTCGTCGGTGGCCGCGCGAATCTGCAGCCGCCTGCCTGATACGCTGTGGTCAGTTCTCCTGTGCAGCGCGTCCGCGCTCCAGGATTGCCCGGGCCGCCTCGGCCAGGCCGAGTTCACTGAGATCCCGGTACGCCGAGTACACCGCCCGCCCGATGAGCCGTGCTCGCCAATCATCGGGACCCACGAGATGAGAGTACCGATATCGCTGTTCGATGAGGTGCGTGAGGCGCGCCACAAAGAATGTCTGGATCGGGCTCAGTTCGGAAGTACCGGTCGCATTTTCAGACTGTGCGGTCACGTGGTTGCCCCTCCCTCGCAAAACCTAAACAGATCCTGTTCTGTTTATACCGGCGGCCTGGAAACCCCGCCAACATTACGTCGCGGTCACAAGTGCACTGTACAATCTATCGCGCGGCGTCACGACAAGACGGGCGAGGTCGCCGCGACGTACCAGCGCGCGGACCACGCGCGCAAATGCACTGTGTGCCGGGACATTGCTCAGGTACGTACGCTCGCGATCGATCAGCATCAACATCGCGTCGCGCGGGGTACTCGCGATCACGCCGCCACCTGGAACCGATAGCGGAGTGGTCCATTGCTCGGTCGATACGCCGCAAAGCGTGAGGAGTGCAGCGAAAACTGTCTCTCTCTCCTCGAACGGTGTCGTCGTGATCGCCATGCAGAGTGACGCCGCAGCTGCGTCGGGGCCGCCGCGAAAGCGCCCAAACTGGCGAATGACCTCAAGCGTCCGATCCGCGATTGCGGCGGTGAATGGCCCTTCAGGGGGCTTCACGACGGGCACTATACTGGGCCGACGACTCATTCCGTGAGGCTCACCGCGTGATCCGCGAGGCGATTTCCACACTCGTCGCCGGCGAGTCTCTGGACCGGGCGCAGGCGGCCGGTTCTATGGATCAAATCATGCGCGGGGAGGCGACGCCGGCCCAGGTGGCGGCGTTCATCGTCGCGCTGCGCATGAAGGGCGAGAGTGTCGACGAGATCGTCGGACTTGCGGAGACGATGCGCCTGCACAGCCTTCGCGTCCCGGTCTCCGGTGCTCTCATCGATACGTGCGGTACGGGTGGCGATCGGTCTGGCTCGATCAACATCTCTACAACCGCGGCGCTCATCGTCGCCGGAGCTGGCGGCCGGGTCGCCAAGCACGGCAACCGCTCCGTCTCGAGCCATTCGGGATCGGCCGACGTGCTCGAAGCGCTGGGAGTACGCATCGATCTCGGACCAGGCGCCGTGGCGCGGTGCATCGAGGGGGCCGGAGTTGGCTTCATGTTCGCGCAGGTGTTCCACCCGTCGATGCGTCATGCGGGCGGTGTGCGCCGTGAGATCGGCGTGCGGACGGTGTTCAACGTCCTCGGTCCTCTCACCAACCCTGCGGGAGCGCAGCATCAGGTCGTGGGCGTAGCAGACGATGCGCTTCTGGCGCCGATGATCCAGGCACTCCAGCGGTTGGGAAGTCGGCATGCGCTCGTCGTTCACGCCGATGACGGCCTTGACGAGATCTCCCTGTCCGGGCCAACGCGGGTGGCGGAACTCAGGGATGGGTCGGTGGCGCAGTTCACGATCGCTCCCGAGCAGTTCGGTTATGGCCGGGTGGCTCCTGAGGCTATCCGGGGCGGCGACGCCGCCGAGAACGCGCGGGTGCTCCGAGCGGTTCTGGACGGGGTAGGCGGACCAGCCCGAGATGTCGCGGTCCTCAACGCGGGAGCGGCTCTTTACGCTGGCGATCTCGCGCCCGATTTGCATGCCGGCATTGTGGCGGCCGAGCGTGCCATCGACAGTGGCGCTGCTCGGCGTGCGCTCGCGTCGTTCGTCTCACTGAGTCAGGCTGGGATCGAATGACAGTCCGCACCGACTCTATCCTGGACGCGATCGTGGCCCGCAAGCGGGAGGACCTCTCCCGCCACGAGCGGGAGCTGCCTGTGGGCGAAGTCCGGCGTCGGGCGGAGCAGAGCCCCCTGCCTCGACCGTTCGCCGCCGCGCTGCGTCGCCCGACGCTGTCGGTCATCGCGGAGTTCAAGCGAGCCTCCCCCTCCCGCGGCGCAATCGCACAGTCGGCTGATCCGAGCGACGTCGCCCGAACGTATGGGGCTGGCGGTGCGACTGCCATCTCCGTGCTCACCGAGGAGCATCGATTTGGCGGGTCGCTCGCGGACCTGATGGCGGTACGCGAGGCCGTCGATACCCCGGTTCTCCGCAAGGACTTCCTCTTCGATCCCCGCCACCTCTTCGAGGCGCGCGTGGCGGGTGCCGATGCGGTGCTCCTCATAGTCGCAATGCTTGAGGAGGCGGCTCTCCTCGACTTGCAGGAACTGGCGCGTGCGCTCGGGCTCGACACCCTCGTGGAGGTACACACCGCGACGGAACTCGAACGCGCTCTCCGGGTCGGTGCTCGCCTTATCGGCATCAACAATCGTGACCTTCACTCGTTCAGCGTCGATCTCGCGACATTCGAACGACTGGCCCGTCTGGTGCCCCCCGATTGTGTGCTTGTGGCGGAGTCTGGCGTATTCGGTGAAGCCGATGCGCGGCGGATGCGCGTCGCTGGCGCCGATGCGATTCTCGTCGGCGAGGCCCTGATGCGCGCGGGGCTCGCGAGTATCGGCCCCACCATCGCGTCCTTCCGGGGGAGTCCGTCTGCGTGACACGGGTGAAGATCTGCGGCATCCGCGAGGTCGCGCACGCCGCAGCTGCGATCGAGGCCGGGGCAGACTACCTCGGCTTCAACTTCTATCCGCGCGTGCGCCGCTACATCGATCCGGGCGATGCCGAGGCGATTCTGCGCGCTGTTGACCGCAGCCGCACACAGATCGTTGGGATCTTCGTCAACGAGGCTCCGGCAACCGTGCGATCGATCGCCGATCGGCTTAACCTCGATCTCATCCAGTTAAGCGGCGATGAGGGTCCCGCGTGTGTGGCGGAACTGGGTCGCCCGGTCGCCCGTACCGTTCACGTGAGCGCATCGACGACGCTGGAGGATATCGAGCGGGGACGCGGCCCTGCAGCCTACATTCATCTCGACTGTCGCCAGAACGGGCAATATGGGGGGACCGGCGTGCCGATCGATTGGGGGTTCGCCGGTCGCGTGTCTGCAATCGGCCCGGTGTTCCTTGCCGGAGGTCTCACGCCCGAGAACGTCGCGGAGGCGATCCGGGTGGCACGCCCCTTCGCCGTCGATGTCGCGAGCGGCGTGGAAGTTGATGGGCGCAAGCACCCCGAGCGGATTCGCGCGTTTGTCGCCGCGGCGCGGGCCGCATGATTGTGGAGACGCTGCCTCGAAGCCTTCGCACGGTGCCGGACGCGCGCGGCTGGTTCGGCGATTTCGGCGGCCAGTTCGTTCCCGAAACGCTCGTCCCGGCGTTGGAGGAACTGGACCACGCGTACACCGCTGCGCTCGCCGATCCCGCGTTCGCGACGGAGTTCGACGCTTACGCTCGTGACTGGATCGGTCGACCGTCGCCCCTCTACTTCGCCCGCCATCTCACTGCGAACGTCGGCGGTGCGCGCATCTACCTTAAGCGCGAGGACCTGAATCACACCGGAGCTCACAAGGTCAACCACGCATTGGGTCAGGGACTTCTCGCGCGCAGAATGGGGAAGGAGCGCGTGATCGCCGAGACCGGCGCCGGCCAGCATGGCGTGGCGACCGCATCGGTGTGTGCCATGCTCGGACTCGCCTGCGTCGTCTACATGGGCGAGGTCGACACCCGACGTCAGGAACTGAACGTCTTCCGCATGCGTCTGCTCGGCGCTGAGGTGCGACCCGTCACGGCCGGGAGCCGAACCCTGAAAGACGCGATCAACGAGGCGATCCGTGATTGGGTCACCAATGTGCGCAACACGCATTATCTGCTCGGGTCGGTGGTGGGCCCGCACCCGTACCCGCGTATCAATCGCGATTTCCAGGCCGTGGTCGGTCGGGAGACACGAGAGCAGATTCTTGCTGCCGAGGGGCGGCTGCCGGATGCGATCGTGGCGTGTGTCGGCGGTGGGTCGAATGCGATTGGCATCTTTCACCCGTTCGTCGACGATCGGGCCGTGCGCCTTATCGGTGTCGAGGCGGCCGGGACCGGGGTCTCCACCGGCAAGCACGCCGCGACGATCAGCGCCGGCACAATCGGGGTGCTCCATGGTGCCCGTTCGTATCTCCTCCAGGATGACAACGGACAGATCATCGAGACCCACAGTATCTCGGCCGGACTGGACTATCCAGGTGTAGGACCCGAGCATGCCTTCCTCAAGGCGGCGGGCCGCGCCGAGTATGACATCGCGTCGGATCAGGAGGCGCTGGCGAGCCTCCAGTTGCTGTGCGCCACGGAGGGCATCATCCCTGCGCTCGAATCGGCACACGCGCTGGCTGGCGCGACCAGGGTTGCGCGCGACCTTGGTCCCGGCGGGGTCATTGTGGTGAACCTCTCCGGGAGAGGTGACAAAGACATGCACACCGTTGCCCAGGCGCTGTCGGGCGGGGCGGCGTAATCCGATGACAGTGCGACAGCGGACCTTCTCTGGCATCAAGCCGACCGGCGTCGCGCACTTGGGGAACTACCTGGGCGCGATGAAGCGCTGGGTCGACGAGCAAGATCTGCACGAGAACATCTACTGTGTGGTCGATCTCCACGGTATGACCGAGCCGTTCGATCCGGCCACCTTCCTCGAGGAGCGGCGCCGGCTGTTCGCGACTCTGCTCGCCGTCGGGCTCGATCCGGCGCGATGCATCCTGTTCGTCCAGTCCCACGTCCCCGAGCATGCCGAATTGTGTTGGGTGCTCAACTGTGTGACGCCAATCGGCTGGCTTCAGCGCATGACTCAGTTCAAAGACAAGTCTCTCCGGCAGCGCGATCGGGAGATGATTTCGGCAGGCCTCCTCGACTATCCGGTCCTGATGGCGGCCGACATTCTCCTGTACGATGCGCGTCTCGTCCCGGTCGGAGATGACCAGAAGCAGCACGTCGAACTCACGCGTGATATCGCGATGCGGTTCAACCGTCTCTTCGGCGAGACGTTTGTGATCCCTGAGCCGGTCATCCAGGAAGCCGGCGCGCGCATTATGGGACTCGACGATCCCACGAAGAAGATGAGCAAGAGTGACGATGCGTCAAACCGATCGATCTTCCTGACCGACGATCCCGACGTCATTCGACGGAAGGTGATGCGGGCCGCTACCGATTCCGGTCGTGAGGTCTGCCTCGATGAGACGCGCCCCGGAATCCATAACCTGGTCACGATCTATCACCTTGTGACGCAGGAGTCGATTGCCGATATCGAGCGTCGTTACGAAGGGCAGGGATACGGCACGTTTAAGCGCGACCTGGGCGATGCGATCGTCGCCCAACTGGAGCCGATTCAGCGCCGCTTTCGCGAGTTCGAGGGAGACCCTGCGATGTTGGACCGCGAGATGAGGCGCGGCGCCGAACGCGCCCGGGAGGTCGCCGGGCCAGTGATGGAGCGCGTGCGGCGGGTCACCGGCCTTGCCTGAAGGGCGATTCGGGCGTCTCTTTCGCATGAGACGTGCGACGGGGACGCTGGCCCTCCTCCCCTACGTGATGTCGGGCCATCTGGCCATCCCGACTGCGGAGATCGCGGCCGCGCTAGTCGATGCCGGAGGCGATGGGCTGGAGATTGGCGTGCCCTTCTCCGATCCGATGGCTGACGGACCAACGGTGCAACGGGCAAATCAGGCCGCGTTGGTTCGCGGGATGACGCCGCGCCTGGCGATATCTGAACTCGCCGCGGTTCGGCAGCGCGTAGACGTCCCATTGGCGCTCATGGGGTATCTCAACCCCATCGTGCGCTGGGGGGCGGACGAATACTGTCGCGCCGCTTGGGACGCGGGCGGCGATGCGCTGATCGTGCCGGACTTGCCCCTGGAGGAGTCAGGCGAACTGCGCGATGCGTGCGGGCGACATGGGCTCGATCTGATCCCTTTTGTCGCGCCGACCACCACGCCGCAGCGCTTGCGGGCGATCGGTCGCCGGGCACAGGGGTTCGTCTACTGCGTCGCTGTCACGGGCGTGACCGGTGCCCGCGGAGATTTGGCGCCAGATCTGCAGGACTTGCTGGCGCGACTTCGCGCCGTCACGACGACCCCTATCGTCGTGGGGTTTGGCGTCTCCCGCCCGGAGCATGTCGCCTGGCTGGTTGGGCGCGCCGATGGGGCGATCACCGCCAGCGCACTCATCGATCGGATGGAGTCCGCAGCCGATCCACTCGTGGCCGCTCACGACTACGTCGCTGGCCTGCGACGGGCTGCGGACGCCGCCTCTCAGGCCCGATCGAAGGGGTCCTAGTAGCGCTTACCGCGCTGACGCGCGATATCGAATTTCGCCGTGTCCGCCACCGCCATCACGGTCATCACGCCCGCCTGGACCGGGTCGCTGACCACAAGATCCGCCGCCGAGGGTACGCTGCCGGCCATGTTCAGCGAGACAACCATGATCCCCTTCTCCCGCACCTCTCGCACGGCACGCGTGATCTCGCCGCCCATGAGCGCGCCGGCAAGGACGAGCGCCCGTACGCGCGGCAGCCGTGTGACGGCCCTGACCGCGGCAGCGAGCTCCTTCTCCCCCACCAGCGGGATGGTGTCAATGGAAATGCGCTCTCCGCGGATGTTATGTCGATCTGCCTCGCTGATCGCGCCGACCGCGACCTGCCCCACCTGGGCTCCGCCGCCGATGACGATGATGCGCTTGCCATAGATCCGGCGAAACGTCGGCGTCTTTTCGACCTGCTGGACATCGTCGAGCGAGGAGAGGTCCCGTATGAGCGCATCGATATCGCTCACCTGCTCGAGTTCGAAGTAGGTTGTCGCCGCGCCGGTGTCCTGCGGCGTCAGATCCACATAGCTGATATTCGCGCCGTGTCGGGAGATCACGCCGGTGAGCCGGTGCAGCGTTCCTGGCCGATCAACGACCGCCAGGTGCAGCGCGACCTGATCGCTCACGAGCCTTCGCGGATGAAGATCCGGATGCTCGCGGACATCCCAGGGTAGATCGGCGCATCGCCATAGTCGAACGCCAGCCGCACAGGCAGCGTCACGGTTGGACGTGCGCCGCCTGCTGTGGCCCCGGCGCGCGCCACCGGAGTCGCCACGTCCGGCGATAGGGCTACAACCCGGGCTGCGAACTGCCGGTCGAGGGCGTTGATCTTGACGAGGGCCCGCATCCCGGATCGGACGTCCTTGTAGGCCGTCTCATCGACCTGCGCGGTCACCCAGAGTCGGGAGAGATCAGCGATCGTCGCGATGGGCTGCCCCGCGGCGACGCTCTGACCGCGAAGCATGTTCATCTGGACGATAGTTCCCGCCCCGGGGGCGCGGACCGGAGCACTTGACCGGAGCGGGGGTGCGGTTCCGCTGAACGTGACAACACGCACCAGTTCTTGCCCCCGATCGACGGGGTCACCGACCTCGATCAGGACATCCTGAATCTGACCCGCTGTCGGGGAGCTAGCCTGTACGAGGTCGCCTGAGACGACCGCATTCTCCGACACTACGTAGTTGCCCAATTGGTACGAGACATCGAATCCGGCCAGCCATAGCGCAAGGACGATCGGGAGGAGCGCGAGCACCACGAACAGAGCAATGCGCTGCTTTGACATCTATCCTGACTCTCTGAGATCTGGCGGGCGCCACCGCCGAGGGAAATGGTTAGGTGCGATCTTACTAGATGGCTCGCCATGTATCGGACGGTGTCCTTGGTGTCGGCATCATCGGGCTCAACGCGAGAACCGAACGGCAGATCGTTCCAGGGTTCGCCGCGGTTCCCGGCGCGACCGTCGTCGCTCTCTGCAGTCGTGATTCGCAGAAGGCCGAGAGGGTCGCCGCGACTCTGCCTGGCTGTCGCGCGTTCACCGATCTGGGTGCGTTCCTCCGCACTCCCGGCCTCGACGTGGTCTTTGTGGGGACGCCACCCGATCTACACGCCCCGATGGCGCGACAGGCACTCGAGATGCACAAGGCGGTTATCTGTGAGAAGCCGCTCGCCACAAGGGCGGACGACGCGGTCGCTCTCGCCCAATTGGCCGCGAGGGAGGGCATGCCCACAGCCGTCAACTTCACCTATCGCGACGTGAGCGCGCTGCGCAATCTCGAACGCGCGTTGCGCGTTCGACCGATCGGGCGTCTCCTCCACGCCGACCTGGCCTATTACCAGGGCCGCGCACTTCTCCCTGGCGCGCGCATCGGGAATCTGCACTTCGAGATCGGTTCCCACTTGGTGGACGCGCTGCTCTGGCTCGGGCCGCTCGCCGGCGCGAACGCGGTGGTATCCGCGATCGCGCGAACGACGGCCGAGGAAGAGCCGACCTTTCGACTGGCGCTGCTCGAAATGGACAACGGAGCTCTCATAACCTACCGGGTATCCAAGGCCACCGCCGGCCGGGCGAATGCGATCGAGGTCGACCTGTACGGCACGGTGCGCTCCTATCGGCTGGCGTTCGACACCGTGGGGTTCGTCCTCCGCGAGGCGGATTGGGAAAGGCCAGCCGAAAGCCGGTTGGTTGAGCCCGCGCCGGACCTCGACGTCCCGTACTCAGCCTTCCCTGCATTCCATTTCGGTCGGCTGCTTGAGGCGATCCGTTCTGGCGCGGCGTTCCCCGACTTCGCCCACGCCGCGCGGGTGCAGGCGGTTCTCGATGCCCTCCAGGCCGCCGAACTCAGCGGGAGGGCGAGTCCGGTCGGCTGACGCGTCGCGTTCGGTCACATGCGGAGCACTCGCAGAGGGAACGCAAGTGATCGTGGGCGTAGATCCCCGTGTCGTGCCCATCCTGCCAGACGGGCTGCACGGCGTAGCGGCCGATCTCGCGGAGGTCGACCAGTGTGGTCTGGTCCGTGGTCAGGCGCTGCACGAACTGAAGTTGACCGGGCGCGCCCATCTCGCCCTGACACACGGCGCACGGACAGTTCCAGCGCAGCGCCTCCCAGCGATGCACTCCCCGATGGCCGTCCGACCACTCGATCGCAAGCTCCCGTCGACCTCGGAAGACCGATACGTCGACGGGTCGGGGACGCTCGTCCATCGCGCGCTACCTTAGGGAGTAGACTTGGTCGGGCCGGGCTTGGCAGGAGGCCGCGGCGTTGGGGTGGGTGTCGGACTGCGCGCTGGAGGCGTGGCCGAGGTGAACTCCGCCGCGATCCAACCGATGCGTCCATCCTGATCGCGAACGCGCAGCCAGGCGCGCTCCGAGATGCTGACCTCCTCGCCGAGGGGTGTGACCTGGATACCGTCGGAAAGGCCGCCGATCCGTTCACCTTGACCCGGTTCGGCGCGGAGGACGATGCCATCGCGCCCCGCGCGAGCGATGTAGAGCAACCGTGCCGCTGGTGTTCGCGTGGCGGTCGGGACAGGTTCAGGGACGTTCAGCCGCTGCCCCGCCGCGATCGCCGGGGTGATCGGCACGGACAGCGGCGTGACACCAAAGTCGTGTCGATCGAAGGAGCATCCCCAGGCGACGAGTAACACGCCAACGAGGAGACCCGGCTGGAGTCGCCGCACCACAGCCGACACTATCAGCGGTGCGAGAATGACGTCAACCGCGGGCGAAGCGTTGACACCCCATGGGTGGCTACCTACATTACGCTCCTGCCGGAGGTTCACCATCCTATGCGAAAGAGCGCGCTCGCCACGTGCCTGGCCCTGTTGCTGGTTACCCTGTCGGCCACGTCCGCGTCCGCCAATGACGTGATCGGGCGGGCACAGGGTATGGACGCGACGCATAACGTCGCCCACGGGGCGTTTGTCGGCGACAGTGGGGGAGCGTTCCGCTACTACGCCATTGACTACCCCGGGTTTGGCGCAGCCGTCCCGATTACCATGGTCGCCCAGCCGGGCCGAGGGACCGCCGGTCTTGCCACCGGTTTCAAGATCTACGGGCCCCACGGCCTGTTTGGCGAGGCGATTGGCGACGATCGCTCGACGACGGAGAGCGCCTACACGCTGACCATCTCGCACGTGCAGCCCGGGCGCTATTTCGTGCAGGTGTACAACTTCATCCATGGACTGCCAATGACCTACCGGCTGTCCGCTAGCGGACTGCCGTCCGCCGGGGTCGCCACGCCGGTGCCTACCGGGGGCACGACTCCGGGCGCGGCCATCGTTCCTGGTGGTCCGTCGATCACGACCGGTGGAACACTCGAGGGGTCCTCTGGCGGCTCGTTCGCCTATTTCAATCTGGAGTATCCCGGCGGTCAGTCGCCGCTGTCGATCACGCTGGGGTACAGCCCGCTGCCGTTCAACTCCGTTGAGGCAGTCGGCTTCCATCTCTACGGTGACAACGGGGCTCTGCTGGGGACGAGTGCTGAGTCGGGGCGCGGAGAGACGAGCGCCACGGAGGTATTCACCCATCAGAACGATTTCGCGCGGCGCTATCTCCTCCAAGTCTTCAACTATCTTGCCTCGACCCGGATCACCTACACGCTCGTCATCACGGGCTTGACCGGAGCGATCCAGGAGATCGCCGGTCGTGGTGACCCCGGCTCAGCGCTGCCCCTCACCGCCTCGCAGTCCGCCGTGCGGTCGACCCTATTGGGCGATCGCGCGGGTCGCTTCAGCTTCTTCACCTTGCCGTATCCCGGTGGTAATCGTGTCGTTCGCGTCACCGTCACGTTCGATCCGGCGGGACTCAGCGACGGCGAGGTTGGATTCAATCTCTTCAAGGATGCCAGTCTCGTCGGCACATCGGCGGGGGCGATCCGAGAGAACGGGGTGCGGGTGGCCGGGCTGACGATCAACGAGGCGGATGCACGGAACTTCGGCGTTCAGGTGTACAACTACTCCGCGAGTCGTAGTGCTCGCTATCTCATCACTGTGACGGGGTTGTGAGGATGAGCGCGGAAGCAAAGGTCCTGACCTTCGCAGATCTCCCGGTGGTCGATCGCGGCACCGGGGTGACGACGCGACTCCTCGTCCATCGTGGGCTGGGGTCGGAGAGTCTCACCAATGGATTCACCCGGTTCGAGCCAGGCGCGAAGATCGCGCTCCACACACACAACTGCGATGAGTCGGTTGTTGTGGCCGAAGGGGAGGCGATCTGCGAGATCGATGGCGTGCGGGTCCCCATGCGCCAATGGGATACCACGTTCGTACCCGCCGGCGTCCCCCATCGTTTCCTCAACGAGTCCGGCAGGCCGATGGCGATTTTGTGGACGTACGCCGCGGGAACGGTTACCCGGACCTTCGTCGAGACCGGAATCACGGTGGAGCATATGTCGGTGGACGATCGGGCCGTCGCGCCCCGGTAGGAGCTGCGACCGGAAGCGCCGCTTAGCGCCCGCCGACTTCGCGAGCCTGGCGGCGCTCAAGGACACGCTCGCTGAGCCAGCCGCGCAGTTGCGCATCGTCGACGAGTTCGAAATCGACGTCGGGCAGGGGATCGTCGCGACCGTATGACGCCGCCGGCGCGCGACGGGCAATGACTCGCCGGAGTTCCACAAGCGGCGCGCCGCGATCGAGGTGCCCCCGCTCGTGAAGCTCTCGGAAATCCCGTGCCTCTCGGCCCTCGATTGTGTAGTCGTGGATCGCTCCGGGCGCGCGCACACGAACTGTGAATCGGGGTCCGCTTGGCTGATCAGTCAATCAGCAGCCCAGGCTGGCATAGGTGCCGTGGCGGGGCGAGGAAGGAACGAAGATCCGCGCCACCGGTGACGGTGTCGCGGTGGAGGCTGGACTGCGAACTCCGAGCGCCGCCTGGGACCGTGCGAGGGATTCAGCGGCCTGGAGCGCCTTGTACACGTTGACCCGCCCGTAGCCGTAAACATCATTCCGACCGTTTGTGTATGGGGTCGTGCCGATCTTGTCCGCGGAATTCTGCATCACGCCCTTGATCTGGCTGGCCGACAGCGTTGGGAAGCAACCTTTGATAATCGATGCCGTGCCCGCCACCACTGGGGCTGCGAATGACGTTCCCGTCTTCGTTGCATAACCCTGCTGGACCTCTTTATTGCAATCCTGTTCGCAATTACGCCGCCAGAGTACTCTCACGTACTTACCGGGAGCGGTCAACGACACCCAGCTCCCCCGGCTCGATCGGTCAGAGATTTGTTCGACCACGTTATTGAGATCCGCAATATTCAGTTCAGTGGCACCGACTGCGATGACTCCATTGAGAGATCCAGGGAGCAATGGCTCATTCTGGCGATCCGGCCGGGATGACGCGGGCCCAAAGTTCCCGGCGGAGGCAACGACAAGGATGCCCTTGCTGATCAGATACTGGTTCATTGCGTCGGTGATGGCATCAATCTCAGATTGTTCCTGCGGAGTCCTGGTGTAAACGTACGACATGTTCACCAGTGTCACATTTGCGTTTCCCGCGTGTCTTATGGCTCCGATTACTTCTGATACTCGACCTATCCCCTGGTCATTGAACGCCTTGATGCCCATGAGTTTTGTCTGCTGATTGATACCTGCTGCATACTGGCCATTATTCGCCGTGGACCCGATGACACCCGCGGCCCCGGTTCCATGGCCTTGTAGATCTTGTTCGTTCCTATTCTCCTCACCCATGACATAGTTTGCGCCGCTGACCACACGCCCGGAGAAATCTGGGTGATCGATATCGATACCCGTATCGATAACGGCGACCGTCGTAGTCCTCACTCCGAATGCGAGATCCCAGACCTCCGGTGTCTGCGTCTTTGCCAGGAGGAAGCGGTAATACTCGCGCTCATCCGGATCGGTCGTCGTGTACGCGGGATCGCTCGGAAACGCCGCCGCGAGTTCGAGGTACGAATCGACGGACGAATAGGCCACGCCCGGGTCCTGCCTCAGCGCTTCAGCGACGGCCCGCTCCGTGCCCGGAACGACGGATATCAGGTAGAGATCCATCTCCGAAGCGACGGTCCTCGCCCCCTGGGCGCGCCACTGTGCGACCTCGCCCACCGAACGCACGCCGCGTCGGTAGCGCACGAGCACCGCGCCCGGCGCGTACGAATCCGCATCGGCGCCAGCGATGGCCGTCATCGTCTCACCGGGGGTCATCTGCGGGGCGCCTGCAACCGGGTGACTCCCGGCAGGCATCGCCAGTGCGATCGAGATGGCACCTATCAGACCGACGGCCAAGCGCCACACTCCGACGCTCCGGCTCATCGCGCATGAGTATATGGTCGTAGGGCGATCGGGGCTGCCGCACAGGACCGGATCCGTCTGACTGGGGCTGAACAAATGCTCATTTCCGACACAGAGCGAATGGCTTGCGCGACCTTGGTACGCGACTGGGGCTCCCTGCTGTTTTTCGAGCGTCTCTCCCTTTCAGCGCCGGGAACCGCATTCGGGCGCTGCCTCGAGGCGATGGCGGATGGCGATATGTCGCGGTCGCGAGTGGCCTACGCGGCTCTCTTCCGGGCGCTTGCCGCGGAAACGCCGCCGGACTTCGAGGCAGGTGATGGCTGGAGGCTGTGGCTCCACCACGCCGCAGCCAATGACGAGAACGTTCTCTCTCGCTGGGTCGAGCGATACCGAGGGGATCCCCCGCTCTGGATCCGGGCGGCGGCACTCCACGATCTGGAGATCCTGATGCGAGCGGCGCAGTGCGATACGGAATGGTTCGCGCAGCGCCTAGGCGGTCCCGCACTCCGGGGCGCCGCAGTCGACCCCCTTCCCTGGATCCTCGCTGATGGCGACCACACGCGTGTTCTCAGAGCTTTCATTGCCCGGTATCGATCGGCGGGTGGCACCGACTTCGGGAGAGGTCGGGCGTTTCGCTGGGAGGGACCGGCTCGCGGCCTTGTCGCGATCCTGCGGATCGATCCGACTCGCCTCAGCGACCTCATCGGGTATGACGAGCAACGTGAGATTGTCGTGCGAAACACGGAGCATTTCGTGGCCGGCCACGCGGCGAACAACGTCCTGCTCTACGGCGAGCGCGGTACTGGCAAGTCCTCCACCATCAAAGGGCTCCTGAACGAGTTCGGTGACAGGGGTTTGCGGTTGATCGAACTCGCCCGATCGCGACTGGCCGATCTTCCCCAGATCCTCGCGATCCTGGTCGAGCGTCCGCAGCGGTTCATCATCTTTGTGGACGATCTGGCATTCTCCAGTGCGGAAACGGATTACCGCGACCTCAAAGCCATCCTCGAAGGTGGCGTGGAGCCACGACCCGGGAACGTCCTCCTCTACGCGACTTCAAATCGGCGTCACGTCGTAGAGGAGCGGTTCTCCGACCGGGGCGGGCCGACCGACGAGATCCACGCGTGGGACACTACCCAGGAGAAACTCTCCTTCTCCGATCGGTTTGGGATCAGCGTCACCTTCGTGGCGCCGGACCGCGACCACTACACGCGCATCGCGGTCGCGCTCGCGCGTGCCCGCGGGGTACAACTGCCCGCCAGCGTGATCGCCGAGCGTGCACTGGCGTGGGCGGTCTGGCAGAACGGGCGATCGGGTCGAACCGCGCGACAGTTTGCTGACAATCTGGCCGCCGAATGCGGCGTGCGCCTGGAGCGCCCGCTAGACTGAGACAGAACTCATGCCGATAGCAGCGAACGCGATCGACAATCCGCAGCCCATCGCCGTGCTGATGATGCCGGCGCGGCCATTGCCCGCATCGCCGCAGAAGCCGGAGAGTGTGCGGCCGCAGACGGGCGATGTGGACTCTCCCAGGATTCAGGCGCTGTATAGCTCCGCCACGGCGAGGATCCGCGGCGTCATCGGTTCGAGTGCCACCGTGGGGCCGAACGCCGCGTCGATCGGCGCGCCGGGGATCCTCGGCAACGCGATCGACCACTCCCGGCAGGCACGCGCCGCGGTAACCGCCGCGATCGGTTCCCGGGTCGATACGTTCGCGTGAGCTTCGCGCTGGATCGCGACCTCCTTGGCTCTGCTGGAGAGGTGGCGGGTTTGTTGCGTCAGCGGGGCGAGACGGTCGCGGTCGCGGAGTCTTCGGCCGGTGGTCTGATCGCAGCGGCTCTGCTGGCGATCCCCGGGGCGTCCGCCTACTTCCGCGGCGGCGGTGTTGTCTATACTGGGGATGCCAAGGCCACGCTGCTGGGGGTCCCGGCGGACCGGCTGGCCACACCGCGCGCCGCTACCGAGGAGCACGCGCTCGTCCTCGCCGAGGGAATACGCGTGCGCCTGTCGGCGACCTGGGGCATCGGGGAGACGGGTGCGGCTGGGCCAACCGGGAATCGCTATGGCGATCCAGCGGGCCATACCAGTATCGCCACGTCAGGCCTGCGCGGCGCCCATCGAACCCTCACGGTCCGGACTGGTCGGGATGAGCGCGGCGAGAACATGCGTCTGTTTGCGATCGAGGCACTTCGCCTGCTCGAGGGCGCCCTCCGCGATCCGTAAGCGACCTTGGGGGGACCTCACGCGATTCCCGGTCGCAACGGAGGCCGCAGCGTTTCGCGCACGAAGACGGCCAGGGTCAGAGATGCGACGACGCCGACACCCGCCAACGTCAGGGCCGCCACGCCCAGTCCAGCCGCGTCGGCGATCGCCCCGACAATGAACGGGCCTCCCGTCGATCCCGCGTCGCCGACGAGGCGCCAAACGCCCATGAACTCGCCGATCGCGTCGCGGGGTGCGAGGTCTGCACCGAGCGTCATCATGGTTCCTGAGCTCATGCCGTTGCCGAGTCCGATGAGCCCGGTGGCCAGTGCGAGCGTGGTGAAGTCCGCTGCCAGCGGGATCAGTGCCATTCCCACGGCCATGATCGCGAAAGAAGGGACCGTCGCCCACTTCCGTCCCATGCGATCCATCACCACGCCGGCCGGTATGAACAGCAGCATGTCGATGGCGGCTGAGATGCTGACGATCGCACCAACTTGAGCGACGTCCAGGCCCAGGACGTTCGCCCCGTAGAGCGGTACGATCAACTGTCGGCCAGCCCGGATCATCTGGACGAAGATCTGGGCGCTACCTGCAGTGATCAGTTCGCGACTGTGGTTCCGTGCCGTTCTCGCCAGAGTCGACCACGGCAAGTGCCGCCCGCCGCCCGGAAAGCGCGATTCACCCTCCTCGACGGTGCGGATCGCGATGATGGCCGCCGCCAGAGCAATCGCTGCGGCGACGAAGAACGGCATCGCCAGCCCCCATTGGGCCGCGACGATGCCGCCCACCGCTGGACCGACGAAGGTGCCGATCCGACTGACGCCGCCAAATGCCGATAGCGCCCGGCCGCGTTCCGCCAGAGTTGTCACATCCGTGAGGTACGCCATCCGCGAGATGTTCCAGAGTGCGCTTCCTACACCGAAGACGAGGCGATAGACGATCAGTTCCGGGAACTGGCTGGCCGCGCCCATTGCCGCGGTCGCAACCGCGATGCCCATCGTGCCGATGATCATCGCGCGCTTCCGTCCGATGCGGGCGAGCATCGCCCCGGCAGGCACATCAGCGACGAGGGTGCCGATCCCCGCGGCGGTGACGACCAGGCTGATCAGGCTGAAGGAGTCGACGAACGTCCCCGCGTAGAGCGGCAACGCCGGGACCAGCATTCCCTGTCCGAATGCGAGCAGCATTGTCGGCAGGTAGACGGGCAGGAGCAGAGCGGCGCGGTCCCTCACCCGTCAGCCCAGGAAGAGCCGATCGATCACCATCGCCGCATAGAGGAGGGACAGGTAGTAGATGGAGAATCGGAACAGCCGGCGCGCCGCGCTCACGCGTGCGTCCCTCCACAGCCGGTAGGCCAACCAGAGGAACAGACCGCCGAGGATCGCGGCCGAGACCAGATACGTCCAGCCCATCAGCCCGAATGGAGTCAGGAGCAGGGTCAGCGGTACCAGAACACACGAGTACAGCAGGATCTGCCTACGGGTCTCCTCGTCCCCACGAACGATAGGCAGCATCGGCACGCGGGCTCGCTCGTACTCGCCCTTGATGAGCAATGCGAGCGCCCAGAAGTGCGGAGGTGTCCAGTAGAAGACGATCGCGAAGAGCCAGAGCGGCAGAAGGCTGAGTTCGCCCTGGACCGCTGCCCAGCCGATTACGGGCGGCAGAGCACCGGCGGCGCCGCCGATCACGATGTTACTCGGAGTGGAGCGCTTCAGCCATCGCGTGTAGATGAAGACGTAGTAGACCGCGGCGAGCATCGCGATTCCCGCCGCAAGGGGGGGCGCGAGCGCCAGGAACACCGCCATCGACCCCGCGACAAGCGCGATGCCGAACACGAGCGCGCGCTGCGGCGACACAGTGCCGGCAGGAATCGGTCGGAGCGTCGTGCGACCCATCACGCCATCGATGTCGCGGTCTATGAAGCAGTTGATCGCGTTCGCCCCGCCCGCAGCCAGCGCCCCACCGGCGAGCGTGGCGATCAGTGCGGCGATCGGTGGAAATCCGTGCGCTCCGAGAACGGCACCGGCAGCCGCGGTCACGAGCAGAAGCGAGAGGACGCGCGGCTTGGTAAGGGCGACGTATGCGCCGAGCGTCTGGCTCAGGTCCGGTACGTCCGCGGAGATCGCGCCAGCAATGCCATCGCCGCGATCAACGCCGCCCAGATCGCCGACCCACCGGCGACGTGGAGTATCTGCAGGATCTCTGCCGGCTGTACGACCTGCGCGATGCCCACACCGATCTGCAACATGACGAATAGACACGATAGGCGCAGCCAGACGAAGGCGCCAGGCCGCGAGACCAGGCGCGCGCGGAGTGCAAACGTGACGCCGATGACGGCCACGCCAACCAGGATCGCCAGGGCGCGATGGGTCATGTGGGCGTCCACGAGCGGATCCCCGAAGGGCCACGCCCCGTCGCAAAGCGGAAAACCCCGGCAAACCCAGCTGGCGCCCATCGCGCGCATAAGTGCGCCGGACATCAGGACGGCGTACATCCCAGCGGCCACGGCGGTCAGGCCGGTCGGCACTTCACCCGCCGCAATGGCACCGATTGCACGCTGGGCGGAGACCGCGACGAAGATGACGAGGGCAAGGATGATCAGCGCGATGGCGAGATGGATTGCCACCAGGAAGGGCGGCAGTTCGCGAAGCACAACCTCGCGACCGAGAAGGACCTGGGGCACGAGCAGGACGAACATCGCGATCAGGGCGGCACGGGTCCAGCGATCGGCGTTCCCTCGGCGAAACCCGAGCGCAAGCATCAGCAGGAGCGGTACGCCGATGATCGCGGCGACTGTCCGGTGAACGTACTCGAGAACCGCGTGGTATTCGAGCGGAGGAAGCCACTGACCGTGACAGAGTGGCCAGTCGGGACAGCCAAGTCCGGAGCCAGTGACTCGCACGATGGCACCCATAAGAATCAGCAAATACGTGCCGACTGCGCTGATGAGTGAGACGCGCGCGAAAGCCGCCGAAGGCATCACGATAATGCCTGTCCAAGCGCCGTCGCCGCCAGCAGCGCGGCAAGAAGCAACGCGGGGCCGATCGTCCAAAGCAGTTCGCCCGGGGAGTGACGGTTCCGCACGATGATCAACGCGTACGCCACCGCCACGATACACACGAGAATCGCCGCCAGAACGCCCTGCGTAGCGAACACACAGACCTCTCCGCGGTCCATCGCGTCGCCCGTCGACTGGCTCGCGCGACCGGAATTATATCGCGGTTCACCGGCACGATCGCCGGATTGATCGCGCCCGGGCCACGACGACCGCTCTCACACCAGAAACTCACGGTCGTCGCCAGGTCAGTCGGATCGAAATCGGATGATGTCAAGAAGTAGCGCTCGCGTCCGTTGCCGTCCAGAACGAACAGTCCATCCGCGTGGGAGTCCATACCGGATCGCCTCATCACCCGGGAACATGTAATAGAAGTCCCACAGGGTTGTCAGTGCCCGGCGATCGCCAACGAGGTACGTCATGCGGCTTTCGAGGCCGTACCGTTGGAGGAAGTGCCGCACGTCCGTGGGGCCGTCGCCACGCGGATCGGTCGT
>VGOZ01000042.1 GCA_016875715.1 Chloroflexota bacterium | reverse complement strand
TCCAGTGCCGGGCGGGTACCGGCGGCGATCGCGGAATAGAGGTCCCGGAACGCGGCGACGTGCCCGGCGCTTGGCGTCGCGGCGGGGTCTCGGCTGGCGCCACTCACCTGCGACTTCGCGTGTTCCGCAACGGGCTCCCGCATTCCTCGTCGTTGCCACTCGAGTCGACCTTCCGCCTGGATCAGCCGCGCCCAGCCATCGGTCCCCTGGATCTCGAGCCGATCGGAGAATCCCGGCCAACCGGCCGTGGTGGCGACGATGGAGCCGAGCGCGCCATTCGCGAACCGCAGCGTCGCGATCCCCGTGTCCTCCATCTCGATTGGCTGTACCTGCGTGGCGACTCGCGCGCTGAGTTCCTGGACCGGGCCGCAGATCCATCGCAACAGGTCGATCCCGTGGATCGCCTGGTTGATGAGCACGGCGCCGCCCTCCCGTTCGCGCGAGCCACGCCACGCGCTCCCGCGGTAGTACTCCGCCTCCCGATACCACCGCGCGCTCAGTTCGACAATGATGACCCGACCGAGATCGCCGGCCTGAACCAGTTGACGCGTCCGCTGGGCGAGGGGCGTGAAGCGGTTCTGGAACATCGAGCCGAGCGTAATGCTCCCCGCCGCGGCGATGTCGATCATCGCGTCGGCCTCGGCGAGCGTGCGCGCCATTGGCTTCTCGACCAGGATGTGCACGCCGTGGGCGGCGCACGCGCGCACGAGTTCGACCCGTGCATCTGGCGGCACGCACGCGTGCAGGACGTCGATCGCACCCTCCGCTAGGAGCGTCGGCGCGGAGTCGAAGGCAGCGGGGATGTCCCACGTCGCGGCAAATGCCCGAGCCTTCTCGCGAGAGGTGCCCGCCACCCCAACCACCGACGCTTCAGGCATCTGGCGCAACGCGGTGACGTGCTGGTTCGCGCTGAGGCCGGTGCCGACGATGCCGACGCGGATCAGCGCCATCGCCCCTTACTCAGGAACCCGACGCAGGATCTCATCCAGGATATTGTCGGCGGTGATCCCCTCCATCTCGGCCTGCAGGTTCAGGATGAGGCGGTGCCGCAGTGCGGGATAGCAGACCGATTGAATGTCCTCATGCATCACGTGGCTCCGGCCTTCCAGTAGCGCGCGGATCTTGGCCGCCAGGATGAGAGACTGTGCGCCCCGTGGACTCGATCCGTATCGGATGTAGTTGTTCGTGATCTTGGGCACGCCGTCGCGACCGGGATGGGTGGCGAGGACGAGTCGACCGGCGTAGTCGAGCACCGCCGGTGGGATCGGCACCTCGCGGGCCATTTCTCCCGTTTCGATGAGGCCCGGGCCATCGACGACCTTCCGCACGCGTGGGACGATATTTCCCGTGGTGCGGATGAGGATCTCGCTCAGTTCCTCCGCACTCGGGTAGTTGACCTGGAGTTTGAAGAAGAACCGATCGAGTTGCGCTTCAGGCAGGGGATAGGTGCCCTCCATCTCCATGGGGTTCTGTGTCGCCAGGACGAAGAATGGACGAGGCAGCGGATGGATCGTCTTCGCCACGCTCACCGTCTGCTCCTGCATCGCCTCGAGCAGCGCCGATTGCGTCTTGGGCGTGGCCCGGTTGATCTCATCCGCCAGGACGAGATTCGCGAAGATCGGGCCAGGCTCGAACCGGAAAAACCGATCTCCGGACGCATCCTCGGCGATGATGTTCGTGCCGACGATGTCCGCGGGCATGAGATCGGGCGTGAACTGGATGCGGCTGAAACTCAGGTCGAGCACTTCCGCGAGCACCCGTACCAGGAGTGTCTTACCAAGACCCGGCACGCCCTCGAGCAGACAGTGTCCGCGGGCAACGAGCAGGGCGATCACGACGCCGCGTACGACCTCCTGCTGCCCGACCATGACCTTCGCGACTTCACGCTCGATGGACTGGACGGTGCTCTGCAGGTGGCCAACGGCGGCAATTGCCATGCGGGAGATCCTCCAGGCGTGCGCGATTCTACTATCGCCCCTACGATTGTCCCCGTAAATGCGCACGGCGCGACAGGCGATCAAGCGCTGGTTTCGCGATCACCCGAAGACACTCTGCCCCGTCGTCGAACAACCGGTCTGTCGACATAACGGTTGCGATAATCAAACACTGCGATCCGACGTCCGGTGCAACATCGCCCTGAAGATGCGGATGGCCGAGGCCGCCCGCGCCACCGATGACGATCGACCCTGGATCGCCGATCTGCGTATCACCCCGGACGGCCGGCGTTTCCTTCTCAACTTCGCCTTCGATCGCGCGTTCCTTCAGGACTTCCGTTCCGTCATCCCCGCGTCCGATCGTGCCTACGATGCGGCGCGGCGGGAGTGGTCGGTCGAACGGCGGCACTTCGGGGCTCTCGACGCGCTCTTCTCCAACTTCGCGGCGTGGGATTGTGCGTATGGTCGGACACGCGGCCGCGGCGCGACCTGAGGGCCTTTCGCTCGGGTTCGGACGCAGGACTCTTCTCCCAGTAGGAACCACTTGACCTGCGCGCGCGGCCACGCTACTGTGAGAGAAGCGGTGCCGAGCGTGGCGCACGCGGAATCCCGCCGAGGAGGGTCGCCCAGGTGCTGATGAACTGGAAGAAGCCACTCTCGATGCTGGGAGTGTGGCAGGTCGACTGAACTGGCCCCACGGGCGTGGGGCCGGATGCGACCGCGGGCGTATGCTCCGCAGAATGGTGCGGGGTCGCCAGTGCGTGCGACCGCACCCGGCGTAGCGCCGATTGAATGGTCGGAGCATCTGTTCGGTGCAGAGGAGGGTCACTCCGGGTGGCCCTCCTGTTTTTTTGACCTGGAAGGAGCGCAACGGGAGTGACAACGCGCGCCGAGGCCATCCAGATTCTCACCGCGCACGATGCCGCGCTCGACCAGGTGGTTGCGGCGCTACCCGCGGCGGTGCGGGATCACGTCGCCGCGGCCGGGGACGAACGGTGGTCGGTCGCGGACGCGGTCGGTCACATCGCCTTCTGGACCGAACTTGCCCTCGAGTCCATCGAGCGCTGGCGGGCAGACGATCCGCCGCGCGTTGTGGCCATCTTCGGCGACCGCACGATCGATCGAGCGAACCTGGAGGATGTCGTCGCCCACCGCGGCGATGGGCTCACCGTCGCACGGGAGCGCCTGGAGAGGGCGCGGCGGGCGCTGATGGCCCGGATCGGGGCTCTCACCGACGAAGACTGGCACCACGTCCCCTCGTTCAAGCTCCCCAGGCGGCGGCCGCTGGGCGAGTTCATCGCGGGAGTTCTCGGCGCGCCTGATCAGCCCTTCGGCCACGTGGGCGCCCACCTGGACGATCTGCGCGCCCTCGCCGACTAACGGCCCCCGTAGACGATCCGCCCGCACGAGGAGCAGGTCACGATGTTTCCCGTGCGAGCCGCCTGTGTCGTCGCCGTGGGTAGGCTGGTACGGCATCCCGTGCAGGTTCCGCGATCGACCGCGACGATGCCGATGCCCTGCTTCTGCTTGCGGAGGTCCGCGTACCGGGCGAGAAGCGGCGGCGGGATCTGCGCGGTGATCGCCTCGCGTCGCGCGCGCTCCGAAGCGACGAAGCGTCGTGCCTCGTCGAGCGTTCGCCTCTGCGCCGCCTGATCCTCTTCCCACGCGCTGGTCTCGCGTTGGAGGGAGGCGGCGCTGGCGTTCGCGGCCTGCCTGGCCGCCTCGGCGGCGTCGATCGCGATCAACGTCTTCTCTTCGATGTCGGTGAGCGACTGGCGCAGATGATCGATCTCGGTCTGCATTCCGGTCAACTCCTTCGGGTTCCGGATCGTCCCCGAGTAGAGCCGTTCGTCGAGCGTCCTGATCCGGGCCGTGCGGTCGGCCACCTCCCACTCGAGCCCGCGCTGGGCGCGCTCGGCGTCGACCAGAGCTGTGGACCGAGTCGCGTGCGACTCTCTGGCACGCGTCAGCTCGGGCGTGACTTGACCGATCGCGGCGCGGGCCCGCGTGCCGCGCGCGATCGCCTGGTCGATCTCGCGATCGACCCCCTGGAGCGTCCAGAGGATCTCAATGGCGCTCATTGCAGCCGTCCGGTGATGTACCACTGTCCTTCGGTGATCTGCCACTGATAGACGTGCTGCGTCGATATCACTCGGCCCGTGCCGTCGGTGATCTCGAGGTCGACGACCACGTTCAGAACCCCCGCGAGCGGTGCCGGCCGAGGGGTCAGGTTGCGCACGATGTACCGCTCCTGTCGGTCCGCCGCTGAATCGAGCACCGATCGCGCCTCTGGTGCGGCGGTCGGCGCCCAATACTGCAGCGCGCGCCGGACATCGCGATTGCTGAGGATCTCGAAGTACTCGCGCTGACTCGCCAGCGCATCGCTCACGGGCAACTCGGATACGGGCGCGGCCACACCTGGTTTCGCTGGTGTCTGAGGTTTGATCGTGGTTGCCCCGACGGGAGTGGAAAGCTCTCGCCGTGGGGGTGGCGGTGTAGGTAGGGGGGTGGCGGTGGGCAACGGCATCGCAGTAGGCAGCCGCGTCGGGCGCGGCGTGGGCGTCTCATTCCAGAGGCGGCGCCCCTCGCTCTGTATCGAGCTGGCAACCGCTCTTGTGACCGTCTGTGTAAGGCTCTCGCCCTGAGCCACGACGAAGATAGCCGCTTTCCCCGCGCCCGCGCTAACGGCTCCCGGGCCGACGAGCATCACCAGAATCGCGATCGCCGCCGCAACGAAGGTGATGCCCACCACGCGGCGGAAGTTCCGGCTGAGGATGATCCGCTCCCAGATGGGCGGCTGCGGGGGTGCGGCTGGCTCCGCTTCCTTGGCACGACCGCGACCGGCCCCACGGCCGCGTGGTGGCGCCCCGCGACGGCGTGCCACCTACCCGGCCCCGCCCGGCGTCGACCAAATCGTTCCGCAGTCTGATCCGATGGCTTCACTCATGGCGTCAAGCTGGGCATGCTCACGTCGTACATCACAATCTGGTTGCGCCCGCGTGACTTCGCGATGTAGAGCGCGCCATCGGCCCGGCCGACGAGTTCGCGGGCGGTCATCTCCTCGGCACCGATCTCCGCGCAGCCGCCAGAAACGGTCATCCGGGCGGTACTCCCGCCCGTGGAAGCGAATGATTCGGTCGCGACTGCCGCCCGGATGCGCTCCGCAATCGCCATCGCCCCCTCCGTCGGCGTATCGGGCAGGATGAGCGCGAACTCGTCGCCCCCGTACCGGGCCACCACGTCCGAACGGCGGCCCGACGCCGCCAGGATCGCGGCGATCCGCTTGATCACGAGGTCACCGGCGAGGTGTCCGAACCGATCGTTGAAACCCTTGAACAGGTCGATGTCGATCAAAAGCAGGCAGAGCACCGCTTGCTCGCCGGGTCGTCCGCGCGGCCTCCGTCGCCGTCGGATTCGCTGGACCTCCTGCTCGAGCCGCTCCCAGAAGTACCCGTAGTCGTAAAGGCCGGTGGGCGGGTCCTGTGCGACCAGTTCGGCGAGGGTCTTGACTTCGATCGCGTGAAAGGACCCCGCCGCCGCGATCGCCGCGCGATCCACCGCGTCGTCGATCTTGCGGACGAGGGCGATCGACTCGGCGGCCTCCCCACCCGTATCCACTATCTGGAGGACAATCTCCCGTCTCAGTTGGCGGAACTCGTGCAGCATCTCGGTGATCTGAAAGCCCTGTTGAAGACGCAACTCGCCGAAGTGGTGCGCGGCGCCGAATGCGGCGCCGCCTGCGTCGAAATCTCGCATCGCCTGTCTATCCGCGAGCGCGGCCAGGATGTGAGTGAGCACCGGGCGCATGTTGGCGCGCACCCGTCGTAGGGTTACTCCGTGGCGCACGCGTCCACCGAGGGAAACGCGCACGTGCCAGGACCAGTCCTCGAGGATCGTGTCGAGCAGCGAGGCATCGGGTCGCCCTGCTGCCAGTGAAGTAAGAGCACTGGTTTCCGAAGCGGGCATGGCCTCGACCGATTCTAAGCGGGGCTTCCCCGCTGTCAACGTAAGAAAGCGGGAGCGCACCAGGTGTCGCGTCGACGGTTAGCGATTGGCCCGAGCCGTCCCGATACGCTGCGTAGAATCGGTTTCGATGCGAGGCACGCGCCGACGATTCTTGGCCGTCGCGGCATTGTCGGCCTTTGCGTGCGCGAGTCCCGCGCCCGAGCCGGCGCCGATCGTCGGTCGACCGGCCCCGGACTTCGTCCTGCCCGCGCTCGATGGCTCCAGCATTCAACTCAGCAGCCTCAGGGGCAAGCCGGTTGTCGTTAATTTCTTTGCCACCTGGTGCGGGCCGTGCCGGTTCGAACTGCCGACGTTCCAGGTACTTGCCGATAGGGAGGCAGCTCGGCGCCTCACGTTCCTGCTCGTTGACCTTCAAGAGGACGCTGCAAGCGTGCGCGAGTTCCTCGATGGGCTCAACGTCAACCTCCCCACCGTGCTCGATGAGACCGGCGAGGTCACCAAGCTCTATCGCGTGCGCGGACTGCCTGCGACCTACTTCGTTGGCCGCGACGGTTACATTCATGCGGTACAACTAGGGGCGCTCGACGAGAGACTGCTCGTCGCCGGTATCGAGAAGATCATCTAGGGCATTCCGCATACAGGAGGGACACTTCTCGGGTGAGACGCTTCGACTACGCATCGCCGACAAGTGTGGCCGAGGCCTCGCAGGCTCTCGTGTCACGGCCGGACGCGCGCCCCCTGGCCGGTGGGACCGACCTGCTGATCCAGATGAAGGAGCGCGGCCGGATCGTCCCGCTGGTCGTATCGCTCCGGCGCGTCGGCGCACTGCACGAACTCTCTGCCAATGGCTCGCTGGCGATCGGCGCGATGGTCACCTGTGGCGAGGTCGCCGAGCACGACGCGGTCCGTCGCTACTGGCCCATCCTCAGCGACGGTGCCGAACTTGTCGGATCGATCCAGATCCGCAACCGCGGGACGGTGGGCGGTAATGTGTGCAACGCCGCGCCCTCAGCGGATGTTTCCCCGGCCCTCGTCGCTCTCGCGGCGACAGCCCACATCGGCGGTTCGGCGGGCACGCGATCAATCGACATCGAGCAATTCTTCCGCGGACCGGGGCAGACGGCGCTGACCCGCGGCGAAGTGCTCACGCGCATTGACGTGCCGCGACCCGCCGCGGGGTCGGGTGGCGCCTACCTCCGCCACGTGCCGCGCCGAGAGATGGACATTGCCGTCGTGGCGGTCGGCGTACAGCTTCGTCTGGCAAACGATGGCCGAACGGTGGCCGACGCCCGGGTGGTGCTCGGCGCGGTTGCGCCGGTCCCTTTGCGTTCGCGCGGGGCGGAGGTGGCTCTCATCGGCTCAACGCTCGATGCGGCGGCGTTGACTCGGGCGGGCGAAGCGGCGGCGGCGGATGCTCGCCCCATCAGCGATGTGCGCGCGACCGCAGATTACCGCCGGGAACTGCTGAAGGTCTACACACGACGCGTCGCGCAGATCGCGCTGGGCCGCGCTCGCGCGAACGCCGGTTAGGAGTCACGCACGGATGCCACTTCATCAGATCAGCCTCACCGTCAATGGCCGTCGCGCCACGGGCCAAGTCGAACCGGCCAAGCTTCTTCTCGACTTCCTGCGTGAGGATCTCGGCCTCACCGGAACCAAGGAGGGGTGCGGGACCGGCGACTGCGGAGCCTGCACCGTGCACGTGGACGGCAAGGCGATGCACTCCTGCCTCACCCTCGGCGTCGAGGCCGATGGCGCGCAGGTCACGACCGTGGAAGGTCTGGCTTCGGCAGGGAGTCTCACACCGATCCAGGCCGCGATCGTGGAATACGGCGGCACGCAGTGTGGTTTCTGCATTCCCGGCATCGTGATGATGGCCACGGCGTTCCTGCGCGACCATCCCCATCCGTCAGAAGATGAACTGCGGATGGGCATCGCCGGGAATCTCTGCCGTTGCACCGGCTACGACAAGATCGTCAAGGGCTTGTTCGCGGTGATCGAGGGGCGCGAACTCATTCTGACCCGCGCCGGTTCGCTGACCGAGATCCCGCTCCCGCCGGAACCGGAAGGAGAGTGATCCGCCGCGCCCGGTTGGAAGCACCGCAAGGAGAGGGAAGAGATGTCTGAAGTGCTCGATCGTCCATCTATTCGCACCGCCCACGCGTTCAAGGTAATCGGGCAGCCGGCACCGCGCATCGACGGACCGGAGAAGGTCACGGGTGCGGCGAAGTTCACCGCCGACTACACGCTGCCGGGCACGGCGATTGCCAAAGTCGTACGCAGCCCGCACGCCCACGCGAGGATCACCCGACTCGATGTCTCGAAGGCGGAGGCATATCCGGGCGTCGTGTGCGTCCTCACCGCGCGGGACATCGCGGATCTCGAGCGCGAGCCGACATCACGCAATCACAACGTTCTCGCGCGCACGCAGGTGCTCTACGCCGGGCATCCGGTCGCGGCGGTCGCGGCCTCCACCAGGGAGGCAGCCGAAGAGGCGGTCGCTCTCATCGAGGTCGAGTACGAGGTACTCGCGCCGATCCTCGATCCGCTGGAGTCAATCCGCCGTGAGACCGCCACGATCGTGCACGAGGGCGCTGAGGAAGGCGTCCACATCGATCGCAGTGAAGAGCAGATCCACGCTGGTGGCGCGGGCGGCCTCGCCGAGGAGGATGAGATCGCCGAACTCAACAACGTCTCCTCGCAGGTCCATTTCAAGCGCGGCGACGTCAACGCCGGGTTCGCCCAGGCGGACTTCGTGGTCGAGGGGCGCTGGATCAGCAACTCGGTCCATCAGTCCTATCTCGAGCCGCACTCAACGCTGGCCGCGTGGGACGCCCAGGGCAACCTCTCCATCTGGTGCTCCACCCAGGCGCAGTTCCACATCCGCGACATGATCGCGCGGATGGTGAAGATACCGATCTCGAAAGTTCGGGTGGTCTCGCCGGAGATCGGCGGCGGTTTTGGTGCCAAGTTCGGCGTGATGGTTCCGCTGACCGTGCTCCTCGCGCGCAAGGCGGGCGTGCCCGTGAAGCACGTCCTCACCCGATCGGAAGACCTCGTCGCGGCCACGCCGGCCCCGTATACCGTAACCGAGGTGAAGCTCGGCGCAAACCGGGCCGGCAAGATCACCGCGATGAAGGCTCGCGTGGTGATGGATACCGGCGCCTATCCGGGCGCGCCGATGTCGATCGCGACGATCCTGCTCGCCGGTTCGTACGAGATTCCCCACTTTGAACTCGACGGCTACGAGGTTCTGACGAACAAGGCGAGCGTGGGAGCCTACCGCGCTCCCGGCGCACCCAACGTGGCGTTCGGCGTGGAGGCGGCGGTCGAAGCGCTCGCGGCCAGAGTCGGCATCGATCCGCTTGAGTTCCGGCTGCGGAACGTCATCGAAGAGGGAGGCAAGTGGCCGAACGGCAACACGCTTCCCGCGATCGGCGCTCGCTCGGTCCTCGAGGCGCTCCGCGCCCATCCGATCTCGAAGCAGGTCCTGAAGCAGGACGAGGGACGCGGCTACGCGATCGGTGCGTGGCCAGGCGGTGCGGGGGCGGCCAGCGCCTACTGCCGCGCGAATCCGGATGGAACCTTCCAGATTATCACCGGCACGAACAACCTCACCGGATCCACGACCTCGCTTGCCCAGATTGCGGCTGAGGAACTGGGGGTGCCGCTCGCGCTCGTGAAGGTCGTGACCGCCGACACCGACTCCGGCCCACATTCGCCTGCGGCGGGTGGAAGCCAGATCCTCTACACGATGGGGCACGCCGCGTCCCTGGCGGCGAAGGCGTGCCGCGAGCAGATGCTCGATCTCGCCGCGCGTCATCTCGGTGTCGAGAAAGCGCAGTTGACCGTCGACGGCGGCGTTGTCAAGGCGCCAAACGGCAAGGTCCTGACCTACCGCCGCATCGCCGATCTGGCGATGCAGGGCCCCGGTCCGATCGTGGGGAGCGGTGCGCACCGACCCGGTCGCCCCTTCCCGGGCTACGCCGCGACCTGTGCCATCGTCCACGTCGACCGGGAGACCGGCCAGACGACGGTGCGTCGCGTTGTGACGGCGCAGGATGCCGGGACCGCGATCAACCCGATGTCCGTTGAGGGGCAGATGCAGGGTGCGACGGTGCAGGGCATCGGCATGGCCCTCACCGAGGAACTGATTTACAACCAGGACGGCCGCGTCGCCAATCCGACGCTCCTCGACTACCGCCTTCTCACCTGCGGAGATCTTCCCTCGATCGAGACGGTCCTCACATCGGTGCCCACCGAGGCTGGTCCCTACGGCGCGCGGATCGTCGGCGAACCGCCGATCATCCCGCCGGGCGCCGCCGTGGGGAACGCCATTGTCCACGCGATCGGCAAGCCCGTCTACACCTTCCCGGCCACGCCAGAGCGGGTGTTTCGCGTGCTTCACAGCAACAGCGCGTGAGAGGGTCGCGTTCGGTGAGTCAGTGCGGGGCTCGGAGCTCCGGCGCTGATTCACCGATCACGTCCCGGTAGGACACGGCTATCGGCCGCCCCTGAGCCAGCGTCACACGGGTGACCGAGCACTTCTGCGGATAGAAATCGCCGCGGATCGAATCCAGGCACAGCGGCAGGCCGCGTAGCGCCGCGTGCGTAATGACGATCGGATCACCGTGACTCACGCACGCCACAGTCTCGCCCCCGTGGCGCCGCGCGAGACGCCACAGGAACCGCTCCATTCGCCGCCAGATATCGGCGATTGTCTCGTCTCCGGGTGAGTGCGGTGGTTCGTAGAGATTGATGCGCGCGGGCAGGCTGCGTGGCGGCGCGCCTTTCCACCCGGTGCGGACCTCGTTGAGCGCCGCGACCCGGTGGCGGTGCGCCTCGGGGTGTCGCTCGGCCACGATCGCTGCGGTCTGTCGGGCGCGGAGCATGGGACTCGAGTAGATCGCCGCGAGCGGTTCGTCGCTCAGCATGCCCGCCAGGAAACGCGCCTGCTCTATGCCCAGTTCGCTGATCCGGAAGCGCGGCGAACGACCGTAAAAGAGGAGTTCGGGATTGTGCACGTCGGCGTGGCGGAGGAGCAGGATCGTCGTCGCGGTCATCGGGGTGCGCGAGAAGGGAGTCGAACCCCCACGCCCCGAGGGGCATCAGATCCTAAGTCTGACGCGTCTGCCATTCCGCCACTCGCGCGCGGGCCGATCCTACCGAATCCATGGGTCGGGGCGCCATCCTCGTTGCTCCCAGTACCCCAGATGCCGACCCCGCACGACCTCGATCCGATCGAGCCACTTCACACTTTTGTAGCCGTACATCGTCGGCACGACGAGGCGCAGGGGATATCCGTGTTGCTCTTTGAGCGGCTCGCCGTTGGCGCGGTAGGCCAACATTGTGTCTGGCAGCCGGGCTTGATCCAGCGTCAGGCTGTCCGAGTAAATACCGGGAAATGTGAAGAAATTGACGTGAGTCGCTTCCCTGGTCACGCCCGCGGTGTCTAGGATGGTCGAGAGGAGGATTCCCTCCCAATCGATGTCGGTAAAGCCCCACCCCTCCACGCAGTGAAGGTCCGACGCCTGCCGGTGATACGGCTCGGCGAGCACCTGCGCGTAGTCGAGCGTCCTCGGCCGCTCGATCATCCCATCGATCGTCAGGCGCCACGAGTGGAGATCGACCGTCGTATGGCTTTCGACGGTGTTGACTCGCCACCGGCGGAAGATCGTCTGTGGCGGAATGAAGATCGGGTTCGGGTTGGTGAAGCTCGAATCCGGGGGCTCCAATGCGAGCGCGGGCGGATTCCTGATCTTCTCATCGATCGCGGCCGAAACCGGCGAACGGTCCACCACGTCACCATCGGCGGCCGGCGGAGCGATCGCGCCGCGACACGCCGCGAACAGCGCGCCCACGCCCAGCAGCAGGCCGCCGAGAAAACCCCGCCGGGTCGGCCCGCCCATCCACCGTGGATGCTACCCGGCGACCGCGATTCCTACAATTTCGGCGCAGAAGACGTCGTGATCAGAGCCGCATCCGAAACGCGCACGCGGTGCGCGGATCACCCCCATCGGCGCGCGACCAGGAAATGCGCGCGTTGCGGTCGGCCGCTATGCGATGAGTGCGCGGCCCAGCTTAGTGCGCGCGGGCAGTGCGCGCTCTGTGTCGAGGAGCTTGAGGAGAAGCATCGCCTCGAGAACCCCACCTGGCGCGAAAGAGCCGAACGATTCGGTCGCTCCGCGCGCAACTTCATCATCCTCACCATCATCGTGATCGCGATCATGATCCCCATCGCGATCGGGGCGCGGAGACTGATGGACACGCCGCTCAAGCCAGAGGAACTCGCCCGGATGCGGTACGCGCTTATAGGGACGTTCGAAACCGCCGAAGGAGTGAACACAACCTCCACCGTTCTCGGCGCGACGGTGGTCCTGGTCACCTCCGAAGTGGTCGGTAACGAGGCGACGCGCCTGAACGACGAGTACGTCGCCGAGACCTACGGCGGATATCGCACCGCAGACGATCGGTTCCCGGTCGACGTCGTGTTCGGGCGCGAAGAGCCGGGTCGCGTGGAGAAACTCCACTTTCAACAGCAACCTCTCGAACCCGTCGAGACGCACGTCCGCCTGGTCGAGGTGTCGATCTCCATGGAGTCTGCTGGCGGTCCATGGTTCTCGCTCGGCGAGTTCGCCCTGACCGAGTCGCTCGAAATCCAGCGGCATGTCCTGACTGGCGTGCGCCCCTACCGCTGGATCCGCCTGCGTGTTCTCGCCAACGGTGGCGGGCCCTATGCCTCGCTCGGCGAGTTCGGTGCATTCACCCTGCCGCGGGCGTCACTGCTCGGGGTCACCCCGTCCGATCCCACGGTGAAGCCCTGACCGGCGGTCCGCGATGGTGTTCTCCGCCGTGCATCGTGATGCGGGTGCGCCAGGATGCACGGCGCGTACGTTTACCGACCTACCGCGCGATCTCCACGCGCTCGCACGGGCTAGTCGCGCGTGACACTTCTCGCGGCTTCAGCGAAACAGTCGTGGACTTGATCCGCCGCGGCCTGCGTGAAACGCGGGCAACTCGTATCGAGCGCAGTCCGGTGACGGGGCTGTGGTGATTCACGGCCGAGACGACGACCTCCGAGGATGTGAAGCCACTCGAGGACGACGCCTGAGCGTGCTCCTCGACGCCAACGTGTTGAACGCGCTGGCATGGGCGCCGCGTGCATCACGTTGCGGCCCGAGGTATGGCTGGCCGCAACAGATTAGCGGTTTGCTGCCTGCCCGATCACGTAGGGGAGGTGCGGCACGTTCTCCGCGAAGGAGAGGACGGCTCTTCGGCGCGGGCAGTGTTAGCCGGAATGCACGAGCATCCCCGCCATGCGTTCCGGCCAGACGACCGCACCCATCGGGATGTGTCGCTAGCGGATGTCATCGGCCATCGGCAGGTCACCAGCGCGTATCTCGTCGAACTCGCCCGCACGCACGGCGGCAGACTGGCTACCTTCGACGCGGATCTCGCGGGTTTGCACGGTTATGTCGTGGAGCCAGAACCCACGGCCTAGTCTGGCGCTGGCGCCGCTAGCGGCGACGCTTCTTCTTCTTCTTCCTATCCCGTCGGGTCGCCGTCGGTGTCGCCATCCGCGCTCCGCCCAGACCGGGCATCGCTCCGGCGAGGCGCCCGAATGGTCCGCGTCCCGTCGTCATCTGCTTCATCATCGTCCGGACCTGCTGGAACTGGCCCAGCAACTGGTTCACGTCCTGCTGGGTGGTGCCGGATCCGCGGGCGATGCGGCGCTTCCGGCTCCCATCGATGATGGCCGGTTCCGCGCGCTCGCCCGGTGTCATCGACTGGATGATCGCCTCAATCCGCTTCAGGTGATCGCCTTCCATCGCCTCTCGCGGGATCTGACTGGCGACGCGTCCGAAGCCAGGCAACATCTCCAGAACCTGCCCGAGCGGGCCCATCCGCTTCAACTGCTGCAATTGCGAGAGAAAATCCTCGAGGTCGAAGGTCGCCCGCTGGATCTTCTTCTGGAGTTTCTCCGCCTCGGCGCGGTCGAAGTTCTCCTGCGCCTTCTCGATGAGGGTCAGCACGTCCCCCATTCCGAGGATGCGGGAGGCGAGGCGGTCCGGGTGGAACACCTCGAGCGCATCCATCTTCTCGCCCGTACCGAGAAACTTGATCGGCACGCCGGTCACCTCGCGAATCGAGAGCGCCGCGCCGCCGCGGGCGTCCCCGTCCACTTTGGTGAGGACCAGCCCGGTCACGTTCACCCGGGCGTGGAAAGCCTCGGCGACCTTCACCGCCTCCTGACCGGTCATCGCGTCGACGACCAGCAACGTCTCGCGCGGCTGAACCCTTGTACGGATCTCCTCGATCTCGCGCATCAGGTCATCGTCGATGTGCAGTCGGCCCGCTGTGTCGAGAATCACCACGGTGTGGCCCTGATCGCGGGCGTGCTGGATGCTCCGCGTGCAGATGTCCAGGGGACGTCCACTCGGCTCGGCATACACCGGGATGTCGGTCTGGCGCCCCAGCGTCTGCAATTGGGCCACCGCCGCGGGACGCTGCATATCCGCGGCCACGAGCAACGGCCGCGAGCCCGCGCGGCGCAGGTTCATTGCCAGCTTGCCGGCGAGCGTGGTCTTGCCCGTTCCCTGCAACCCAACGAGCATGACCACCGCCGGGGAACCGTCGAGAGACAGGCGCGCTGGCTCGCCGAGCGTGGCGATCAGCGCGTCGTGGACGAGTTTGACCACCTGCTGACCGGGGTTGAGGCCGTGCAAGATGTCCTCGCCGACGGCGCGCTCTCGGATACGGTCGACGAACCGCCGCGCGACCGCGAAGTGCACGTCGGCGGCCAGCAGCGCGCGCCGGATCTCCTTCAGCGCCTCGTCGACATCGCCTTCGGACAGGCGGCCCTTCCCCCGTAGTCGGTCGAAGGTCGCCTGCAGTCGCTCGCTGAGCGCATCGAACATGTCCGTCGAGATTCTAGAGAGCGGTCAGCGCCGACTGGCCGCACGATCTGCCCACAGAGCGATCC
The DNA here is from genome assembly GCA_016875715.1 of Chloroflexota bacterium. GTDB lineage: Bacteria > Chloroflexota > UBA6077 > FW602-bin22 > FW602-bin22 > VGOZ01. Next base: position 12,287 of record VGOZ01000042.1, on the reverse strand, counting down.
CCAACCCCGCGACTCCGACCACGATATCCAGCGAGAGCGCGGGGAGGATCGCGTTGATGGCGAGGAATTGGAGGTCGGTGCCGCGTCGCAACGCGATCGCCGTCAGCATCAGCGCGAAGGACGTGAGAAGACCCGCGGGCAGGCCGCCGAACGCGATGATGGGGTGTCCAGATCGCGCCCGAGTGCCCACCGTGTTGGCGACAAGCGCGGCCGCGATGGTCGCGAGTAGTGCCGCGCCCGGCGGCGCGCCGCTGAACAACTCCAGAGCGGCACCGCCCAGGATTCCCCAGAGCAGCGCCTCTGCACGCCCACGCAGCGCCGCCCACAGGCAGACCACGATCATGACGAGGTCGGGCTGCACGCCCGCCAGCGCCATGTGCGGCAGTACGGTTGCCTGCACCAGCGCTGCGCCGATACAGATCGCCAGCGGAAGGGCGAGCCTCATCCGTCCAGGCGAAGCGGCTGATGATTGAGAATCACGTAGACCACTTCCAGTTGGTTGAGCATCGCCGACGCCGTGACAGTCGCCTCCAGGCTCATCTCGGTCGGTCGCGGCTGGACCTCGGCGATCGTACCGATGAGCACCCCCGAGGGGAAGATTCCGCCCAGCCCGGACGTGACGAGGCGGTCGCCCGCGGCCAGCGATTCGCCCTGTGGGACATCCTTGAGGTGCAGGCCCGCCTCACCCGCCGGGCCGCGCACGCCGTTGACCACGCCGCGTGCTCGAGAACGCTGCACGATCGCGTTCACGCGCGAGGTGGCATCGCTGATGAGCAGGACCCGCGACGCCGTCCGACCACGCTGATGGATGCGGCCGACCAGACCCTGCGAGGTCATCACGGTCATCCCCTCGGTGACACCGTCGTTCTCGCCCCGGTCGATCGTCGCGACGCGCATGAGGTTGGAGGGGTCGTGGCCGATGATCCTCGCCTCGAGCCAGAGCCAGTCGGTGCCACTGCGGCGCAGGTCGAGGAGCGCGGTGAGGCGATCGATCTCGCGCGCAAGTTCCGGCGCGCGCATCGCCTGTATACGAAACGTCTCGATTTCGGCCCGCAGACGCTGGTTCTCGGCCGCGATCTCATCGATCGTCGCCGACGATCGGAGTCCGCGTGCCGGCGCGCTGACGATGCGCTGAATCGGCCCCACGATATCGAGCGCCAGCTCGTGGACGATACCCAGGCCTGGCTGACTCGCCGCAGCAATGACGAAGGCGGAGAGCGCGACCAGGAGGATGAGGGGACCGGCGGCACGCGTCACGGGGGATCGTCCCCCGTTAGCCCGCGCGGATCGGCCGGGCGTACTGCTCGGGGACTTCCACCTTGCGGATCAGTTCGATCTCCTGCAGCACGATGGCCGTACCGCGCACGACGCAGGTCAGGGGATCGTCGGCGACATACACGTGCATCTTTGTCTCGTGGCTCAATCGCTGGTCGAGGCCCGCCAGCAGCGCACCACCCCCCGCGAGCGCGATGCCGCCGGAGATGAGATCGGAGACGAGTTCGGGTGGTGTCGCCTCGAGCGTCGACTTGACCGCCTCCACGATCTGGTTGACCGATCCAGAGATCCCGTCGCGGATCTCCACGCTCGAGATGTCGATGACCCGCGGCAGGCCGGATACGAGGTCTCGCCCGCGCAGAGTCGCCATCCGCTCCTCGGTCAGTGGCCACGCCGATCCGACGGCGATCTTGACCTCCTCGGCCATGCGATCGCCGATGAGGAGGTTGTGTCGCTGCCGCGCGTACTGCACGATCTCCTCATCCATCTCGTCGCCCGCGACGCGGATGGACTGCGAGACGACGATGCCACCGAGGGAGATAACCGCGACCTCGGTCGTCCCTCCTCCGATGTCCACGATCATCGAACCTGTCGGCTCGGTGACGGGCAGTCCGGCGCCGATCGCCGCGGCCATGGGTTCCTCAATGAGATGGCAGGCGCGGGCGCCCGCGTTCCGCGCCGCGTCGCGCACCGCCATCTTCTCCACCTCGGTGACGCCGCTGGGGATGCCCACGACCACCCGCGGCTTGGGCAGATTGCCGAAGCGGTTGTGCACCTGACGGATGAAGTGGCTCAACATCTGCTCAGTCACGTCGAAATCGCTGATGACGCCATCCTTCAGCGGGCGCACCGCGACGATGTTTGCCGGAGTGCGCCCCACCATCCTCTTGGCGTCGGCCCCGATGGCGAGGACCTTGCGCGTCTTCCTGTGGATCGCGACAACCGAGGGTTCGTTGATGATGATCCCCTTGCTTGGGACCATCACCAATGTGTTCGCGGTGCCCAGGTCGATGCCCACGTCGTGGGAGAACAGACCCATCAGGTAGTTGATTGGCGAGAACAGTGTCAGTTCCTTTCCTTCGCGCGGAGCCGTTCGAGCGTCGCCTGGGCCATCGCCCGCGCCTCCTCGAACTCGAGGTCGAAGCGGCAATACGCGAGCGCGTACCACTCCTCGTCCCCGGTCTGCTTCAACTTTCCGGCCAGGATCGTCTCCGGCCCCTGCTTACGCAATTCGTGGATCGAACGCGCCTCGAACTGATCGAGCGGCTCGAGGATCGCCACATACTGTCCGCCGGTGCGCTTCCATTCGATGATCCCGCAGGGACGCCGATGTGCCGAGTATTCGCGCATCGCCCCCCGCCGCCGGCCGGTTCTGTTTGAGATTATAGGCTGGGATCGCCGGCGTAACTCCTAACGGGGCGAGCGAGGTCAGGCGTCTGCCCCGCCGGGCATTGGCCGGCGGACGGCGCGCAGAGACTCAGGCCAGGAGGTCTCGCAGGAGAGTAGTATCGATGTTCCCGCCTGAGAGGATCGCGACGGTCGCCCGGTCGTCCGGGGGCAGGAATCCGAGCGCCGCGAATGGCAGCGCACCTGCCCCCTCCGCGATCAGGCGGTGACCCAGGGCCAGGTCGCGCACCGCCGCGCGCACGGCTGTCTCCGGCACGGTGATCCAGCGGTCGACGATGGCGGCGAGGTGGGCGTGCATCCGCGCCGACCAGGGTCCGGTCGTCCCGTCGGCGATCGTGTGGGGCACGGGCGTAGGTGGTGTTCCGGTCGCGAACGTGCGCGGCCACAGGGCGTAGCCGTCCGACTGGACGCCGATGATCTCGATCCCCGACCTGTGCGCCTTCAGCGCGCTGCCGATGCCACTGATGAGGCCTCCTCCGCCGACCGGAACGATCGCCCGCCCTAGGTCAGGCACGCTCTCGACGATCTCCTCGCCGATCGACGCGTGACCGGCGATCAGTTCATCGCCCGCGAAGGGGTGAATGAACATCTCCGGTTCGTTCCGCCATCCCTCGGCCGCCAGCCAGTCGAGCAGCGCCTGGCGGGGCAGGAAGACCGGCACACCGCCCCACCGGCGTACGCCCTCGATCTTCGTCGGCGGCGCCGTATCGAACATGAACGTCCGGCAGGGCACCCCTAGCCGGTGCGCCACGAACGCCGCCGCCTGAGCGGCGTTTCCCGCGCTGACGGTCAGGATGCCTCGGTGGAGGGCGGACCGGTCCGCCGCCAGCGCTTCGGCGAAGAAGCCCCGGATCTTGAAACTGCCGGTCGGGTTCAGCGACTCCAGTTTCAGATATCGCCGATCGCCGATCGCGAGGAGGGGGCTCGGATGCACGAAAGGCGCGATACGCCGCCGCGCCGCGACGATCCGCTCTGGATCGATCATCGCGGAATGGTAGGCCATGATCATGCAACGTTTGGGTTGCACCTTCGGATGAGGTCGAGTTAGAACTGCAACCGGAAGGTTACGCTGATGTCTTTCGACCGCATCGAGCGATGTGTCCTTTTGCGCGCCCCGCTCCCGTGCGTCGGCGATCGCGCGCCGGACGCACGGGAGTTCGGACGCTGGTTCGGGTTTGTGTTGGAAGGCGCGTTCGCGCCGGGCGCCACGATCGAGGGAAGGTTCCTCGGCACCGTCAACGAAGCGGCGATCCGCGCCTTCGAGGCCACGGTTGGGCTCACCCCGGGCGAACTGAAGATCCCCGCGGGACAGATCACCTTCTGTACGGTGGAGCGGATCGAACCGGAAACGTACTTCAGCTACCGCTGGATTCCCTACGGGATCGATGCCTCGATCGATCCGGCGACAGAACCGATGACACTCGTGGAGTTCCATCTTCGCGCCGTGCCCGAAGGCACGGAACTGACGATCCTCGAGTCCGGTTTCGCCGACGTACCGGCGCACTGGCGCGCGCGGGCGTTCCGGATGAATCAGCGGGGCTGGGAGGCGCAGTCCGAGAACCTTCGGGTCTATGTCGAGTCACGTTGAGGTCACGGATCTGTTCGCCGCGCTCGGCGATCGCACGAGACTGGCGGTGCTGGCGCGTCTCGGGTCCGAGGGAGCGTGCTCGGCCAGCGCACTTGCGTCCGGCGCCCCGGTGAGCCGGCAGGCGATCGTCAAGCATCTGCGTGTGCTGGAGAAGGTAGGTCTCGTCTGCCCGCGGCGGCGCGGCCGGGAGGTTCTCTACGCGGTCGATGCGCGGCGGATCGTTGAGGCGCGCGCGTTCCTTGAGGCGATGTCGGTGCGGTGGGACGATCCGATCGACCGTCTGCGCACCCTGGTCGAAGACGGTGGCGTGGAGGGCGACACGCGCAGCCATGGAGGTGAGGAATGACCGTCGATGTCATCACGGAGATCGCCATCGAATGTCCGCGTGCCGTGGTCGCGGCCAACGGCCGGGGATCCGACCAATGCGCCCGCCTGGTACGTGAATATGCGGTCGGTGGAGTGGCTGACCGATCCCCCACTACGGGTCGGGTCGCGCATGGCCGTCGTCGCCCACTTCCTCGGCCGGCGGCTCGCCTATGCCTACGAGGTCGCCGAGATCGTGCTGGACGAGCGTCTGGTCCTGCGCACCGCCGACGGACCGTTTCCGATGGAGACGACCTACGTCTGGGAGTCGCTCGGTGACGGGCGAACGCGGATGGCGCTCCGCAATCGCGGTACGCCCACGGGCTTTGGGAACATAGCCGCGCCGTTCCTGTCGGCGGCGATGCGCGGTGCCAACTGTAAGGATCTCGCCCGGTTGAAGGAGATTTTGGAGGCGCGCCGGCCCGGGTGATCGCGGCGCGAACCCGTGGCGCGGTTCAGCGGAAACTGTGCGCCGGCACCTGCGCCGCCGCGTCGCGCCCGTCGCCCTCGAGCGGCCAGCAGCGGCGCACGATGAGGTTGAGCGCGCCTCCCCACCCATCATCCTTCTGCAGCTTCCCCTCCAGGATGACCAGCGGTTCGCCGCGTACCACCGGCCGGTAGCGGCGGTAGACCGCCGGCGCGACGATCGCGTTCACCAGACCGGTCTCGTCCTCGATCGTCATGAAGGTGAAGTCCTTCGCCGTCTCCGGTCTCTGGCGGGTGATGACGAGGCCCCCGACGCGGATGATCTGATTCGGGCGCAGGCCGGGCAACTCGTCGGCGTGCACACAGCGCCGCGCTTCCAGGGTGGGTCGGAAGTATTCGATCACATGGCGATCGGTCGAGAGCCCCAGGCCGTGGTACTCCGCGCGCGTCTCCTCCCAGGGGGTCATCGGGATGAGCGCGGCCTCCTCGGCGAGCAGAGGTGCCAGGCCAGGAACGTGGCGCGGCCCGGAAACTCCGGCTAGCTCTCCCACCCGCCAGATCGCCCTGCGTCGGTCGCCGAAGCGCAGGAACGCGCCGACGCTCGCCAGGGCTTCCAGGTCGTCACGCGCCAGGCCGGTCCGGGCTACGACATCGTCGAGGGAGCGGAATTGCCCGTCAGCCCGGGCGGTCTCGATCTGCTCACGGGCCCGTTCGCCAAGCCCACCCACCTGCTTCAGACCGAGCCGAAAGGTCCGGCGATCGATGACGTGGCTCTCCCAGGAACTCTCCTGGATGTCGACCGGCATCACGCGCACGCCGTGGCGTCGCGCATCCCAGATCAGGGTGTGGGGAGCGTAGAACCCCATAGGCTGGCAGTTGAGGATCGCGGCGTAGAACTCGGCCGGATAGCGGAGTTTTAATGTCGCGGAGATGAGCGCGAGGTGGGCGAATGGGTAGGCGTGCGCCCGCGGGAACCCGTACCCGGCAAAGCCGACGACCATCTTCTTGATCTCGATCGCGAGTGCCTCGTTGTGTCCACGGGCGACTATGCGGGCGACGAGATCGCGCGAGGCATCCTCCATCTGCTCCACCGAGCGCTTGCTGCTCATTGCGCGCCGGAGTTGATCCGCCTCGCCGCCGGTGTACCCGGCCATGATCATCGCCACCTGCATCACCTGCTCCTGCCAGAGCACGACCCCCATCGTCTCTTCGAGCACGCCGCGCAGTTCGGGTGCCAGGTAATCGACTGGTTCCAGTCCAGCGCGCCGTCGCGCGATGTGGTTTCCGGCCTGATAGGCTCCCGGCCCGGGGCGGATCGCGCCCACCGAGATCGCCACATCGCGCAGATTGCGCGGTTGCAAGCGGGGAAGAAACGCCATCTGCGCCCGCGACTCGATCTGGAATAGGCCGACGGTGTCCCCCTCGCAGATGCCGTCGTAGACGTCCGGGTCGTAGGTGAAGCCGTGGAGTTGCATCACATCGCCGTATCGCGCGGCGACATCGCGGAAGCAGCGCGAGACGAGCGCGAGCATACCCAGGCCGAGCAGGTCTATTTTGATGAGATTGACGCCGAACTCCTCGGCCAGCGTCGTCAGGTCATCTTTATCCCAGGGGATGATCGTGCGATCGACCATCCGCGCCGGTTCGATCGGCAGAACCTCGGCGAGCGGTCGCGCGGAGATGACGAAACCTCCGACGTGGATGGAGAGGTGGCGCGGCGTATTGAGCAGTTGGCGTACCAGAGTCACGAAGCGGGGATCGATCGTCGGTGCAACGCGCCGCGCAATCGCGCGGTCGTCCGGCGTGCCCGCGGCGTCCTCAACGGCGCGATCCATCGCATCGCGCGCTACTGCCACCGTGCTCTGGCGGGGATGCATGCTCCATGAGGGATGGGGCGCGTCGATCGCCGCGGAGAGTTCCGAGGCGCCGAGATCGCGCTCGTCCATCGAACCAGCGAGGATGAGCGCCTGCTCGTGGGGCATCCCCAGCGCCTTGGCGACGTCGCGCACGGCGCTCTTCAGGCGATAGGTGTTCACCTCGCATACCATCGCCGCGCGGTCGCGCCCGTACTTGTTGTAGACGTACTGGATGACGCGCTCTCGATCCTCGTGCGCGATATCGAGGTCGATGTCGGGCATCTCATCCCGCTCCAGCGAGGCGAACCGCTCGAAGACGAGGTTGTGGCGCACCGGGTCGATCGGGCAAAGGCCGAGGCAGTAGAGGAGCGCCGAGGCCGGCGCCGAACCTCGGATGCTCACGAGGACCCCATCGCGATGGCAGAAGTCGACGATGTCGCGGAACGCGAGGAGATACCCCTCCAGACGTAACTGCCGCACGATCGCCATCTCGTGAGCGAGCCGATCGAGGATCGTCTGGTCGGCGTTCGGGTAATAGCGAACCCGACCCTCGGCGATGAGATGGTCGAGCCAGCTTTCCATGGTGTGGCCGGGCGGCGTCAGCGGGGCCGGGAAGTCGTACTGAAGATCGCGCAGCGTGAAAGTGCAGCGGTCGGCGATCTCGGCGCTGGCGGCGATCGCCTCGGGCATCGTCGCGAACAGGCGAGCCATCTGCGCCGGGGACTTCAGGTAGTACTCGTGATTGGGGCGGAGAAGGGTGCCTGCCTCATCGAGCGTCGTGCGATGGCGCGTCGCGACGAGGACGTGCTGGAGCAAAGCTCGATCCGGCCCGGCGTAGTGGACGTCGTTGGTCGCCACGATGGGGGAGCCCACGGCCTCGGCGATCCGCCGGAGCGCGGCGTTGCGTGGCCCATCGGCCTGACGCAGGTGGTGGTGCAGTTCGACATAAAAATTCTCGCGACCGAAGGTATCGCGATGCCGATGGGCGACCGCGCGCGCGGCGCCCTCACCCTCGGCGATGAGGGTGCGGTTCAACGCGCCGCGCTCGCACCCCGAAAGGGCAATGAGTCCGGCGGTGTGGTCGGCGAGGACGGCGAACGGCAGGCGCGGCGTGTCCTTTGGACTGGTCATGTGCGCGTGGGTAAGCACACGGCAGAGCGAGCGGTAGCCGGTCAGGTCGCGGGCGAGGAGGAGAAGATGGCTCTCGTCGACGAGGGTCACTTCCGCGCCGACGATCGCCTTCACCCCCGATTCGCGGCAAGCGAGGCAGAAGCGCACGATGCCGTAGACGCCGTCGTGGTCGGTGATCGCCAGGGCGGCTAGGCCGATCTCGGCAGCCCGGCGCGCCAGTTGCTCGGGGAAGGATGCCCCATCGAGCAGCGAGTAGTTCGTGTGACAGTGCAGTTCGGCGTAGCGCGGGGCGCTCAATCGAACGTCCCCTGCCAGTACCAGGCGTCGCGCCGCCGATCGTGGAAGATCCAGAGCGCTTCACTGCCACGACTTACAACCTGGTAGTAGTCCCGGTCGGACCCCTTCTCCTGCCAGGGCAGATCGACGATCCGGAACGGCCCCGCCCAGCGGGCGATTGCCAGGCGCCGCTTCTTGATGCGCACGACCGGACCGGTACGCTCGCTGGGCGGTTGCACCTCGATTGGTTCGGGCGGGTCGTTGAACCACAGCGGAGGGGAGGGCAACAGGGCATCCGGCTGCGGGATGGGTGTGACGAGCGGCCGGGAGTGGCGTCGCACCGGGAGCCTCGTGGGAGGTGGAGCGCTCGCGCTCTCCTGATGCGGCAGGGATCCTGGTTCGTTCCAGGTGACCGCTGCCTCGGGCCGGCGCGCCGGTTCGATCGCGACCGCGCGGACGGCGTCGTTTCCCCAGCGCGCGCGCAGGCGCGCGATTGCCCGGCGCGCGCTTCGCTGGCGCTCGAACGAGGGCGGGCGCCCGAGTTGTCCGTCGAGGAGACGCAGTTGCACTCCGCGCGGGGTGCCAAGGTCATCCGCCTCGAGGGCGATGGCGACGACCGGAGCGGTCAGGTGGAGTCCCTCGATATGCCAGCGGATCATCTCGAGGAGCGCGGCCGCGGTCGTGCCGCCCTCGGGGAGATAGAGATCGGCCTGCCGCGCGCGGGGACCGGGATCGCCCGGCGCCGAGTCGTCGCGTTCGGTCGGCCGCGGGTCGAGGTGCCAGGTCACACGGAGGCGGTGCGCAGCCAGACCATGGGCGAGCAGGCGGACCGCCAGGCGATCGGCCAGCGCCTTGACGATGAAGGTGAGGCGGTCGGGGTTCTCCTCTGACCAGTCCAGATCGATCCGATCGTGGAGCACGAGTGGCCGCGGGCGCGGGGCGATCGGTGTGCCCGACCACGTGCCCCGGGCGATCCGCCAGGCACGCCGACCGGCGTCACCAAACCGGTGGCTCACCGCGTTGAAGGGCAGTCGAGTCGTGAAATCGGCGACCGTGCGGATGCCGAGGATCTGCAGACGCTCGATGTCATCGAAGGCCAGGGGGAGGACGTCGAGCGGGAGCGGCGCGAGGTAGGATCGGTTCTCCCCGGGCGTCACGATCGCGCGAGAGTCGCGCCGACCGCGCGCCTGGCGAGCGGCGATCTCGGCCATGGCCCTCCCGTCGGCGATGCCCACGCAGGCGTGCGCTCGGTGCATCGGAGGGACGGCATCTCGCAGGCGCGCCGCAAGCATCGGTTCCTCGCCATAGAGGAGCGTCAACCCTTCGGCATCGAGGAAGAAGAGGCCGACCGTACCGATCTCCACCGCGGGACTGAAGGGGTCGAACAGATCGGCGATCGCAGCGCATGCGCTGCGATCGCTCTCCGGGTCGGCGGCGAGGTAGAGCGCCTCCGGGCAGCGTGTTTCCGCGGAAGTGAGCGGTAGACCGAGGCGAAGCCCGCGCCCGAGGAGATCGTCGCTCGCGGCGACGATCTCACGCGAGGGCGAGCCGGCGTTGTAGAGCGCGATCGGACGATCGGTCGCGATGCGTCGCGTTCCCCGCGCGTTCTCCAGTGAGAAGCGCGGCAACCAGACGCAGGCGACCCGGCGTTCTGCCATCCCACTTCCTCCCTTCCAGATGGAGGACAATCTCCTGCCGGGGTGATGCGAGGGGCATGCGCGACTTCTCGATCGCGAGGGAGAGGCGCGCGCCGGTGAGGTCGCCATCTTCCCAGAGCCAGTGCGTGCCTTCGACGCGAAGGCGCAGATCGACGAAGCCGCCGAAGGCCGTCGCGTCGGCCAGCGCGCCGCTCTCCCCCTGGATGAGGGTGAACAGCGTCGTCCCGGCGCGGGCGCTGAGGAGGGCGAGTTTCCCCGCCTCGGCCGAGGGGATCCGCCGCGCCGCGGTGTGGGGAAGACGCAGGAGGACGACGCCGAACCCCTCGCAGCGTGTCAGCAGCGCGGCGGCATCGAGAGAATCGACGAGACGGGGCGGCGAGACGACGACGAGATTCTCGGCGTCGAGTCCGCAGAAGAGCGCCGCCGGGGGATAGAAACGGCCTGGATGTCCCCGCATCGGTGGTTCGACGATCGCGACCATCTCCCCCGGTGCGGCGCTGGCGCTCCAGAGGAGGGCGAGGCTCAGTGCGCCGGAAGAGTGCGGTGCGACAACTTCGACGAGGCGGTCGCGCGCACCATGGGGACGCGGCCACCAACGCGGCGTGTCGTCGGGTAGGGCGTCGCCATCGGTGCGCGCGGCGCTCTCCGCGCCGATCCCGTGCCCCAGGCGCGTGATTCCCCGGAAGCCGAAGCGGCGGCGGATTTCCGCGATCGCCTCGTCCACTCCGCGTGCGTTACGCATCGCCCGGTCCGGGGTCGGCACCGGTTCATCCCCGTGAGGGGGAGAGAACGCGAGCGGCGTGGGCGGGGTCATTCCCCCAAATATAGATCATTTGTTCTAATATGACGCGACAGACATCGAGCGCGACCACTCTCCCGACCCAACCACTAATCCCACGAACCCGCGCCGCAGACAATGCAGTCCTGCCTCAGGATCGCGGTCGATGCCCTGATATCGTGCACGATAATCGCGCGCCGGATCACACCAATGGCGATTCGGGAGCGGCCTCGCCGATAGCTCCGGCGAGACACGAGGGTCGGGCGTGGATTATCCGGAACTCCTCAAGTACTTCGACGAGCACTGGCTCAAGCGCTCGACCAACGAGACCCTCGCCGACTACCCGTTCGACGATCTCCGCGCCCTGCTTGCGGAGCGGGGCGATCCCCAGCGCGCCGTCGCCACCGCCCACATCACCGGGTCGAAGGGGAAAGGCTCCACTGCGACGCTGATCGCCGCGATTCTGGGTTCCCACGGCCTGCGCGTCGGCACGTTCACCTCGCCCCACCTTGTCGACGTCGAGGAACGCATTCGTATCGGCGGGGCGCCGATCGATCGGGAGTCGTTCGCGCGGTACGTGGGCGAGGAGATCGCTGCGGCGCGCCAGCGGGGCGATGAGGCCCGCTTCATCTGGCGCCTCATCTTCGTCGCCGCGCTTCGCGTCTTCCGCGATCGCGGCGTCGACGCCGCGGCGATCGAGGTCGGCGCCGGCGGCCGATTCGATCCGACGAACATCGTCGCGCCCGTGGTCGCGTGCCTCACTCCCATCTCACTCGAACACGTGCCACGTCTGGGCACAACGCTGGCCGAGATCGCGGCGCAGAAGGTGGCGATCGTCAAATCCGGATCGGTCGCGATCTCTGCTGCCCAGACCGCCACCGTCCATGCCACGATCGCGGCGGGAGCGGCGCTCGCCGGAGCACCGCTCCTCCGGGTCGGCGATCGCGTTCACCTCCACGTTCACGCGCGCGATCCGTCCGGTACGCGCCTGACCGCGCGCGTGGGCAACCTCACGGTGAGCGACGTGCACCTCCCGCTGCTCGGCGCGCACCAGGTGGAGAACCTGGCGATGGCGCTCCTAGCGAGCGACGAGATGCTGCGCGCACTCGGCCGACGCCTCGATCCCGCCTCGACCGTCGTCGGCGTCGGCCGGGCGACCTGGCCGGGCCGACTCGTACGCCTCGGTCGCGACCCCGACCTCCTGTACGACGGTGCCCATACCCCGGAATCCGCCGCCGCGCTCGCCGGTGCGCTGCGAGACCACTTTCCCCGTCGGCGCTGGCGTCTCGTTGTCGGTCTGGTCGGGCGGCGCGATCCCGGAGCGTTCTTCGCACCGCTGGCCGCGATCGCCGGGGAGATCGTGGCCGTGCCGGTCCCGGGGTTCGACGCGGTCGACCCATTCGCCATCGCCGCAGCCGCGCGTGCGCACGGTATCTCTTCGGTCGTCGCGGACGCACTCGAAGACGCCCTGGCCTCGGGTGCCGAACGCGACGTCTGCGTGACGGGCAGTCTGTATCTCTATGCCCGGA
>VGOZ01000041.1 GCA_016875715.1 Chloroflexota bacterium | reverse complement strand
GCGTCGGTGGCCTCAATCTTCGTGCTCAGGCCGCCCTCAAGTTCCGAGATGCGGGAACGAACCTCACTGCGAACAACATCCTCGGTCTGATCCAGCCGTGTTACCAGTCCGGTTTGCAGCCCATCGACCTGAGATCGAAACTCTTCGACGCTCTCCGCCAGATGGATGCGCAGTTGATCCTGCGTCTGGAGAATCTGCGGCGTGCCGATCTCGCGGAGCGTAACGGACACCGTTGTCAGTCCGGAAGCCGCGGCCGCGAGTTGCTCCATCACACCGCTGATCCCGGCGACGGCTGTGTCGAGAGCAGCCCGAGCGCCAACATATGACTCCGTTTCCCGCCGCAATGCGGTTAGCTTCTCGACGAGATCGGCGGCTTGCTGCTCGATCTGATTGAAGGGCGCAGCCGGATCGGACATCAATCTTCCTTTCTTGTGGCGAGCATCACCTCAGAGCGCTCCTGAAGCCGAGAGAGCAGCCACGACTTCGCCGGGTTCGTGAACTCTGACGGCGCCTCCAGAACCAGACCGCGGATGAGTCCACGGTCGGTCTGCGGATGTCCGATACATTGCTCGATAATCCACATCGCCAGCGCACGACTTCCCGCCAGACGTCGCACGATCACACCGATGCCGCGACCGAACTCCTCGGAATCGATGTCCAACGCGTTCAATGCGAACCGCATCGCCGCACCGAAGTTCTGAACCGCGACGCCGCGATCAGCGTCACGGGAGAAAAATTCAGTCAACGCACGCAACAGCAGCAAACCAGGGTTGTCGGGATACGAAGTGAGCTGCCGCGCGACGGCGCCACGCAAACGCTCGGCGTGCATCGGCGAAATCAGATCATCGAGTAACGGGTCCAATCCTTCGTGCAATTTACCGCAGTCGCTTTGCTGTAGCAGTATCAATTTTTCGTCGAACTCTGTACTCTGCAAATAGTTCAGAATACGCCGTCGTAGTGCCTCACCATCACGCGCTTCGCGCAGAGCATGATACATCTCGGCGATAGAGCGTCGCCGCTGCAATTCAATATGTTCGTAAACAAACTCTATCAACAATTTCGCGCATTGTTGAACATACTCAATGAGACTGTCGGTTGGGATCTCTTTCAGCCGCATACTGTACTGTGAACGCAACCTTCCTTGATAGTCGGTCACGTAGTCCAGAAGCTTTGTCTCGACATCGCCCATATTGATGCCGGACATCCGTACGTTGAAAACTCTCTTCGAGTGATCTACGGTGTAGTCTGCCACCACGCCAAGCAGTACAAGGCGATACAGGGCTTTCTCGGCTCGTTCTTGATTGAACTCTTCCCAACTCAACACATCTACACGAGATCGGGACATTGTGCCGAGCCTGTCGATAGCCCATCGCACATCTCCCACGTCTTTATCGATGCCAGCAAATGAATTCGTGTGGAACCAGAGTCTTGACGTTAAATCATCGCGTTCTGCCAATTGCACTGTCGCTGCAGCGCGCAGATCTTCCAACGATCTACTCGGATCGAGTAGTTGTTCGGCACGACGATGGTCGTCGACTGAGAGAATGATGTGGCAATGAGCTCTGCTTCGATCTCTTCCGGCACGACCGGCCTCTTGATAGAATGCCTCGATTGACTGAGGTAATCCTATGTGCACCGTGTATCTGATGTTGCTTTTATCGATGCCCATGCCGAACGCTTTGGTTGCAACAAGTGCAGTGATGTTGTCTTCCCTGAAGTCCTGTGCAATTCTCCGCTTCTCTTCATCCCACGCGTCACGATCCCTATCCTTTGGCGCACCTCCGCTATACTGGCCGACACGGATCTCCATTCGTCGCCGGATGACACTGGCGATTTCTACGACGCCCGAAGGGCCGTTGACGTGCGGACAGAAAATGATCCCCGCGCGAGCGTCCGCGCCCGATCGGAAGAACGTACCAAGAGCCAGATCGAACCGCCCGGGCAACGCATTGATGGTTCCAATGAGGGCGTCGGCCTTCTCGTCCGGCGCGCAGCGGGAGATCGCGAACTCTAGTTCTGCGCGATCGAAGGTCTTTGGCGTGATCACCGCCTCGACGTCGGTGATCTGGAGTTCCCGCATCAGATCCTTGAGAACTACACGGCTTGCTGTGCCGGTGAGCCCCATCAGTGGGGGCGCTGGCGCCCTCGGGTCATTGGCGGTGCAGGAATGGCGCGCGGTGCGACCGAGATTCAGGTACGCAGTGCGGAAGTCGTGCCCCCACTCTGAAACACAGTGAGCCTCGTCGATGGCGACGAGGGCGACGGGACCACTCTCGGCAAGCGCCCTCAGTGCGTCCCGAAAGCTCTGTATTTGAAAACGCTCGGGCGCAATAAAGCAGAACCTGTAATGTCCGAGCCCAAGCAGGTGCTCAATGCGCTGTCTATCGGCACCACGGACCGCACTGTTGATGGCAATTGCAGAATCGATGCCGACACGTTTCAGATTATGGATCTGGTCCTCCATCAAGGCGATGAGAGGATCGACAACGATGCAAGGTCCAACACGGAGCAGCGCGGACAGCTGGTAAACGACACTCTTGCCTGCTCCTGTCGGCAGGAGTACCAGCCCATCCTTGCCTTTCAGCGCGCGTGCGACCGCTTCCCACTGGCCTTCCTTGAAGCATTTGTGGCGAAACACATCCCGCAGCAACTCAGTTGCGAGCTCCCTAGACGGGTCTGTCGCATCCAGACGTTCGCCGCGAGGAAGTCGGGTCCGTACATCGCCTACGAAGACGACATCGGAGTACTCGTATCTGTGTCGGGCCGGACCGCTCGTTCGGTCCGATGGACAGATGAGGATGTCGCAAGCGGCATCTTCATCTGTCGCGATCACGACCTCCGGCACCGGCAACCGCCAGTCGACCGAATAAAGAGAAATCAGCCGATCCAGGAGCGTGAAGACAGACCAGACCGCCGACTCAACCACACTTCCTACTGATGGTGCCTGCACCAGGGCGCGGGGCGGAATCACCGCGATCCTCGGGTTAGCATCACGTGACGCCACATCGAGCCATCGTCCACGAATGGCCTCGATCACCGACATCTGGATCTGCTGCGCGAATTTGGCGAGACGGAGGGTGTTGACGAGTGGACCGTCGAGTGCCACATTCGGCGCCTCAACGCTCCTCAGTCTGTCAACAACACTATTCAGCCGTGGGCTGACCTCCGCGTGCAACTCAGCCGTCGGAACCCGGATTGTGTCGAGACCTCTGTTGGCGAGCGCACGATCTCGTTCCTGATCCGCGGCGGCCGTCGCGCCGTGCTGGGCACCGTCGACCTCGACGAGGAACGCAGAACCGCTCGGATGCGCGAAGTAGAAGTCGCCGCGTGTTTCACGCTCCGCCGCGACTTCCTCGCTGAGGCAACTGAGGTCAACCTGGGGTATCACACTCCAGCCAAAACTCGATGCGATGGGCTCGACGCGATCCCAGAACTCACGTTCCTCACCGCTGTCGAAGATCGATTCGATCGGCACGAACGCTGCCGAGGGGCGCAGTGCGGCCGTGCGCATGGCATCGAGCAGGGCCGCGACACGCTCTGCGTTGCGCTGGGGTACGAGGGTATCCGAATCCAGCCGGGCCTCCAGATCCCACAGACAGAACGGCGTAGTCCCGCGCATGAGTAGCGACTGCGCGATGGTGAGGATGGAGGCAGCAGCCCTCGTGAGAGGCGGTCGATCCTCGCGCGCGCGCGGGAAATCGAGGCGCCACTGCGCGAAGCGAGGCGCCACTGCGCGAAGCTCCGGACGACATTCCTGTGCTCGACCTCAAACCGCAGGGCTTCGACCATCGTCTGCGGCAGCGCGCAAACCTGGAAGAAGCGGAACTGATATCTCGGGTGGCGCTCACGAGCCACGATCTCGACGGGAATAGGGGCCATGTCAGGAACCGCGCCCGGAGACCTGGCGAACGATGTGGCCGGAACCGCCCGTCCAGGACCATGATCGATGGGCGAATCCGGTTCGTCGATCGTCAAGACGTACGGCCGTGTCCCCCTGCAGGTCGGATAGCGGGAACAGCCATAGAATTGACTGCCTGCGTTCTGTCCCTGCCGCGCCGTTCGCACTACCATCGCCGATCCGCACTGCGGACACGTGGGAACCTCACTCTCCATCGCAGCCGCCTCCTGACATGCTTACAACCCCATCATCCAGCGCTCGAGCACGTCGCAGAGCGCGGCAACACGCCCGGTGTAGACGTGATCGGCGCCGTCGATCAACGCCGTCTCGACCCGGGGCGCGCCCGTCGCGTTCCGACGAATGGTGGCGAGATCGGCGGCAGTACCGATATGAGGCTCGTCACCGCCATAGAGCGCCAGCAGCGGGCACCGGACGCGACTCACCGGGGAATCGACCGAGTCGGCTCCATAGGTGTCCGGCAGGTGATCGGCGCGGTCGACCAGCGCGGCGGCGCCCACGGTTCGCGCCTCGCCGCTCGGAGTGGTGAAGCGCACGATCTCCTCGCCACGACCGGCCGCGACCAGGTCCCGCGCTCGCGCCACCTCGCCGACCTCGGGCAGCAATCGAGATCGAGGTCGGAAAGGACCCGAGGCGGAGCAGAGCCCGATGACCCGTTGGTCCGCGTGCGCAGACACGTACGTCACCGACTTGATCGCGCCGTAGGAATGACCGCAGAGTGCAACCGGCTTTCCGAGACGCTCGTGAGCAAACGAGATCCAGGCGCCGATATCGCGATCGGCCTGACTGAACAGTTCCCAGAGCGCCCCGCCTGCGAACGGAGCGATCGACGGTCCGAACAGGCGGGTACCGACATGATGGCCCCGGCCATTGCCGGCGACGACGGTGAATCCGCGTGACGCCAGCGCCCGGCCGATGAGGACCGCGTGCGGTTCGTCCCACGATCCGGTGAGGCCGTGCGTCCAGAGCAACGTCGGCCCACGACGCACCGCACCGACGGGATGCCAGATCGCCCCGGCGTGAAGGACGCCATCGTCCGTGACAGTCTGAACGAGTTCTTCACGGAAGAGACCGGACATTGGCTGCGCTATCCTACCGTACCCACGTGTCGACGCCGTACGCCGATCTGCCTTCGTACCAGCAACGCGTGGCCGACTTCGTGGGCGCGCACGACATGCGCGCCAGCGGCGAGGCGCGTCTGCTCGACCTGACCGCCGAGGTGGGCGAGCTGGCAAAAGAGGCGCTGCGCGCCACGCGCTACGGGCGGGAACCCCTCATCACCGACGAGAGGTGGGATGACGAGTTGGGCGATGTTTTCTTCTCCCTCGTCTCGCTCGCGAATGCCACGGGCGTGGACCTCGAGAAGGTCCTCGAGGCGGCGCTCGCCAAGTACGCGGCGCGCATCGCACGGCGGGGCAACCCGGCCTCGGGTCGCTGATGCAGGGGAGTTTCACGTTTCAGCGCGTCATCGACCTGACGCGGCCGATCGTTCCGGGGCAGGGGGCGCGACCGTTCCGCATCACCCGCGGCCGAACTGAGGAGCTGACCATCCACGATCCGGTGCCCCACCCCTGGTACGTGATGCACCGTGTGGAGACGATCAGCCACATCGGGACCCACCTCGAGGCGCCGTATCACTGCGTGGAGCAGGGGCGCGACCTTGGCTCGCTGACCGCGGAGGAGCTCGTCGGCGAGGCGGTGATCCTGGACCTCCGCTCCATACCGCCCGACAGCGTCGTGGGTGCCGCGGAGATGGCGAGGGTCGCCGAGGGTGCCGGTGGGGTCCGACCGGGCGATATCGCCTTCCTTCTCACCGGTTACGCTGACCGCGTCGGTACTGCGGCTTACGAGCATCGGCCCAGCCTCACCGGCGAGGCGATGGGCTACCTCATAACGCGGGGCGTCAAACTGGTGGGAACGGATCTCTCCGGGCTGGAAGGGCCGCTCACTCCGGGCCACCTCGCCTGCCATCTGCCGCTGCTCTTGAACGACATCCCGTTCCTGGAGAATCTGGCCAATCTCGAGCAACTCACCCGATCACGGGTCTTCGTCTGCGCGCTGCCGATCCCGGTGGTCGGACTGGACTCCTTCCCGGCTCGGGTCGTCGCCTTCGAGCCGTGAGCGATCGACGGCGCGCAGGCGGACGCGCGCCTGGCTCCGCGCTCCTCCGGCGTGGGCGGTGAGCGCGGCGATGTGCTCTCCCGCCATCGAGGGCGTCGCGGTCAACCGGTAATACTGGGTGCGGCGGGGGAGGCTGCTCGGGCGTACATCGAGCCAGGTTGCATCGGTACCGAGCGCCACGGGAGGAAGACCAGGTCCCCGGTAGGAGACCCGCATGCGCGCCTGGACGGTCACGCCCACTGCGACCTCGCCAAGGTCGACGAGGAGGGGTTCGAGGCTGAGCAGGACCTCGCCCATGGGCGGCACAATCAGGGTCGCCCATTCGTCGCCGCCGTTCGATTCGAAGAGCAGGTGCGCCTCGGTCGCCGCGAGGCGACAGTGGTGATTAGGCACTGAGACGCGCACCATCTGGGCACCACCTGGCTCGATCACGTAGTGCTTTGGCGTCACGATGACGAATGCGGGAAGGGCACGCACCTCCCCATCGATCGGGCCGGATCCGTGGTTCTCGACGACGAGCAGCGCCTCGACATTGGCGTTTTCGCCCCGGAGGCCGCTCAACGTCACCCGTCGGTTCCGCACGACCAAGCGCCCCCCCGAGGGCGGAGGACGCTGACGGACGAACCAGCGGACCTTGCCCTGGCGCGTGGTGGAGGAATGCGCGCCACCGCGGTACGACCGCCCTGTCTCCCGTCGCGCGCGTTCGAGCGCCTCACGATACGCCGCGTTCAATCGCGCCATCTCTGCCACCGCGTCCGGCGAGGGGTTGACGTCGGGGTGGAGCCTCTTCGCGACGCGGCGATAGGCGGCGCGGATCTCCCGGGCATCGGCGAGACGCGAGACACCGAGAACTCGGTAGGGGTCGCCGACGAAGCGCCGCTGTCTCTCACTCACCGAACCTGCAATGATACTTCCGCCCAGTGTGCCGGCAGGGGGAGCGGGCCGCCCGCGCCGCTACCGCTTCCGGTCGGGGGAGGCCGTGCTACGCTGCCGCGGTGCGCGGCGACACCGTGCGGTTGTACACCGCCCTCCTCATCGCGACCTTCTTCTGGGGTTCGCTCCCCATCGCCAGCAAGGCGATCATCGCCGAGGTCGGCCCGCTGCAGCAGTCGCTGGTCCGCGGCGTCACGGCTTTCATCGTGCTTACCGGCTTCGCGCTCGCGACGGGCGGGCCACGGATCGTCACCGACGTGCTGCGGTATCCGCGGGTATTCGTCGTCCAGGGGTTCCTGGGCTTCTTCGCCAGCTCCGTCACGTCGCTTCTCACGCTGAACTACGCGACGGCTTCGCTGCAGACGGTGCTGGTGGGAACCTATCCCGTGATGCTCGCGCTGATGACACGCGGTTCGGAGCGGATCTCGCGCCAGGTGATGGGCGGAACGACGATCGCCCTCCTGGGCGTGGTCGTCGTCGTCGCGGGGGACGATCCGGGTCGCGTGTTCTCGGGCGGCGTCGACCCGCGGGGGGTCGCGCTGGGCCTCCTCACCGCATTCATTATCGCGGCCTCGCAGATGCTGGCGCGGCAGAGTATGGTGAGCGGCGTTCATCCGGTGGGGCTCACCTCGATGGCCGCGGCCGCGTCGGTGCCGATGCTGCTGGTGGTGGCCTGGACATTTGGCGCGCCCGACGAGATCGTCCGGGCGAGTCCGTCGGCGCTCATCGGACTCGGTTACCTCGGGCTGTTTTGCACATCGATCAACTTCGCGCTCTGGTACTGGGGTCTGAAGTACATCAGCGCAGCGCGCGCGGCGAGTATCCAGTACTTGACGACGCCACTCGGGGTCTTTCTAGCCTGGCTCATCCTCGGCGAGCCACTGACCCTGGAGATCGTCGGCGGTGCGGGACTGGTGGTGGGCGGTGTGGTCATCAGCCAGATGCCGCCGCGAGCGGCGTTCCGCATTCCGGCCCGGTAGACTGCGCGCGCATCAGAGGGAGGTTCCGGTGATCGCCGACTACGTTCCGCTGCGCATCGACCACCTGTATAACGCGCCGCTCTCCGCGATCCCGGGCCCAGTCCCTGCCCCGGGCGGCGAGCAGCAGTTCCACGGCTTGCCGTTCCGCATTGGCACCGGCGAGCGTGCCCTCCTGCTCGCCGGCGGTACCGACCTGGCGCCGGTGCACATCGCCCTCGGCGAGTGCATCCAGACGGTCGTGTTCCTCCATCGCCTGATCAATTCGCGCGTCCTGGAAGGCGGGCATCCGGGCGAACTGGTCGCGACCTACCGATTCCGTCGCGGCGCGGGGTCGTTCGTCGACGTGCCCATCCGCGAGCGGTTCGAGATCGGCGCGTCGGTCGGATGGGGCCAGATCCCGTTCGCCTCGATGCCCGATGGGAAGCAGGAACCGATCGCGCGGTGGCGCGGCCCCTGGGGCGCGGCGGGTAATCGGCAGACGGAGGTGCGCGCGGCGTTCCAGGCGTACTTCCTGTGGTGCTGGCGGAACGATCGGCCGGAGATCCCGATCGCGAGCATCGAGGTGATGCCGGCTGGGCCGCGCTTCGTCATCGCCGCGCTGACCCTTGGCGGGGTGGATGAGAACCCCCTCGTCCATCGCGGAACGCTCCCCGTGCGCGTGGACCTCAAGAACGAGGCGCTCGCCCGGCGGCCGTTGGACGCGGGCGATCGATCCGGCATCGAGATTCAGGTGGATCGCGGCGTGGCGGGCTACGCCTATCCGATCGCGACGCCGGACGCGGAGCCGTTTCTGGCCGACCCCATGGCGGGCTGGGGAGCGGCGCCGAACCCGGGCTCCTCACCCACTTACGCCCAGGTCGCGGCAGCGCCATCGGCGACCCTCGGCGTCGCATCGCGGGGCGATGCGATCGAGGCGGTTCGCTGGGGCGACCTCGAACGCGAGCGGACCATCGAGACGCCGCGAACACGGATCCAGATCGTCGAGGAGGCGCGCAATTGGGTCGAGACCGTGGTGCTGGACGACGCCACAGGACGGCCCCTCCCCTGCCGCGTCCACTTCCGCTCGCCCCACGGCGTGCCCTACCAACCCCACGGCCACCACGCCCACGTGCACTCCAATCTGGATACCTGGCACATCGACGTGGGCGGCGACCTGCGCCTCGGAGAGATCACCTACGCGTACATCGATGGGACGTGCGCCGGCTGGCTCCCCCGCGGCGACGTGATCGTCGACATCGCCCGCGGATACGAATACCAGCCGATGCGCGCTCGCGTCACCATCGCGCCCGATCAACGGCGGCTTGAACTGCGGCTCAGGCGCATCGCCGATATGAATGCCCGCCGCTGGTTTAGCGGCGACACGCACGTCCACTTCCTTTCCACACAGGGGAGCCACTTCGAGGCTCGAGGCGAGGACCTCAACGTCGTCAACCTGCTCCTCTCGCAGTGGGGCAATCTGTTCACAAACACCGAGGAGTTCACCGGTGAGCCGTCGATCTCGCGAGATGGCACATCGATCGTGTGGGCAACGCAGGAGAACCGCCAGCACCTGCTCGGCCACCTGACGCTGCTGGGACTCCGGAGGGCTGTCTACCCCTGGTGCTCGGACGGCCCTAGCGAGGCGGAACTGGGCGGCGCCCTCGAAACCACGCTCTCGGCCTGGGCAGATGCGTGCCATGCCCAGGGAGGAACGGTGGTGCTGCCGCATCTCCCCACGCCAAATGGCGAACCGGCGACGCTCATCGCCACCGGGCGCGTGGATGCGGTCGAGATGATTCGGATGGATCAGTACTACCACCAGGAATACTACCGGTACCTCAACTCGGGCTATCGACTGCCGCTCGTTGGTGGGACGGACAAGATGTCGAGCGAAGTAGCGGTCGGCCAGTACCGCACGTACGTGCGCATCCCCGAGGGTGAGGAGTTCACGTATGAGAACTGGTGCGCAAACCTTCGGCGCGGTCGCACGATCCTCAGCGGCGGACCGATCCTCACCTTCAGCGTTGATGGGCACGAGGTGGGGGACACGCTGCGACTACCCGCGGACGGCGGCACGGTGGAGGTCGTCGCTTCAGCCCGCTCCACCATCCCGATCCATACGCTGCAGATCGTCGAGAAGGGGGCGGTCGTGGCCGAGACGGTGGACTTGAAAGGCGCGTCACACCTGGAGATCCGTACCCGCCTTCGCATTTCGGGTCATTCGTGGCTGTGCGCCCGCGCGTCCGGTCCCGATTACGGGGGCTTGCACCATCACGACGTGTGGCGGCGAGGCGTGTTCGCGCACACCTCCCCGATCTACGTGGCGACCGGGGGCGAGTGGCAGATGGTGCAGCGCGAGGGGCTGGAGTACATGCTCACGCTGGTGGATGGCAGCCTGCGCTACATCCGCGAGTTGAGCCCGCGGCGGCCCGGGGAGCGCGCTCTGCATCATCACGGCGAGATCGACCATCAGGCGTTCCTCGAGCGGCCATTCCTGGAGGCACGCGAGGCGCTCCACCGGCGCCTGCACGCGCTTCACGTTCCACACTGAAACGGGGGAGGCCTGTGCCTCCCCCGTTTCCTGGCGCACCCGCCCGAGGACTCACCGCACGGTGATGCCTCTGGCGCCGGATTCGATTGAGAGTTCGACTCGATTCGGATTGGTACCGAAGTCCGCGCTCTGGTAGGCGCCGCCGCCGATCGCGATCTGGCCAGCACCGAACTTGAGATCGACCGTCGCATTGGTTGCACCGATCAATGGCTGCTCGAACTCCTGCGTGCGCGGCTCGCCGGAACTCTGCCAGATCGTGAAGCGTGGTCCTGCCGTCAGGGCGAGCGCGCCGACGAGGAAGAGGCTGGCGACGAGCGCGCCGAGGTAGAAGCCTCGAATCCGGCCCCGAAACAGGATTTCGATCCCGACCAGAACGACGATGAGCGGCCAGAGACGCCACAGGTTCGTCCAGATCTTGGATGGCAGATACCCGAGGTTCTGGCCCAGAAAGGCGAGGTCGATGGAGATCAGGATCAGCGGCAATATGACGCTGCCCGATCGTTCACGGCGGGGCGGGTGCTCTAGCGAGGGCGCGCGCGATTGGGTTGCCTGTTCTATGGAAATGTGACCTCCGTAACGAAATGGTCGATTCGGCCTAGCGCATGCGCCGGAAGAGAAGGAAACCATTAACCGCGACCAACATCAGCGGCCACATCGTGCGCCAGGTCCACCAGTCGAAGATGCCGGCCTGGCCGATCAGGAAGACAGCGCCGAGAAGAGCCAGGAACAGCCCGACGCCGACCTGGCGCCGCTCGGGGTTCTCCTGCGGCGGGGCCAGACGAACCTGACGATGGAGAGTAGGACGAGGCTGTCGGATCGTCCGCTCCCGTGGGCACCGGCCCGGACGCGATCGGAGCCCCAGGATCCCGGGGAACCACGAACCACATCACGATGTAGCCGAGAATCGCAGTGCCGGCCGTCGCGATCGTCGCACCTACCCAGATCAGCCGAATCAGAGTCGGGTCCATCTCGAAATACTCGGCAAGTCCACCGCAGACGCCGGACCACATCGCCTCGCGCGAACTGCGGTACAGGCGCTTGCCTCGCCGATTGCCCTGTGTGTCGTACATTGCCATGAACCTCCTGCAACAATTCGACGTACGACGGAACGGGGATGTTGCGGGGACTTTGCCCGCAACAATCGGCCAGCGGGCGGCGTCTGATTCCTATGGAGAGGAAGGGCGTGCCGGAGCCAAGCGCCGAGATCCTCTTCCGGGCGGCACGCGGCGACCGGGTCGCCCTGGGGCGTCTGATCGAGCAGCAGCAGACCTACATCTACAGCATCGCGATGTCGCTGCTGCGCCCCCCCCCGACGAGGCCGATGCCACTCAGGAGACCTGCCTTCGGCTGATGCGATCGCTCTCCACCTTTCGCAGCGACACCCGCTTCACGACGTGGCTCTATCGGGTGGCGACTACCACCGCCCTGGACTTCGCGCGACGTCGCGACGGCGCCGCCCTCTCACTGGACGTGGCGGACGACGACACCTCACCGGTGATGCGCCTTGTCGAGCAGGACCCCCTCGTCAACCCGGAACAGGGATTCGCCGAGCGCGAACTACGAGAAGGCGTGCGGCGGGCGCTCGCCGAACTTCCGGCCGCACAGAGGCCTGCACTCACCCTGCATTATTTCGACGATATGAAGTACGAAGAGATCGGCACGGTGATGGACGTGCCCGTCAATACCGTCAAGAGCCACATACTTCGAGGGAAGGCGCGGCTGGCCACCCTGCTCGACCCGCCGGGAGGTTGAGATGGACTGCGTGAGCGTCCGTCACGAGTTCGCCATCCGTTCGGGTTTCTCCGCGGCCGAGGTTCAGGCGCATCTGGTCGGCTGTCCGGCGTGTGCCTTGTGGGCCCGGTCGCTTCGGGCAGTCGACGATGTCGCGCGCCCGGCACTGATCGTCGAGCCTCCACCGCAGTTGGCGCTGCGCCTGGCCGAACTCGCGGCGCTCACGCCCATCGTGAGGGCCACGCCGCATCGGTTGGGACCGGAGTGACTGCTCATCTCCGCGACGCTGATCGCCCTGATCGCGGCGCAGGTGTACACGCTCAGCCTCTGGGCCAGCGGAGCAATCGGCCTCTCCGTCGGGGACATTCCGCTCGCGCTGACCGTCCTGTTCGGGTCTCCAGCACTGGGAGTGGGCACCATCGCGCGCCTTGCCCAGGACTATCTCGCGGGGCTGGCGATGTGGCTCCTGCTCGGCGCGGCGCTCTGGGTGGCGACCGCCGAACGACCTGTGGAGCGCGTCGCGCGGGCCTTCGCAGCCCTGCGCCGCTCGTAGCCCGCTCGAAGTCCCTCGCGGCGTCGGGATGGGGCTACGATTCCCTCCGAACGACCAGCTGGGAGACTTTTCGATGGGAGCGCCGGCCGGGTCCGCGTCGCCTGGGGTTACCGACCCGTTCGCGGGCGGTGCCGCCGTGCGCACCAGGGCTCCGCAGAGCGCACGCCGCTGGTGGATCGTCGGCGTCGTGCTCGTGGCCGTGGCGGTTCTCGGCATTTAGGCGAGTGGGGCGGTGCCCTCGCAACCCCCACACCGACGCCCGCGCCCAACGCGGTACCGTACGACGCGCGCGGCCGCGTGGTACCGCTGGGGCAGGCGCACATTGCGCCCCTGCAGGGGCGATCGTGCGTTCGATCGGTACGACACGGGGATCGTCGATCGCGGATCGCGCTGAGGTCGCGCAGATCGGCGACCTCAGCGCCCTGCGCATCGAGACCATCGACATCGACGAATATCGGATCAGCCGGATCGCCCAGGGTCAGGGAGCGTTGGTGACCGTGGGCGCGCTCGGAGAGCGGCGCGATCTGCGCAGACGCGCCTCCTCGGTGATACTGACGCCGCGCGTCGCGCCGAACGGCGATCGGCATTACCCGATCGTCATCGCTCTGGAGGGCGGCTCAGCCGATCTCCGACCCGGCATGTCGGCGCGCATCCGCTTCGACGAGGAGGCGTCTGGCTGAACTCCGACATCGATACGGTCGCGCAAGCCGGGAGGCGGCTCGCAATCGCGCGGAAGTTACCCGGCGCCGTGAGACCGAGTTCCCGCGGGCGCGAGCGTCGGCCGAAACCACTCCCGCCCACCGTTCGCTTCCGTCTGGCGCGCTGGTCGGCGGAGGAGTTGATCCTCTTCGACGACGAGCGGCGCGAGTCGTGGATCCTCTATCCGCCCAGGTCGCTCTACGCGAGGCGCCGGGGGATCGTAGGGCGCGCCCTGGTGGTGGAACAGCGCCCGTGGGCGCCGGAGAAGGTGCCCTTCGAGCACGTCGTCACCGTGACCGACGGTTGCGTACGACACGGGATGGAGTGCGCGGCCCGTCAGGCGATCGAGGCAGCCGTCCAGACGGGGTTCGACCCCTTCGCCTGAATCAGGGTTCGCTGCGCTCGACAGCAACACGACGGCCTTCCCACAGCGAGGCGATCGCCGCGCTGGTGATCTCCACCGCGCGAAGGCCATCGATCCCATCGGCGTGGAATGGCGACCCACCGGCGATCGCGGCACCGAACGCCTCGACCTCGGCGACGAAGTGATCGGGAACCGCGGCACGCACCGTCCTGGCGCTGATGCCCCCGTGCTCGTTCGGTGTCGTCACCTCGAGGTGACCGTGACCGGCGTTCATGTCGACCGAGTCATACGCGATGACTCGCCCGCGGCTGCCATAGATCACCGCGTCGTTGCGCGAGAACGGGAAGCGACCCGAGCACATCATGTGGGCCTGGGCGCCGCCCTCGAACTCGAGGCAGATCTGAGAGAGCCGATCGAGCGGCCGTTCGCTACTCTGGCCGTCGCTGAGGGCCGCCACCCTTGTGACCTCTCTGCCGACGAGGAAGCGGAGGGTATCCATCACGTGCACACCCATCCCCATCAGCGCACCACCGCCGCCCATCATGCGGGCGTCGCTCTTCCACGGGCTATTCGGGATTGTGGAGGGGACGAACGAGTGGAGGACGAACGCCGCCGTGGTGTAGACGACATCCCCGATCTCGCCGGCGGTGACGATGCGCGCCGCCTCCCTCAGGACGCTGTGATGGCGCATGTGGTAGCCCACGCCCAGGTGCCGCCCGTTCTCCCGGGCCGCGCGGACGATCGCCCGCGCCTCATCCGCCGAAACGGCCATCGGCTTCTCGACGATGATGTGCTTGCCCGCTCGGGCCGCCGCGATCGCGTGCTCGGCGTGCAGCGCGTTCGGCGTGGAGATGAATACGGCATCGACATCGCGGTCATCGAGGGCCTCGGCGAGCGATCGGTAGGCCAGCTCGGCGCCGTGGCGCTCGGCGAAGGCCGCGCCCCGGGCGGGATCCTGGCTCCAAACGCCGCGGAGCACGGCGTTCTTCGCCGCGTTCACCGCGGGCGCGATGCGCAGTTCAGGATGACGACCCGCACCCAACAGAGCCCAGCGAACTACATCACTCATGTCGGTATGATGCCATGGGTGGGACAGGCACGGTTCCGGCGCCCGGGTCGGGTGGCGATACGGTGACGGGTCGTCGTTCGGTCGCGTCGGGAGCGCCCTGGGAGGCGATCGTCGGCTACTCGCGAGCCGTGCGTGTCGGCGACACCGTGCACGTCGCGGGGACCACATCGGCCGATGTCACGGGCAACGTCGTCGGCGAAGGAGATGCCACAGCCCAGACGCGCGAGATCCTGCGCAAGATCGCGGCCGCTCTCGGGCAACTGGGGGCGTCAACGCAGGACGTCGTGCGCACGCGCATCTTCGTGACTGATATCGATCAATGGGAGGCGATCGGGCGAGCGCACGGCGAGTATTTCGGGACGATTCGGCCGGCCGCAACAATGGTGGAGGTCTCCCGCTTGATCGACCCGCGGATGCTCGTGGAGATCGAGGTGGACGCGATCATCGCTGCGGAGCATCCCGCGCCGTAGGGAGGTGGACCTCAACGATCTGGTGCAAGTCCTCCTCGGCGGGTCGGCCGGCGCCCTCATCGGTGCCGGTGCGGGTGTGGTCGCGACTGTCCTCGTTCTGCGCCGCCGACAGATCGAAACCGCGGCGGGCGATCGCGTCACCCGCGGACCCGGAACCGAGCGTCCCGTAGCGTATGCGGTGCTGATGGACCGGATCAGTCAGGTGATGGTCGCCTACAGCGATCTGATCGACGCCGACAACGCCGCCGATCGCGCGGCGATGGATGCGGCGGCGGACCGGATGCGGCGCGCATCATCGCTCGTGGCCGAGGAGAGCGGCGTGTCCGACGGTGCGGTGCGTGCCGCTCTGCGCGACCTAGTCTCCTTTCTCGACGAGACCAGGGTCCGCATCGACGCCCGCCTCTCCTTCGCCCGGCCCGACACCGCCGCAGGTGAGTTGCGGGTCCGCGCCCCGGCACTTGCCGAGTCGGTGGCGCGACTCAATCAGGCGATGGCACAGCGGCGCAGCTAGTCAGTCACCGCCGTCGAAGATCACGCGAGACCCCTGGGGATCGATCACGATATTGAGTTCGCGAGGAGTGCCCAGCGCGGTGCGGACCGCGTCCTGGCGCTCCGGCGGGCAGTAGAGCAGGAGGAATCCCCCGCCACCTGCGCCGGTCACTTTGCCACCCAGAGCGCCCGCCGCCAGCGCGCGCTGATACATCTCGTCAATCGCGTCGTTGGAGACACCGCTGGCGAGTCCCTTCTTGAGTCGCCAGGCGGCATCGAGCAGGCGGCCCAGTTCGTCCACCATCCCCGAAGTCAGCGCCGCGCACGCCTCCCGGGCGAGGTCGCACAGACCGGTGAGCGACGCAAAGTTCTCCTCCGCACGCTGGTTCTGCTCGGAGAGCACCACACCGGAGCGCCGCTGCTGCCCCGTATAGAGGAGCATCAGGTGATTTTCCAGACGCCGCAGCGTGGCGCCGGCGAGGACGATGCTATCAATGGCGACCGACTCGTCGGCGCGGAACTCATAGACCCGGAGGCCGCCGAAGGCGCTAGCGTACTGATCCTGCTTCCCGATCGGCCGCCCCAGCACATCGATCTCGATCGCGCAGGCCTCCTCGGCCAGTTGTTGCCGCGAGGGTAGATGGCCCTGATACACGTAGAACGCCTGAAGGAGCGCGACGAGGATTGCCGATGATGACCCTAGGCCGGTTCCCTCGGCGGGGACATCGGCCAGAGTCGTCACCTCTACGCCACCCCGTACGCCTGTCCGGCGCATCGCCTCCCGTACGAGATCGTGCCCCAGGTCGTCGACGGTTGCGACGATCTCCTTGCGGGAGTAGTTCACGTAGATCATGTCGTCGAATCGACGTTTGACGATCGCAAACACGTACTTGTCGATCGCCGCGTTGAGGCACAGGCCCGGGGAGTGCGCGTAGTAGCTGCGGAGGTCCGACCCGCCGCCCAGGAGACCGATCCGCAGCGGCGCTCGGGTGATGATCATCGCGTGACTTGACTGTAACACCGCTCCTGACGACCGGATCGCGGCGTCGTCGACACTCAGGCGTCCCCTCGCCCGGACGCGCCTACACTCTCGTGTGCCTGTGATCTGCTTGCCGGGGGATCTGCCCCCGCGATGAGAAGCCCGTGACCGCGCGCGCCCGCTGGAGTTTTGCGGTGGCCGCCATCGCGATGGTGGCGATTCTGGGCGCGGCGATGCCCGCGATGCAGATCGCGCGCGACATCCGCACCGTGCTCGTGCTCGCCGGCGACGCACGCGTGGCAACGCGCCAGGATCGGCCGCCCGCGTGTCTGCGCTCCACGGGTTCCGACGCGATCGGCGGCGTTGGGGAGGCCTGTCAGGCCGTCGGCCGCCTGCGCACGACGGGCCAGCCCTTGCTCTTCCTGCTGGGGCCACTCGGGCTCGTCCCCGGATTCGGTGGCGCCGACCAAATACCGGCCTTGCTGGATGTGACGCTCGCTTTCTGCCGCGCTGCGTCGATCGGGCAATCGCTGGTTCGGGATCTGGACGCCACGCCGGGTTCGTCCGGCGAGCGCGTGCTGGCGCTGACGAGCCGTCGCTGGTCCGACCTTCGATCACTCGCCGATGAACTGGATGGCGCGCTGGAGATCGAGTCGCGTCTGGATGAGCGTCGCTTCGCGGGAACTCTCGCACCCGCGGGTTCGGTGGTGCGGCGCCTCCGGGCGTTACGTCCGTCGATCGAGACCGCGCGCGACGCCGCACGCGACGCCGAGGCCATCGTCGGGGAGGCCCTCGGCGCCAACGGGCCACGGACCTATCTCATTCTGGGTCAGAACAATGAGGAACTCCGCGCCACCGGCGGCTTCATAGGCACGATTGGGGTCATGACCGTCGATCGCGGCCGCATCGTGCGCTCGGACTTTCGCTCGAGCTACGACTGGGATGGCGCGACCGAGTACGCGCAACTCCCGCCTGCGCCCCTCATGCAGTACATGGGGTTCGCCCGGTGGTATCTGCGGGACGCGAACTGGTGGATCGATTACCAGGAAAGCGCCCGCGAGATCCGCAGATTCTGGTCGGAAAGCCAGGGTGACACGATTCACGGCGTCATCGCGGTGGACCGCGGCGCGCTCGATCTGGTCCTCGCCGCGCTGGGCGGCGTGGACGTCCCGGAACTGGGTGGATTCGTCACCGCGGCGCAGGCGACGGAGTCGCTCGACCGGCAACGTCGCCAGATCGCGGTCCAGCGCAACCACGCGGCGTACCACGAGACGAAGACAGCGCTCCTGAATGCGCTGAGCAAGGCGATCATGGCCCGCGCGCTGCTAACTCCACCGGTGGATGCGCTACCAGCGATCGCGGCCTCGCTGATCTGCGGTCTGGAGACGAAGCACATCCTGCTCAACTTCGCCCACCCCGAGATGGCCGCTTTGATCTCGGGCGCCGGTTGGGACGGGCGGGTAGCCGCGTGGCCGGGTGACGTCCTCGCGATCGTGGACACCAGTGTCTCGTACGGCAAGACCGCGCCGTACCTCCGGAAGTCCGGCGTGTACCGACGCGCCCAGGACGGCAACGTCACCCTCACCGTGCGGTACGAGAACGGCTTTACGCCCGTGCCGGGAGGGCAATGGGACCCACTGATCGATGGAACGTTCTTCGACTGGCGGGCAGGCGTCTTCCGGCGCGTTCAGGGCGCGTGGGTCGGGTTCGTCCGCATCCTGCTGCCGCCGGATACGACGGTGGACGCGTGGTCCGGATGGGACGATCGAGTCACGCGTCTTCCCGACGAGGGCGGGCTCCTGACAGTTGGCGGGCCTATCCTGGTGTATCCGGGAGAGGCCCGCCTGGTGACGCTCTCGTATCGGCTGCCACCCGAGGTGCGGGCGAGTCCGCTAAAAGTTCTCGCTCAGGCGGGCGGCATCGCCTACAGTCTCCACGTCCTGTACCCATCGGGTCCGGCGGCGCATCACACGATCGAGGACCGAGACGTCGTCGTGACGGCTGGCTAGCCCTAAGGTCATATCGTCGCCAGAGGGCCGACATCACTACCCTTTCGTGGAGGTTCTGGCGAGGGCGTTGAGACACATCCTGTTTCGGGTCGTCGTGGTGGCGGTTCTCGCGGTCTTGGCGGCATTACCCGTGCTCCCCTCTACGGCGTACGGACAGACCGTGCCGCGTCTACCGGGGCTACCGCCGTCGCAGCCTGCGCCAGCGCTGCCGCCACCCTCTCAGCCGGGAAGTCCGGCCGCCGAGCCGACGCCGACGCCACCCTTCCTTCCCGCGCCGGTGGTCGTCGTGACGCCCGTTCCGGCAACTGCGCCTCCCGTCGGCGGATCTCCGGCTGGTGCAGCCCTTGTCGTGCCTGTCCCCGCTCCCCAGCGGTCACCTGTGGGACTCGTCCCGCTCAACCTAGACGCCCCGCGCGTCAGCTTCGTTTCGGTGGGCGGCGAGTTGATCGATGTGTTCGTCCCACTCGAGTTTCTCCAGCGGTTGCTCGGTTCCGGCGGCTCGGGTCGGCCGCAGCTTGCTTTCACGCCTGGTGTGCTCCTTGCGCCTTCGGCTGCGCCACCTGGCGCCAGCCTCGGGCCGGGGATCGGCCTTCAGATCACCGATCTCGGAATCGATCCCGAGCAGATCGGCATCCTCACCAGCACGGTCGACGTCGTCCTGTCGATTGTCGGCACGTCGGGCGTCCAGAGTTCACGGCTCGGCTGGCTGCGGCCGACCTATCGCGCCGACGGTACGGTCGCCGGCTTCACGCGGCCAAGCGTCGTTCTCGATGTCGATCGTGGTACGCTGACGGTTCGGCTGCCCGCGGCCGACCTCCTGCGAGGAGTTGTCCTCGTGCCCGCCACGTACAACACAGCCGAGCTACCCTCGTCAGCCGTTCAGGTGGTCACACCGGCACTGCTGATCGTCAATCCGCCGGCTCCATCGTTCAGCTGGGTCGACCCGACCGGAAATCCGACCGTCCCCTTCTGACCGAGCCCCGCTGACGGCCGGGCGCAATACCATGCGGCCGTGCGAGCGCTCGCTCCCGTGCTGGTCACGACCATTCTCGCGGGGACACTGCTCGGCGGCTGCGGGCGCACGCTGCCGAGTGTGCCGTCGGTTGCGGAGGCGATGCCGCCCGCGATAGCTCTCGCGCCGCCGAGTCCAACGGCGCCGCTCCTCGTTCCAACGATCGGCCCGCCACGTGTACCGACCGCAATCCCCACACTGGTCTCCCGTACGCGCACGCCGACGGCCCAGCCGGAACCCCCGGCCATAGACGCCCGCATCGCGCCCCGCATCCCGCTCGCGACGCCAACGCCGCTCGGCGCTCTCCAGGCACCCCGACCTCCCGAAGGGCCGCTACCCGCGGGCGACCTCCGGTGGATCCCCGTGCCCTATCGCTCGCAATTCGACGGCAACCCTTACGAGGACAGCGACTGTGGTCCGGCATCGCTCTCCATGGTCCTAGCCGCCTTCGGGAAGACCGTTCCGGCGGTCGAGGTGCGAGGCCTGGTGAACCAGCTGCAGGGAACACAGGGCGTGTACGACGCGGGTACGGCGATAGAGAACCTGGCCGAGATCGGGCGTCGTCACGGCTTGAGGCCCTACGGACTCGAAGCTCCCGGAGGCGGCTTCACGGTTTGGAGTCTGATTGGCCTCCGGCAGGCGATCGATGCCGGGAACCCCGTCATTCCCCAGGTCTGGTACCGCGGGCTGCCGGATCGGCGCCAACGGCCGTATGACGGCGATCACTACATCGTGATCACCGGCTACGTCGGCGATGCGTTCATCTACAACGATCCCGTCGATCGCGATGCGCCGGGGAACGCGCGAGTCATGAGCGCGGCCCAGCTAGACCTTGCCTGGCGCAACGGAGACTTTCCCTATGCTGCGGTGGCCTTCGCCGGGTCGGCGGAGAGACCGGCGCTGGCGGCGCGTATCATCCCTCGACCCTGACGGTCCAAGGAGATCACGTGCATATCGGCGAACAGCTCGGCGACCTTTCCGACCGCAAACTGACGTGGGTGGCGCAGATCGGTGTCGAGCATGTCGCCGTGAACACCACCGCCGGCACAGGCATCCAGAACGACGATGGGACGTGGAATGTGGCGCCCATCCGCGCGATGGTCAACCGGTTGCGCCGTGGGTTCGGCCTGAGCGCCGATGTCCTCAACCTGGGGATCGAGGCCGTCTACTACGAAAGGTCCCGGTTCCCCGGGCTCTGGACCGGACTCGACGGGCGCGACGCGCAGATCGGCACGATCGTGCAGAACATCCGCGCCGCCGGGGAGGCCGGCGTGCCATGCCTCAAGTACAACTGCAACATCATCGGCATCCTGCGCACGGGTCGCACCGTCGGTCGCGGCGGTGCCACCTACAGCCACTTCGACGTTCAGAAGTGGCAGGATCACTCGCTGACGCCGCTGGGAGCATTGACCGAGGGCCAGATGTGGGACAACGTCGCCTACGTTCTCGAGAGGATCATCCCCGCGGCTGAGGAGGCGGGCGTGCGCCTCGCGGTGCATCCCCACGATCCGGCGCTCCCGCGGGGCACCGGGCTCCGCGGCATCCATTCACTGCTGGGCACGGTAGAGGGCATGAAGAAGTGGGTCTCGTTGTATCCGAGCCGCGTCAACGGCTTCAATTTCTGCCAGGGGACTGTTGCCGAAATGTGTGATGACCCAGCGCGCGAGGTTCCTCGGGCGATCCGCCATTTCGGGGCCGACGGCCGCATCTTCATGGTCCACTTTCGGAACATCCGTGGTGGCTACGCGAACTTCGAGGAGGTCTACCCGGATAACGGCGAGGTCGACTTCGTCGATGCGATCCGCGTTTACGATGAGGTTGGCTACGACGGAATGCTCTGCCCGGATCATGTACCCCATTCGGAGAGCGACCCGGATAACGAACGGCAGCACTCCTACGCGCTGGGGTACACACGCGGACTCATCGATGCGCGGAGGCGCGCGATGCGCTAGCCGAGCCGTGGGGCGCGCTCGGGCCCCGACCTGGCCGCTCTACGAGAGGCGATCCGCTCGATGGGCGGCGACGAACTCGTGACCCGCCTCGAGCACCCATTCGTGCAGGTTGATTCCCACAGTCAGGTCGCTCGCGACGACCTTCCCGGCGGCGCGCGTCCGCCGCTCGGCGTCATCCGTAAGGCGCACCCGTTCGGGATGATCCGGCTGGTTCGGGTAACCGAGTGAGGCGCTGAAGTCGTTGGGGCCGCCGGTGATTCCGGTGAGTCCGGGCACGGCCAGGATCTCGTCCAGATGGTCGTAACCGGCCTTCGTCTCGATCTGGGCGAAGGAGAGGATGTTCTCGTTCGCCCAGCGTGAGAACCCATCCCGGGAACCGAAACGTTCCAGATAGACGGCCGTGTCGTTGAAGAGGGAGCCGCGGCCCCACCCCCACGATCGGGTCCCCTCCGGCGGGTAGCGACAGGCGTTCGCGAGCGCGCGAGCCTGGGCGCCCGACTCGACACGCGGACCGGTGACCCCTTGCACGCCGCGGTCGAGCCACAGGTTGATCATGGCCGGCTCCACCCAGGGGACGCGGGCTACCACCGTCAGTCCACAGCCGTCCGCGACCCGGCACATGAGATCGACGCTCTCCGATCCGAAGGCGCCGTGTTCGCCGTCAAGGCTGATCGCATCGAAGCCAGCTTGAGCCGCCAACTCGACGATCTCGGCAGACGGAAAGGAGAGCAGGATTGTGAGCGCCTTCAGGCCCTGACGGTTCTTTCGGAGGATGGTGTTCTCTCGCATCAAGGCGGCAGTATACTGGTCGCCCGGGCGGCTACGGATCCAGGGGCACCGACGGCGCGGATCGGTGGCCCGCTATGCTCCGGCCTCCGTGCCCTTCGCCATTGCGCTGCTGCCGCTGGGGATCGCGGTCGGGTGGATTGTCGTCCTGCGGCGTTCCTCGATGGGCGGCGCGGCGGCCGGACTGGCGACGGCGCTGATCCTGGTCGTGCTCGCACCTGGCTACGGCCTCGGCCTAGAGCCGATCTGGCTGGGACTGCTGCGTGGCGCGCTCGTCGCCTCCATCGTGGCATACGTCCTGTTCTTCGGGGTCCTTCTGGCTCGCCTGATGAGCGAGGGACGCGGCGAGGCGCGTCTGGCCGGTCTCCTGGCTCACCTTCCCGGCGATCGCGCCGCGCGGGCGATGATCCTCGCGATCCCGATCGGTGCGTTCTTCGAGTCGGTTAGCGGGTTCGGCGTCGGCGTCGCGGTCGTCGGACCGCTCCTCGCCGGTCTGCGCCTGGCGCCGCGGCAAGTGGGTACGCTCGCGCTGCTCTCGCAGAACGCGGTGCCGTGGGGAGCGGCGGCGGTAGGAATCGTCTTCAGCGCCGCACTCACCGGGCTTCCCCTCATCGATATCAGCGTGGGATGCACGCTGCTACTCGCGCTAGCACTCCCGCTGTATCCGCTGACGGCGCTCGGTGTCGCGGGAGGCCGCCCGGCGCTACGGAGCCACGGCGTGCTCGCCGTGGCCATCGGCGCGGGCATGGCGGCCGCGACGTATGTTGGCGCACACGTCGCGGGAACCGAACTCGCGATCGTCGTGGGTGGTCCGCTCGTCGCGGTGGGCGCCATCGCCGCGACCGCGCTGACGCGCGGTCGATCGAATGACGACGAAAGGGCATCGGTGTGGCAAGCCGTGCGCGGAGCAACCCCGGCGCTCATCCCTTTCGCGACCTTGATCGCGGTGATGCTCTCCAGTCGAGCGATCGAGCCGCTCCACCGCTGGCTGGGCGACCGCGCGGTCCTGGAGGTCGAGGCGATCACGTTTCGGCTGCCGATTCTCCAGAGCGCGGGCACGGCGCTGGCGATCGCCTGCCTGGTCGCGATCGCCACACTTCAGATATCGCGTGAGACCGTAGTCGCTCAGGTGGGTCGGTCGTTCGCACTCTGGATGCGATCGACGTTCACACTCATCTGCTTCACGGCGATGGCCGAACTCATGCTGCGCTCGGGAATGACGACGGCGATCGCGACGACGATGGCGAGCAACCTGCTGGGAAGCTACGCGATTGCAGCGCCGATTCTCGGGGGACTGAGCGGATTCCTCACCGGATCCAACGCCGGAGGAACGGCCATGTTGCTGTCGCTCCAGGTGCAGGCCGCCGAACGAGCGGGGCTGCCGATTCCGATCGTGGTCGCGGCCCAGAACGCCGCCGCGTCGGCATTCAGCATGGCCTCGCCCGGGCGGGTTGTGCTCGCCGCGGCGCTCTGTGGCGAGCGGGATGCCGAGGGATCCCTGATGCGTTTCGGCGCGGTCCTCTGTGCCGGGGTCCTTCTCCTGATGATTGTGGCCATACTTCTCTGGCTGACGCTCGCCGCCTGACTTGGGCACCAGAGAAGTCGGGCGAGGCCACGCGAAAGCACTACACTTTCGATCGCTCCCGGCCGGGAGTTCAGTGCGCGCGCGGCGCGCGATTGCGCCCGCCGGCATTTCGGAGGCCTCGACGTGCTCCGCCTGACGCAACTGGTCAAGAACTTCGGCGACCGCGCGATCTTGCGCGGGGTGAACCTCACCCTTTCGGCAGGCGAGAAGGCGGCCCTCGTCGGGCCGAATGGCGTCGGAAAGACCACCCTTATGCGCATCATCGTCGGCGGTGAGGCGGCCGATGGCGGCGTACGCCGCATCGACGCGAACTGGACGCTTGGCTTCCTGCCGCAAGACGCTGGAGTACGAAGCAATCGCGCGCTGTGGGATGAGATGTTCGCGGCGTTCCCCGAACTGCTGGCGGTCAACGCGGCGCTGCGCGAGGTCGAAGCGGCCATGGCTGATGCTCAAGGCGATGAACTCGATCGACTCGTCACCCAACAGTCGGACCTCTTCGAGGAGTTCGAACGACTGAACGGCTACACGGTCGAGGCGGATGCCCATACCGTCCTCGCCGGACTCGGGTTCGTGGAGGGCGACTACACCAAGAAGGCGCTTGAGTTCTCCGGCGGCTGGCAGATGCGCATCGCGCTGGCCAAGCTCCTCGTGCGACGACCAGACGTGATCCTGCTGGACGAACCGACGAACCATCTCGACGCGCGCGCCGTCTCGTGGCTGGAAGGTTACCTTGCCGAGTATCCCGGCGCCGCGATCATCGTTTCCCACGATCGGCACTTCCTCGACCGGGTGATCAGCCGAGTCCTCGAGCTCGAGGAGGGCATCCTCGTCGAATACAACGGGAACTACACCGCGTTCGAGGCCGAGAAGAGACGACGGGCTGAGGCGCGCGCGAACGCCTACGCCCGGCAGCAGAAGTTCATCAAACGGCAGCAGGAGTTCATCAACCGCTTCCGATCCAATGCTCGACGCGCGTCGCTCGTAAAGTCGCGAGAGCGCCTCCTCGCCCGTCTGATTCGAGAGGCAGCGCCGCCCTCGGAACAGAACGCGATGAAGCTACGGTTTGCCGAGGCGCGCCCGATGCCGGCGGAGATCATCAACGCCGAGAACGTCGCCAGGGCGTACGGCGATCACGCGGTGATTGCCGGTGTCGATCTACGTATCATTCCCGGTCAGCGCGTCGCCTTCGTCGGACCAAACGGTGCCGGTAAGTCCACGCTTCTGCGCGTACTCGCGGGGATCGAGGAGCCGACCGAGGGGGCTGTGAAACGTACGACGGTCGGGTATTTCGCTCAGGATCAGAGTCAGACGCTCGACGAGAGCCGCACCGTCCTGGCCGAGGTCATGGCGAATGCGCCAGCTGACTGGGGCGAAGAGCGCGCGCGGGGACTTCTCGGCCGTTTCCAGTACTCGCGAGAGACCGTCCGCAAGCAGATCGCGACCCTGTCCGGGGGCGAGCGTAGTCGCCTGTCACTGGCGAAACTGCTCCTCAAACCCGTGCACGGCCTGGTCATGGATGAGCCCACCAACCACCTCGATCGCGCCACCCGGCAATCGCTCATCGAGGCCCTGAAGGAGTTCAAGGGCGCGATCCTGTTCGCATCACACGATCCGGAACTGCTCGAATCGCTGGCAACGCATGTGCTCGACATTCGCGATGGGCTCGCTACGTTGCACACCAGCGACTACGCGGGCTTCAAGAAGCGGATCGAGAAACTCGTGGAGGAGGAGGCTGAGGAGGCCGAGGAGGACCCCCGCGTGATCGCTCTCGAGGAGGAGATCGAGCACCTCGAGGAGCGGCGTGAGGCGATCGAGGACGCGCTGCAGGCGCTCCAGGGCGAGGCGAAGCTGGCATCCCAGCGCGAGCACGCCGAGGTCAAGTCCCGGCTCGCGAAGGCCGAGGCGGAGCTCGAGACCCTCGCTCTGGCGACCGTCTGATGGCGGCCCTTCCGAGATGAACGCTCAGATGAAGTCGGGGGGCGGCGCGTGAGGCCCGGTGTTGTCGGCTACATCCCCTCGAACCCCGCCGAGATCACCCCGACTCTGGCGCAGTCCATCCGCGCTTTCGGCTACACCGGGGTGACCGTGCGCGTGGTGGATCCACTCGGCGCCAGCGAGGCGGCGCTTCGGAACGCGGGAACAATCCTGCGCGATGCCGGAGTGGAGGTCGTGCAGTGCAACCCGCAGTACGAGATGCTGGTCGATCCGATCGACGAACGGCGGGCCCTCGGGATCCGGCAACTCCGAGCCGCGGCACGCTGTGCCCACCTGCTGGGCGCGCACACGACCTACGTGCGCCCCGGATCGGTCAGTCCGTCCGGTCCCTGGAAACCGCACCCCGAGAACACCCGGCTGCGCACGATCGAGCGCTTGCTCGCGAGTCTGCGCGCCGTGGCACCCGCAGGGGAGGATGTGGGCATACCGTTCGCGCTGGAAGGTGCCGATTGCTCGCCCCTCGACACGCCGGAACGCATCCGCGACGTGCTCGAGGCGGTCGGTTCACCGGCGATGCGATTCAACGCCGACCCGGTCAACCTGGTCGGTTCGCTCGAGGATCTGTACGACAACGCGGTGATCACCAATAGGCTCTTCGATCTCTGCGGGCGCTGGATCGTGGCTGCCCACGTGAAGGACATCACGTACGTGGAGAGCCTCACCGTGCACCTCGAAGAGGTGCCGCTCGGTGAGGGGATCTTCGACCAGACGACCTTCGCGCGACGTTTCGAGACTGTGTGCCCCGATGGATACTTCATGCTCGAACATTTGCCTGACGACGCGTATCCGCGCGCGAAGGCGAACCTCGACGGGGTGCTCGCCGCGACAGGCATCGCCTGGCGCATCTGATTACCGACGTCTAGGCACTGTTGCCTATTCTGCCGCGGAAGAACAGACGGCAGCGCTGGACGGCGGATAGCATAGGCACGATGACTGGTACGGTCTGGTGGATGTGGGCACTGGCTGCGGTTTTGCTCGCGCTGGGCGAACTCGCCGCGCCAGGGGCCTTCTACATGCTGCTCCTCGGCTTTGCCGCGGTGATCGTCGCCGCGGCGGGGGGGTTCGGCCTGCTGCCGGGAATTGTCGAGCAGATCCTGCTCTTCACGATCGTGTCGGCGATCCTCCTCTTCTTCGTCCGCAGCGTCATCGCGGCGCGGCTCCGCCCGCTGGGGGGGGCGATCATCTCCGACCCTGCCGGCGAGACGGTGCGCGCCATCGGCGACATTCCCGCCGGAGAGCGCGGTCAGGTTCTGATGCGGGGCACCGTCTGGATCGCGCGCAATGTCGGCGAGGAGCCGATTCAGGCCGATGCCGATTGCCGCGTTCTCGCCACGGAGGGCATCGAACTGCGGGTGCGTGCCGATGGAACCTGACTGAGGAGGGAAGTCCGTGGAGGCTCTGATCGTTCCCATCGCGCTGCTCGTCCTGGCCGTAATCGTCGTCATCCGCACCGCCGTGGTCGTTCCGCAGCAGGAGGCGTATGTCGTCGAGCGGCTGGGGAAGTACCACCAGACCCTCCAGGCCGGGTTCCACATCCTGGTCCCGTTCGTGGACTCGATCACCTACAGGCACACGCTGAAGGAGATCGCCATCGACGTACCGGAGCAGATCTGCATCACCCGGGATAACGTGCAGGTTCACGTCGACGGCATCCTCTACATCCAGGTGCTCGACCCGGCGCGCGCGTCCTACGGCATCTCGAACTACCAGTTCGCGATCGTCCAGCTGGCACAGACGACACTCCGCAGCGAGATCGGCAAGATCGAGCTCGATCGCACGTTCGAGGAACGGAGTCGGATCAACTTCCTCGTGGTCAGCGAGTTGGACAAGGCGACCGAGCCCTGGGGCGTGAAGGTGCTGCGATACGAGATTCGGAACATCACTCCCCCGCACGACGTCCTCCAGGCCATGGAGAAGCAGATGCGCGCCGAGCGGGAGAAGCGCGCCGTCATCCTGTCGTCGGAAGGTCAGCGCGACGCCGTGATCAACGCCGCTGAAGGCGACAAGCAGCAGGTCATCAAGGCCTCCGAGGCGACCCGACAAAAGCAGGTCAACGAGGCGGAGGGGCAGGCCGCGGCCATCCTCGCCATCGCGACCGCAACCGCCGAGGGGATCCGCCAGGTCGCGGCGGCGATTCAGGCGCAAGGTGGCGCCGAGGCGGTGCAGTTGCGCGTCGCCGAGCAGTACATCACCGAATTCGGCAAGTTGGCGCAGACGGGCAATACCCTCATCGTTCCCGCGAGCATCAGCGATGTCGGAGGGATGATCGCCTCCGCGATGTCGGTAATACAGAAGACTTCGGGGGGGAACGGAGGGACCGCCGCGCGCGGCTGATGGCACCGGCCTCGCCGCCGAGCCCCGGCGAGAGAGCGTCGCCTGGTCGATGACGCAGCGCCGCTT
>VGOZ01000040.1 GCA_016875715.1 Chloroflexota bacterium | reverse complement strand
CGTGCCCGCGCCCAGACCGGTCGCGCCGACCACGATCTTCCGGCAGCGCCAGACATCCCGCAACGTGGCGAGGAGCGACGCGACCTGCGCGTGCTGGTCGCGGCCCGTCCAGGCGAGGTGGTCCACGATCCCCATGCGCGGTTCCGCAATGCCCGGCACGATCTCCACGGGCTTCACACGGGCGATCGTCACGACCGTGCTGTCGCGATCGCGCGTGCCGGTCGCACCGTCCTCCGGATGGTCTCCGGCGCCACCGCCCACGTCGATCCCCGCGACGTAGACGCCCCCGTCCGTGGGCGCGGAGCGGCGGGAATGATCGCCGAGCATCAGCGCGCGCTAGCTCACGGAGAGAAATTTGCCCTTGCCGGCGACGGCACGCAGGCAGTACTGGGTGAGGAAGAGCGGATGATTCTCGCCCAGACGCGCCCGCTCGGTCTCGACGTGGCGGGCGTAGGCCGGGTTCGTCTCCGCGACTCGCTCCCACGGCACATCGAGGTGCCGTGGGATGCCATCGTAGCGCATCCGCACGAGGTTGAGGTCCCTCGTGCGCTGGAGCAGGTCGTCGGCGCGCCAGGCGGTGCCGTAAAGGACGCGGGTCGCGTTCGTCGAGGCGGCCATCGGTACGAAGTCCCGGTCGTACTTCTCGGCCGCGATATCCTGCGCCTCGTCGACCTCCAGGAGAATCAACGCGGTCGCACCGACGACCTGCGCGCCGCGATCTGCCGAACGGAACAGGCAGCGCGCCCGCCCGAGCCCGATCGCCGCGCCGAGGCGCCGCCAGAAACCGGCATTGAACGGCTGGGTGAGCGCCTGCTCCAGGCGGAGCCGACTGGCGAACGCCTGCGGTCGGAGCGTCGGCGCCGCTTTGACCATCTACCCGCCCCGCCGGGCGTGGAGGTTGAGAAGGTACGCCTTGAGATGGGCGGAGAGTTCGTCCTTCCCGGCCTGCCGGGCCATCATCACTGTGATCGTGTCTCCGCGCGCCTCATCGAACGAGCGGAGGATCGCCCGCATCGCGTCGAGCTGATAAAGACGAAGCGGCCGGCCGATGACGTAGAGCGAGAAGGGCGCGGGATCGGCGAGCAGGCGCCGCGCGATCCGCTCGCTCTCCATCGGTCGCCCGCGTGAGGCTCCGGATCCACCGGATTCCGCCATGTGGCCTGCGCGGCGCCGGTTCAGGAGCCAGTGTCGCTGGCACCCGCGCCCGCGCCGTGATGGCAGCGGAGAGCCCGAGGCGAGTGCGCGGTGGGTCAGCGTCTGGCATGGATCATCTGTCCGCATCGCTACTCGCGGAAGTCGAGCACCACCTTCGTCGTCTGCTCCTGGCCGCAGTCGATCAGGTCGAACGCCTCGGCGGCCCGGGCGAACGGGATGCGGTGGCTCACCAACCCTTCGGTCGCGAGGCGGCCGCTGACGATCAGGTCGAACGCCGTGCGATGAAGGCGCGGCTCATCCCATTGCCTGCCCGGCGCGGGCGGCAGCGCGAGATGGTTGTGGAGCATCCGCGAAGCGCCGGCGCGCAGCGTGAACGAATGGTGCCACTCCTCGCCGAGCCGGAGATCGTCGCCACCGCCCTGGTACCACGATACGGCCATCACCTTGCCGTAAATCGGCGCGCAGCAACGGATGGCCTCCTGGAGCGCGCGATACGACCCGGAGTTTTCGAAGACGACATCCGCGCCATTGCGGCCGAGGATCTCGCGGACCCGCTGCGCCGCCCCGGTCGGTTCGATCGCGTGGGTCGCGCCAAGGGCGAGCGCCCGCTCCCGTCGCGCCGCGATCGGATCGACGACGATGATCGGCGCCACCCCGGCCAGATGGCAGATCTGCGCCACGAAGGACCCAATCGTCCCCTGACCGAAGATCACCGCGCTCTCACCGAGTCGAGTCTCGGAGGAGAGGAAGTCGTTGAGCGCGACCGTCGCCAGCGCGATGAACACCGCCCGCTCCGGCGCGAAATCGGACGGCCAGACGAAGAACCGCCGCTGATGCGCGACATCGATCGCCGCGCTCTCGCGATGCTGCCACGATCCCGTCACCCGATCGCCAACAAGGATGCCGGCCACTTCAGGGCCAACCTCGACGACCTCGCCCACCTCCTCGTAGCCATACGTCATCGGGTAGCGGTAGGCCGGTTCTGCCTCGTCGGTGAACAGGCCGTCCCGCACACCGCGGGCGTACTGCGGCGAGGTGCCGCGATAGATATTCATCTCCGTGCCGTGGCTGATCCCGCTGAGGAGCGTTCGCACGCGGACCTGCCCGGGGCCGAGCGGCGATTCTTCGTAC
This sequence comes from Chloroflexota bacterium, assembly GCA_016875715.1. Lineage (GTDB taxonomy): Bacteria > Chloroflexota > UBA6077 > FW602-bin22 > FW602-bin22 > VGOZ01. The sequence goes on along the minus strand of VGOZ01000040.1, from coordinate 27,158 downwards.
TCGCGGAACGAGACCTGGCGCGGACCGGTGAAAATCAGTTCGCGCGGCACGGACGCATCGTACAGGGTCCGCCTCCCGCCGGATTGCGTTTTCTCGCGCCGTTGAGCCGTGTGTCTAAAGCACGTACGCGTATCACCCGCACGAGAGAGTCGCGTACCGAGCATCTCCGGCGATCGCAGCGCTCGCGACGCCGTCCCACGCGATCGCTCCGTCGGGTCGCTCAGACCGATCCGGAACGAATCTGGTACACCAACCCGAAGCGCGCGATCAAGGCCCCACCCAGTGATCGATCAGCCGGGATGAGAGTCCTCGATTGACACGCCATCTCCACCGATGAGGAGGAGGCGGTGCCCGTCGAACGCTTGCGAGAAGGCGGTGAGACTGGAGACTCCCTATCGGAGGAACAGCCTCAACACTGCAGGACTCCTCGGCACGTTTCGGTAACCGCGCCGCGTCGAGTTCCGGTCGAGCGCGTGGTGGCCGCTGCCAGACCGAACGATCCGGAGACTCCGAAGAGTTGCCTCGTCATCCATCTCGCCTTCTCTGTAAAGGGAGCAGCCAGAGGAAGGGAAGATCCCCTCGCGCCCCTACCGCAAGAACAGCCGCAGTGGGATCAGGAATCCCTCGAAATTGTCCCACGGCACAAGGTGGCCGGCCCGCGGCACGACGATGGCGCGGCCATCCTTCAGCAGCGCGAGGATCTGTGCTTCGCGGTCCGGCGGGACGATCCCCGGGTAGTTCGACGGGCCACCATAGCCGCTGTCACCGTTGAGGAGGAGCGTCGGGCAGGTGACGGCGGGCAGGTCGTCGTCGAACGAGCGCGGATCCGGGTTCTCCACCACATCGTGAATCACCTGGTCGCAGAGTGCCTGGTGGGCGGCGACGCGCGCGGCAACCTGCTCGTCGGTCCAGTGGGGATTATTCGCCCGCGTGAACCCGACGCCGCCCTCCCGCGTGCCGCGGACCCGCGCGATGAACCCCTCCATCGCCGCGCGCACCCGTTCACCATCCCAGCGGCGATTGGCCGGATCGACGAGGACAAGGCGTTCGATGAGGTCGGGCCGAAGCGACGCGACGCGCGCGCCGATCGCGCCGCCCAGCGAATGGCCGACGAGGCGCGTCGGCGTGATGCCCAGTGCCTCGATGACCCCCACAACATCCCGCGCGTAATCGGCGATCTGGTACCCACGCTCGGGCTTGTCGCTCTGCCCGTGTCCCCGCAGGTCGACCGCGTAGATGTTCCATTCGGGATGCAGGTGGCGGATCGCGAAGTCCCAGGCGCGGCCCCAACTGGTGATCCCGTGGACGACGACGAGCGCCGGACCGAGCGACGCCCAGTGCCAGACGCGATGGTGCAATCGGTTCACGGCGATCGTCAGTCCAATCGGTTCCATTGGGTTGACCTCTCCGTTCCGGGCGCGGCGCCATTATCTGCCATCGGGCATCGGCAAGAGGCAATGACGGCCGGCATGCATGAGAGCGAACACGATCCGCGGCCATGCGCCAGGCCGTCGCACCACCGACGCAGCCGATCCCACATGGCGCGTTCGCGACCGACATCCCGACCACGACGCTGTTCTGGCTCGGAGGCTCCGGCTTCATGCTCAATGCGCGAGGGACGGTTCTGCTGGTTGACCCGGCCATCGCGACGGATCCGGAACGTCCGGATCGCTGCGAGACAGGCCACCGCCTCCTTGTAGCGCTACCGATCGAGGCCGCGGCAGTTCCTCGCGCCGATGCGATCCTGTACACGCGCGCCTACGCGGATCATCTCGCTGCCCGTTCGGCGCGCCTCCTGGCGCGCACCGGCGCGCTCTACGTCGGTCCACCGCCGTGCCTGACCCGACTCGCCGCGATCGTCGATCACGCGGTGTCCATGCGTCTGGCGCGCGCCGACGAGCCGATCTCGATCAGGAACGTCCGCGTCACGCCCACCCCGGCGGATCATCCCTGGCAACTCCTGGACCACGGCCGCTGGGGCGCGCCCTGGGAGACAGACGACTGCGTCGGCTTCCGGTTCGAGACGCCGGATGGGACGATCTGGTATCCGGGCGATACGCGACTGCTGGACGCGCATCTGACCGCGCGCGACATCGACGTCCATCTCCTCGACGCCTCGGCCGACTCCTACCACCTTGGCGTGGAGGCGGCGGCGCGGCTCGCCAACGCCACCGGCGCGCCCCACCTCGTCCCGTACCACTACGGCACCTATGACGCGCCGACCTCGATCGCGTTCAACGGCGACCCGGCTCAGGCCGCGGCGCTCATCGAACGGGCCGAGCAGCGGATCGTCCACCTCGGCCCGGGCGAGCCGTTCCTCGTCCGCCGGACCTCGCGCGACTGATCGTCTCTAGGCCGACCCGAAGATGACCCCGGCCGCGAACACGAGCGCGCCGCCAAAGACAACGTGGAACACGGAACGGCCCATCGGCGTGCCGAAGTAGCGGTTCCGGATCCAGGCGATTACCCAGAGTTCGACGATGACGATGGCGATCGCAATCGTCATACCCAGGTCGTACCGCTCGAGCAGAAAAGGCAGCGTGTGGAGAATACCCCCGACAAAGGTCGCAACGCCGGTGATCACGCCACGCCGGAAGGGGTGCCCGCGACCGGTCAACTCCCCGGAGTCAGACAGTCCCTCCGAAAAACCCATGCTGATCCCGGCGCCGACGGCGGCAGCGACGCCGACGACGAACGTCGTGTGGGGATTCTGGGTCGCGATCGCGGTCGCGAAGAGGGGAGCCAGCGTCGAGACGGAGCCATCCATCAGGCCGCCCAAGCCGGGCTGCACGACGCGGAGGATGAAGGCGTGCATTTCATCCTCGGACGCAACCTCGCCCATGAGCAGGCTCATCACCCACAGTTCGAAACGCACCCACCAGGAGCGATGTCGCTCATCACGATGGGTAACCTCGGTGCTATCCGGCCCATTCTCATTCATAGCGCCAAGCATAATGTCTTTTTATCGAGCAAATATGCATTGACACCCCGTGCTGACGCCTATGTACGTGGGGCTTATCCGCCGCCTAACGATGAGGGTGAGTGATCGCGGCGCGGCGCTGCCCGCGGAGGGGAGCACTTCAACGGGGCTCTGTTTGGACGACGATGGTCGCGACCGCGATACTTAACCGGTGCCCCGGCGTCTCGCGCGGATTCTCGGCATCATCTGCGGTCCGCCGCTCATTCCCATCGCCCTCATCTCGCTCACCATCGCGTACAGCGGAGAACCGCTGCGCACGCGTGACGTTGTCGCGTTCGTTCTCTGCCTGGCCGTTCTCCCGGCGTTCATCGTCTACGGCGCCTACCGTGTGGGCTATGTCAGCAATCTGGGTATGCCCGATCGACGGCCGCGCGTCCTCTTGGCCACCATCTCGCTCGCCTGCGCACTGCTTAGCGTTGTGGCGCTCTCCACCCTGGGCGCGGCGAGCATCCTCATCGCGCTCGCCGCGGGGATCAGCCTGCAGATGTTCGTGCTCGATCTGCTCACGATGCGCACGAAGGTGAGTTACCACTCCGCGGGAACCGGACTCCTCACCGTCGCCGGGCTGTACCTCGGCGGGCCGTCGCTGGCCGTTCCGCTCGGCGCGGTGGCGCTCGCGACGGGATGGAGTCGCTGGTACCTGGGCAAACACACCGTGCGACAGATCGCGCTCGGGTTCGCCTCAAGCCTCGCCCTCGCGGCCTGGCTGTACGATCTGGCTGGACGGACCGGCTTCCTGTACTGATACCTCGGGGGAAGCGCGCCCATGGCAATCGATGAGCAGACAATCCAGCAGTTCGTGATGAGCGGCCACGGTAACGCCGCTGCGGTGCGAGAGATGCTCGCCGCGGAACCGGGTCTGCTCAACGTCCGCTTCGCGCCGCTGGACGAGTCGGCGCTGGACGCCGCGGCCCACGTCGGAAACCGTGAGATCGCGCAGTTCCTCCTCGACGCGGGCTCGCCGAAGACAATCTACGCGGCGGCGATGCTCGGCGAGGTCGCGATCGTCACCTCGATGCTCCGCCGCGACCCTTCACTGGCGTCAAGACCGGGCGTCCACGGCCTCAGCCTCCTCTTCCACGCCGCGCTGAGCGGGAATCCGGCCGCTGCCGACGCGGTGTACGCGACGTCACCTGCCGGCGACATGAACGCGGTGCTCCACGCCGCGGTCGCCTCGGGCAACCTGCCGATGGTGGAGTGGGCGCTGGCCCAGGAGCCGGACGTCAACACCCCGCGCTACGACCAGAAGACGCCATTACAGGTGGCGCTCGGCGCGGGCAACGCCGCGATCGCGGCGCGCTTGCGGAAGGCCGGGGCGCGGGAGTAGCGCCAGTTCGGAATCGTTTCCAACTCGCCGATTCCGGACGGGAGCCGGGTATCGCCGCACGCCCTCCACTTCCGCGCCGACGAGCGGGCGGAGTGGGCTGGGCACCCGGGACCTACCGGTTCCGCTTCGCGACCGCGTCCCGGAACGCGACCGTCCCTTCGGAGACCCACGGCAGCCACGACGTCATCACGAACCGCACGCCCATGTCGAGATACCGCTCGCGATTCGCGTCGGTGACGAGCGTCCCGGCGATCTTTCCTGCCGCGATGATCTTGCGGAGCGCGCCGTCCATCACCGCCTGCACCTCGGGGTGGCCGTGATGGCCGGTGTGCCCCATCGTCTGCGCGAGGTCGGACGGAGCGACAAAGAACACATCGATGCGGTCCTCCCCGAGGATCGCATCGAGGTTCCGCACTGCCTCAATCTCCTCAATGAGCACCGTGACGAGGATCTCCTCGTTCGCCCGCGCGTGGTAGCCGGCGACCCCGTAGGCGCGACGGCCGCCATACATCCCACGCAGGCCCAGCGGGCCGAAACGACTGGCCTCCCCCACCGCGCGTGCCGCCTCCGCAGTCGAAACGTGGGGCACGACGATGCCGCTCGCGCCCCGATCGAGCGTGCGCGTGATGAGCCATGGCTCGTTCGCGCTCACCCGCACGATGGAGGCCACGCCCCAGAGATCGCAGGCGCGGGAGAAGTCGCCAATCTGCTCCCAACTGACCGGGCCGTGTTCGCACTCGATCCAGATGCCGTCTGGCCGATGCTGAGCCAGAAACTCGACCATGTCGGCGTTTTGATGACCACTCACGACTGAAGCCGCGCCGCCAGCGCGAAGGCGAGAACGCAGGGTGATCTCTGGCATTGCTGACCCTCTCCGTAGAATGACCGGATGGAATACTACGAGGATTTCTCCACCGGCATTGTCATCGTCGCGCTTCGCCGCGGCGACCTGCTCTTCGAGAGCATCGAACGAGTTGCGCGCGAGGCGGACGTCCATTCCGGCGTACTGATGAGCGGCATCGGCAGCCTGACACGAGCGCACATCCACACCGTGCGCTCGACTGACTATCCGCCACGCGAGGAGTACTTCCAGCTTCGCGGCGCACTGGAGATCGTCCAGTTCGGCGGCATCATCGCGAACTACCAGCCGCACCTCCACATCTCGCTCTGGGACGAGCGTCGGAACTACTTCGGCGGGCATGTCCACGAGGGATGCGAGATCCTCACCCTCTCCGAAATCTCGATCCACCGCCTCAAGGATCTCCGCCTCACGCGCCGTGCGCTGGATACCAGCGGCGTCGGCCTGCTCACCCGCGCCTGAAATGCCCCCGATCTGGCGGGTCGAACGGGATGTCGACGATGCGCGCGCACTGGAGGTGCTGGCGCGCGATCGCGTCTGGAACGGCTACCCGCTCGCCGATCTCGATCCGCCATCGCGCGCCCACGCCACCTACGCGATCGCCGCCGATTCGACCGCGCCGCACGGCTCGCGGCGCGAGGCGGCGAATCTGCTGCTCTTTCGCACGGGGGCGTTCACCGCGCTCTGGAGCGGTGGCCCGGCCGCCGGAGTCGCGGCGATCCTCGCCGCGCTCGCCGCCACGGATGATCTCCCCGCGACGTGCTCCGTCCACTGCCGGCTGGCGCACCGGCGTGCGTTCTCCCGCCACTACGCCCTGCGGCTCGACCTCTTCCACCGGATGGTCGTAACGCCGTCGGCCTTGAGGCCGCCCCAGTCCGTCGTCCACGCGCGTCAACTCGGCGAGCCGGACTTTCCGGCGATCGATCGGCTGTGTGCGGCGGGGCCCGGTGCGTGGTGGTGTCGGGACGCGGCCCGCATCGGCTACCTCTGGGGCATCGATGGCGCGGGAGAGATCGTCGCCGTCGCCGGGGCACACGCGATCGGCACGACCGCAGGCATCGCTGCCATTGGCGGCGTCTTCACCCACCCCGAGGCTCGCGGACGCGGCCACGCCGCCCAGACGACCGCGGCGGCGACGCGCGCCGTGTTCGCCCGGGGCTGCGATACAGCGATCCTCAACATCCGCGCGGACAACCCGACTGCGCGGCGGGTGTACGAACGGCTGGGATATCGCGACGCCTGCGACTACCTGGAGGGGCCGGCGACGCTGCGTCCGACCATTTCCTCGGCGTGAACGAGGGAGCGACCATTCGGTCCACCCTCCTCGCGCAGCTTGGTGCGCTGGGAGTCAGGACCGGCGATTGCCTGCTGGTCCACGCTTCCTACCGCGCGATCCGGCCGATCGTCGGCGGCCCCCATGGCGTCATCGAGGCGCTGCGCGAGGCGATCGGAGTTGGCGGCACGCTGGTGATGCCGAGCATGACCGGCGGCGAGCAGGTGTACGACGCTGCGACATCGCCGACGCGAAAGATGGGCGTCATCGCCGAGTCGTTCTGGCGTCAGCCTGCGGTGCGGCGGGGCGACCACCCGACATCCACCTTCGCCGCCTGGGGGCGCTGGTCCGCGTTCATCGCCGCGCCTCAGGCCTGGACCCCCGCGCACGGGCCGGACAGCCCGGTCGGCCGGGTCTGCGCCGTGGACGGCAAGGTGCTGCTGCTCGGGGTCGGCCACGACGCGAACACGACGATTCACCTCGCCGAGGCGCTCGCCGAGGCGCCGTACATGGTGGATGTGCCCTGCCTGGTGCGAGAAGGGCAGCGAATCGTCCGCCGGACCTACGCCGAACACGATCACTGCACCCAACGATTCGCGCTGGTCGGCCAACGCCTGCGCGCCCGCGGCCTCCAACGCGAAGGGCCGTTCGGTCACGGCGCGGCCATCCTTGCCCGATCGGCCGATGTCGTCGCGGTCGCACGGGAGATCCTCGCCGCAGGGATTACGGCGTTCCTCCACGACGAGGGGGGCGGGTGCGCGGAGTGCGATGAGGCCTGGGCCGCGCTTCGCGCGCGACCGGCCTGACGAAGCGCGGATATCTCCCGGTGCGTGCGCGCGATGTCGCGATCCTGATCCTCCTCGGCGGCATCTGGGGCGTGTCGTACCCGCTCATCCGGGTGGCCGCGCCCCCGATTGGGCCGATCCCGCTCGCTCTCGCCCGCGTCCTCCTGGCCATCCTCGTCCTCGGTCCGCTCGCACTCGCGTCCGGCGCGCTGCCCGACGTGCGCGGTCGCTGGCGCGCGTATCTGTTCGTAGCCGGGATCAACCTGGCGATCCCGTTCGGACTCGTCGGCACGGCGCACCTGACGGTCTCCGCCTCTTTCGGCGCCGTCGTCGTGACGACGGCGCCACTTTTCGCGGCAATCGGTTCGGCGCTTTTGCTCGGGGAGCGATTGACCGCGCAACGCATCGTCGGCCTTCTGACCGGGACGGTGGGGGTCGCGATCGTCCTGGGGTGGGGACCGCCGGAAGCCGATGCCGACGTAGCACTGGCGACGACGTTCCTCCTGCTCGCGGGGCTCTGCTACGGCGCCGGAGCGGTCGCGGTACGGGCGCTCTTCGTGGGCACGGCGCCGCGGACGCTCGCGTTCGCGCAGCAGGTCGGCGCGGCGCTCCTCCTCCTGCCGGCGGCGCTTGTGTGGCCGCACGACCGCTTCGACCTCTCCGCTGGTCCGCTCCTCGCGGTGCTCGCGCTCGGCCTGCTCTGCACTGCGGCGGCGTACCTGATGTATTTTCACCTGCTCGCCACAATCGGCCCCACGCGCACGTTGACGGTCACGATCCTCACACCCTGCTTCGGCGTGCTCTGGGGGAGCCTGCTCCTGGGCGAGCGTCTGTCGGCGGCGGCACTTCTCGGGATGGCGGTCGTCCTCGTGGGCGTCGCGCTGGTGAACGGCCTCGTGCCGCGACTCGACTTCAGCGACCGAGACTGACCGAGCCTGGGACTTCTGAGAACTGCGCGGGGATGGTTCTACGCGGCCCGGATCTGGCGGTGGAAGTGCGCGACGGCAGGATCGACCTTGATATCCGCGGCTGTGATCGGGCGGCTGAGTTCGAGTCCTGCCAGAGTCCGGCAACGACTGATGGCGACGTATAGATGACCGCCTTCCCAGAGTCGATCGCGGAGGTCTATCCGCACGCGATCGAGCGTCTGCCCCTGCGCCTTGTGAATAGTCATTGCCCAGGCGACGCGAATCGGGAACTGCGTGAACGTTCCCTCAATGCTCTCCGTCATAGATCGGGTCCTCGGGTCGTAGCGGTACTTGATCTTCTCCCACGTATGCCGCCCGAGTTCGATCGTCGATTCGGCAATCACCAGGTGAACGCGATCGGGTTCAAGTCTGTCCACCGTCGCGAGGGTACCGTCTACCCAGCGATGCGCCGAATCGTTCGCGAGGAGCACAACACGTGCCCCGCTGCGTATTACCAGGGATTCGTCGGCGGGGAAATCCCGCTTCGGGAATCGGCCGAACACCTCGGCCTGATATGTGAAGGACGGTCCGGGTAAGCGTTCGAGAAACTCTCGGTTGATAATCGCTGCTGCCGCGTTCCTCCCCACCAGAGTCGTTGTGAGCCGCTGATCTCCCGCCGGTGATTCCGGCATCACCCGCCGATTCAGGATATCCACAATCTCTGGGTCGAAGCCGCCCTCCCGAATGAGGTTGAGAGCGCGGAGAAACGGGACCTCGGCCTGACGGAAGACGCGCTCGAGTTCGTGCGTCTCCCACTGTGCCTCCTGCCAGACCCGAGCCTGAAAGAAGAACGGGCCTCCGTGGCGGTCCACGAAATAGAGGTGCAGGTCTCGCTGGTCGACGACCGGAGGCAACTGGAACGGGTCGCCAAACAGGATGATCTGCGCGCCGCCAAAACGTGAATTGTTTCCCCTGGCTCGACGGAGGACCTGATCAATCGCGTCGAACAGGTTGGCGCGGACCATCGAGATCTCGTCAATGATGATGAGTTCAACGTGAGCGAGTTCACGAGGTGGAGAATCCAGTGTGGCGACCTTCTCCGGAGTGAGCAGTTCGGGGGGAAGTCGAAAGAACGAGTGGATGGTCTGTCCGCGCACGTTGATCGCGGCGATACCGGTGGGTGCGACGACGGCAACCCTCTTTCCGCAGTGCTCGCGAATTAACCGGAGGACGTGGGACTTGCCAGTTCCCGCCTTTCCGGTCACAAACATGCAGTTTCGCGTGGCTCGAGCGCGGTCAAAGACTCTGCGCTGCTCGGAGCTCAGAGTGCCGAGGAGTTGCTCCAACGGTGGCGTGGTGGCTGCGGACGATGCGGCACGTCGAGGTGTGGCTGTGCGCCTGTCCTCCCGAACGGATCCCGTCGGCGCCACACGTTGTGCCGCCGCTCCCTCCGTAGGCAGCGAGCGCATCGCTCTGCCGATAATGAACGCCGTGACCGCCAGGCCCAGAAGAACGAGGATCTCCACTCCTCGTCACGCCAGTACGTTGGCCGGAGACTCGACCTCGCCCATCAACACCTTGATCGCGGCCGCGTAGTCCTCTTCGCCCAGGTTCGCCGCCATCGCCGTCTCGTATGTCCCGCGAGCGTTCTCGCCTACCGGGCCGAGCGTACCCGCACGGGCCGATTCCGCGGCGTAGAGGCGCAGATCCTTCATGAGGAGTCGCAGCGCGAAGGTCGGCGCATAGTCGCCCGTCAGGTAATGATCTCGCAGCGTCCGCCGAAACATGAGGCTGTCACCCGTTGCGGCGCTCACGACGTCGAGCAGGGTCTCGATCGGGATGCCGTTTGCGCGGGCGAAGCGCGCCGCCTCGCCCGCCGCGGCGATATGCGCCGCTACGAGCATCTGATTGGCGAGTTTGACCACCGACCCGGCGCCGACCGGACCGCAATGGACGATGCGCGCCGCGAAACTGGAGAGGATCGGGCGTACCGTATCGAGCACGGTCGCTTCGCCGCCAATCATCACCGCGAGCGTGCCTGCCTCGGCACCGGTCGTACCGCCGGAGACGGGCGCATCGAGGAAGCGGGCACCGCGCGAGGCGAGCATGTCGGCAGCCGATCGTGCGGTCGACGGGTCGACGGTGCTCAAATCGACGAAGACCTGGCCGGTCCGGGCGAAGGCGGCGGCCTGGTGGATGACGTCGAGCAGATCCTCGGGCATCGGCAGACTCGTGAGGATGACATCGGTGCCCGAGACGACCGCGCCGACGCTGCCGGCGGGCGTTGAACCTTCGGCCGTGGCCCGAACCACCAGCGCCTCGACGCGGTCGAAGCCGAGCGGCGTGTAGCCTGCGCCGCGGAGACGTCGGGCGAAGCGGCTGCCCATGGTGCCCAGACCGATCAGACCGACCCGCATGGGCGGAGACTCGCACACCACGCGGACGGCCGCAAGGGCAGCACCTGGCGCAACCGGATCCGGGCGCCAGTTCCGGTGCTGCGGAGGTGGTGATCGGCGGATTCCTGGGATCTCGGGCGGGGCCCTAGCTCCGACTACCAATCTCGACGATTGGCCGAATCTCTCCCGTCCACCCGCATCCCCGCCCGCGTGGAGAGGGATTCGGGTCCTCCCCCAATGTGTTCTCCACGCATGCGCTGCCAGTCGGCCGCGCGGCGCCGTCGCGACTGGACGCCCTCACCCCAACCCTCTCCAGCCGCGGCGGGAGAGGGAGTATCCAGGACTACGGAATGGAGAACTCGCCGGTGCAGCCAGTCACGGCCGGCGTGGCGACTGCGTCGCCGGGGCCACTATCCTCCCCGCAATGGCCACCGTCGCGCTCAACCCACTCGTCGATCAGTTTCGGGCCCGCTGCGATCGGCTCGGCGTGGGCGTCACGCTCGCGACACGGGTTGAGGTTCCCGGAGCGATCGCCGCGTTCTTCCAGGCTCGAGGCGTCCGCACCGCGCTCGTAGCGAGCGATCTCGCCGGCTATCGAGATGGCATCGTCCGGCGACTGACCGAGACCGGCATCGCGGCCGTCGACGCCACGACGCCCGAGGCGGCCGATCCGATCGACGCGGGAGTGACCGGCGCCGCGTTCGCAATCGCCGAGACCGGTTCCGTGGCGATCGTCGGGAACCACCTGCCGGACCGTCTTGCCTCGATGCTGCCGTCGTACCACGCTGCGCTCGTCGACCAGAATCTTCTGATCGCGAACCTCGATGGCGCCGCGGAGCGGCTCGAGGCCGCGTTCGCCGCGGGCGCCCGGTACGCCTCGCTCGTCACCGGCCCGAGTAGGACCGCCGACGTCGAGAAGACCCTGGCAGTCGGCGTGCACGGGCCACGCGAAGTCCACGTCGTCATCGTCGCGGACTGACCGGCGCCGTGCTCCCGCAACTGGTCTTCGCCCTTCTCGCGGCCGGCGGCGGGCTGGCCGCGGCGCGGTTGCTCAAAGCGCTCACCCCGGGCGAACGGGCCGCGCTCCTCGAACTGGGACGTGCCGTGTTCGCGCTCGCCCGCGCGCGCGAACACGGCGCGACGACCGTCGTCGGTCAGGGGCCGTACCGGGCCGGGCCTCTCCGAGCGGATAATCGGCGCACCGTACCGCCCGGAGAGCGCGGACTCCACGGAGAGCCGCCGCTCGAGGAGGCGGACGCGCGTTTCGCCGACGCGCACCGGGCATTCGAGGGGCGCCTGCGGCTTGCGCTCGATTCTGAACAGCTCCGTAAGAACCTCCTCTACTACCAGCGCACCTGGCGCAATCAGCGCGACACGGCCCACGCCGATCTCGGCCCCGGCGGGGTGGACGGCACCATCCGCACCGGCGCGGCGGTGGATGAGGGCTTTCTCCCCCTCCGACGCGAGATGGCCGCGATCAAGGACGACGTCATCGATCGACTCGACGAATACGTCGAGCAGTTCATCCGGGCCGCCGTCGCGAACGGCGTCCACGTGTACCGCGCCGCCGACGCCCGCGCCGCGAACCGCTACGTCATCGACCTCGCCGAGCGGCACGGGCTGCGCCGTGCGATCAAGAGCAAGTCCATGGTCTCGGAGGAGATCCACCTCAACCACGCGCTCGAGGACGCCGGGATCGAGGTCGTGGAGACCGACTTCGGCGAGTGGATCGCCCAACTTGACGAAGATCGCCCCGGCCACATGATCTCACCGATCGCGCACAAGAACCGGTACGAGGTCGGCGCGATCATCAGCAAGGGGACCGGCGTCACAACCACCGGCGAGAACATCGGCGAACTGGCCGCGATCGCGCGGCAGCAGATCCGCCGCGCCTTCCTCAATGCCGACTTCGGCATCAGCGGCGCGAACGCGCTCGTCGCCTCGAACGGGACGGTGATGCTCGTGACGAATGAGGGGAACGGCCGCCTCGTCACCAGCTTGCCGCGCGTCCACGTCGCGATCTGCGGCGCGGAGAAGATCGTGCCAGACATGGCCGCGGCGATGAAGCAGATCCGCCTTCTCGGCCGCAGCGGTACCGGCCAGATCCAGACCGTCTATACGACCTTCAAGAGTGGCCCCGATCGTCCCGACGGTGAGATGCACGTCATCCTGCTCGACAACGGGCGGGCGAAACTGCGGGACGATCCCAAGTTCGCGTCGGCGCTGCGCTGCATCCGTTGCGGCGCGTGCGCCAACGTGTGCCCGCCGTACGGAGTCGTCGCCGGGCACGCTTTCGGCTACATCTACGCCGGCGCGATCGGTCTGGTCACCACGGCGTTCCATCACGGCCTGGAGAACGTGGCCGGGGCACAGAGCCTCTGCCTCCAGTGCAACGCCTGCGCGACGGTATGCCCGGTGGAGATCCCGCTGCCCCGCCAGATCCTTGACGTACGTCGTCGCGTCGTCGATGTCATCGACCCGTCGCCCCTCACCCGAGCGTTGCTCGCACTCTGGCGGGAGCCGAGGCTATTCGACCGCCTCACCCGCCTTGCGGGCCAGGTCGCGGAGCGGTTCGCAATCGACGATCCGATCCACGGGCGGCTGGTGACCGGCGCACCCATCCCGGCCGAGCATGCCTGGCGCACGCCGCCCTCCCCGGCACCGCGACCGGCGCGCGAAACGATTCGCCCCCGATTGGTGGAGGACGGCCCGTTCGCGGAGAGTGCGGCAAGGGGGCTCAAGGTCGCTTACTTCGTACAGTGCCTGACTGATCGGCTCTACCCGGAGATGGCCCAGGCGGTTGTGGACACGATCTCGGCCTGCGGGGCGACGGTCATCGTTCCCCAGGACCAGCACTGCTGCGGCCTTATCGCCGACGATGCCGGCGATCGACCAGGAGCACTCGCGCTCGCGAAAGCAACGATCGTGGGGCTCGAGAACCTCAGTGTCGACTGGATCGTTACCGGTGGGGCGAGTTGCGCGATCGCCATGCTGCACGACTATCGCCACCTCTTCGCGGACGATGCAGGCTGGCGCGAGCGGGCCCAACGGTTGAGCGGGCGGGTTGTAGACCTCGTCTCGTTCCTGGTACGCGTGGCACGCATTCCCGGCGGGCGCCTGGCACATCTCCCCGCCGAGAGGGTGACCCTGCACGATTTCTGCGGGTCTTACAACGTCCTGTTCTTACGCCAGGAGCCACGAACAATCCTGCGCGACGTGCTCGGTCTGGACCTGGTGGAGATGAGCGAACCGGGCACCTGCTGCGGTTTTGGCGGGGGTTTCTCGCTCGAGCAGCCGGCTGTGGCTCGCCACGTCGTGGGTCGGAAGATCGCCGCCATCGAGGCGACCTCGGTCAGCACGGTCGTGACCGATAACCCGGGGTGCATTGGCCACTTACGGGGGACGCTCCATCATCAGGGCACCACGATCCGCGTTCGGCACATCGCGGAGGTGTTCGTCGATCGACTCGCCGAGTTTCGCGCCGGCCGCTGACGGGACGCCCGGTTGCGTCCTCCGCCGCTGGCCGGTGGCATCGGCCTTTTCGCCTCGCGCGATTACACGCTGCTCTGGGCAGCGACCCTGGGATCGTCCGGCGGCCTCTGGATGGAGCGGATCGTCACGACCTGGCTCACGCTTGAGATTGGCGGCGCCCCTGCGGTGGGGATCAACCTCTCGATGCGCCTCGTTCCGTTCCTCCTGCTGGGCATGGTCGCCGGGACGCTTGCGGATCGATTCCCGCGCCGGAGTATCCTCGCCGGCGTAGCGATCGGTTCCGCGCTGGCGGCGGCGCTGGGCGCGGCGTGGATGGCCGCGGCGCCACCGGCGCTGCCGCAACTGATGCTCATTGCACTGATCTCGGGCGTCGCGAATGCGTTCGACATGAGTGCGCGTGGCGCGCTGGCAGTCGATCTGGCCGGACGGGAGAACGCCACCAGCGCGATCGCTCTCAACGCGGTCGGGGGGCGCCTTCTCGCCGCGGTCGGGTCGCTCGGCGGCGGGATCGTCCTCGCGGCCATCGGTGCGGCGGCCGGCTACGCGATCGTGGCTGTGGCGCACGCGATCGCCCTCGTCATCCTGCTGCGCATCGCGAGCGAATCGATCGCGCGGCACCAGTCCGGTGTAGTGCCCGCGGGGTTCATGGCCATGCTGCGCGCGACTCTCGGCCTGCTGGCGCGGAACCCAGCCGTGCGGATGATCTTCATCGCCTCGCTCGCCTGCGAGACGTTCGGCTTCTCGCATCAGGCAGCACTGCCGACGCTGGCGCGCGACATCCTCGCAATCGGGCCCGAGGGACTCGGGGCACTCACCGCGGCGAGTTCGGTCGGGGCGACACTCTCGGTTCTCGGCCTCTCCTTCCTCGGGCCGTTCATCCGACGCCAGCCACTGCTCGTGACGATCCTGGCACTATGGGGCGGGACGCTCCTGGCTCTGGCCGCGACCGGACTGGTGCCGATGGCGATGGGTCTGATGCTCGTGGTCGGCGCGTGCGCCGCGGCGGTCGACGTCCTCCAGCAGACGATCGCACAGATGGCTGTGGCGGAGAGCGAACGCGGCCGGGCCGTGGGGATCTGGACCTTCAGCATCGGCATGAACGTGATCGGCCTCAACCAGGTCGGGTACGTCGTGGCGCTGTTCGGCGCGCCGGCCTCCCTGGCTCTCAACGGCGTTGGCGCGATCGCCAGCGCCCTGCTCATCGCGGCGTTGAATCCCACCTTCCGGTGGCGCACCACCGCCTGAGGGAGCGTGGCGAACCGCCCTCTAAGATCCTCGCCTCTCCGGGGGTGGTCGTGGAGTCCCCCTATCGCGATCTGGTCGTGCTCATTACCGGCGCGGGGAGCGGTATCGGCGCCGCCACGGCCCGCTACCTCGGCGCCCGCGAGGCCCGGGTAGCGCTGGTAGGGAGGGACCCGGACAACATCGGCCAGGTCGCGGCGGAGATCGCGGCTGGGGGTCGGAGGGCGCTGGCGGTGCGGGGCGACGTGACGAGTGCGGCGGACATGGCGCGGGCGGTCCAGGATACCGTTGCGGCGTTCGGCCGTCTGGACGCGGCGGTCGCGAACGCCGGGACGCAACTCCATCTGGCCGATCGACCGATCCACGACCTCGATCTGGCGGCCTGGGATCGGACGCAGGACGTGAACAGCCGTGGTGTACTCCTCACCGCGCAGGCGGCGGTGCGACAGATGCTCGTCCAGGGCACCGGCGGCGCGCTTGTCCTTACTGCCTCGGTCGTCGCCCTAAGCGGCGTGGCGGCCCAGAACCCCGCCTACACCGCGAGCAAGGGAGCCGTTCTCGCGCTGGGCCGGTCCATCGGCGTGCAGTACGCGAAGCAGGGAATCCGGTGCAACGTCGTCTGCCCGGGATCGCTCGAGCAGACGCCGGATTTCGAAGATGTCGCCGATCCCGTTGGGCGGGTCAGAGCGCGCTCGGCGATCATCCCCATGGGACGGCTCGGCCTGTTCGAGGAACTGGCGCCGATGATCGCCTTTCTCTGCGGGCCGGAATCGAGCTATGCGACCGGTGGGGTGTTCGTCGTCGACGGGGGAATGACTGCGATCTGACCGGGCACAGGACCGCCAGAACGCGCGCGATCCCCTTGTACCGCGGAACGGCCTCGATCGCACCGCGCGTCATCGCGAAAACGAGTGGGGCCGATCCTCCCGTTTCAGGTAGCACCCGTGCGCCCCCAGGATGACGGCGAAGGTCGCCTCGCTTCACGGCACCACGACTGTCTCGGGCTCGACGCCGGTGGCGCGGAGGCCATCGTCGCGCGAGCGGCTCACGCGATTGTGTACGCCTCGACGGGCTCTCGCCGTCCTCGCACCATGACCGCGCCGAGCGAGACGAGCGGGTAGCTATTCGGCCCGAGCTGTTCGGCCCGAGCCGTTCGACCGTCTCACCGGACAGAACGATCTCCACCCCGAACTGCTTGGTGAGTTCGCCCTGGATCCGCGCGGCCGTATTGACCGTATCGCCGATCGCGGTGAAATCGGAACGCTGCGGAATGCCGACCGAGCCGAGGACGACTTCGCCGGTGTGAATGCCAACACCGACGCCGGTCCGCGGACCCACCCTGACCTTCTTCGCGTCCTCGCGCATCTGGACCGCCGCCATCAGCCCGTCGCCGAGGAACTTATCGAGCATCCCCCCGTGATCGAACACCGCGCGGGCCATCGACCCGACGTTGGCATTGACGAACTCGACACCTGATCGGGCATCATCTGCTCGGCCAGGGTTGTCGAGTTCCGGAGATCGGCGAAGAGTAGGGTGATGCGCCGCCGCTCTCCGGCCAGGCGCAGGAGGTCGTTGGACACGACCCGCTCGACAACCTCCGCGGGTAGAAAACGCTCGAGACCCCTCCGTCGCTCCAGTTCGATGATTAGGGCGCTCAGGGCCAGGATCACCGCGGCGAGCATGAGCAGGTGGTAGGCCCACCACATCAGGCTCCAGGGTGGGAGTAGCATCATCGCCTGGGCCTCGGCGAGGAACGCGAACGCGCGCGCCAGCGCGCCCTCCATCGGCCGACGGGCGCGCCGGAAGGTCTGAAACTGGCTGAGAGAGGCGTAGAGCAGAACGACGACCGCGACAATGACGAGCGCCTGGGCGTAGGGCGGCCTGCTGAACGGCATGCTCGCCAACCAGTCGGTCGCCCAGATCGAGAGGCCGACGTAGAGGGCCAGCACCGCGACGACGAGCCCCGCCAGTGCCCGCGCCGAGATCACCCGCTGAATGCGGGCCGCGATCTCCCGCCGGCTGGCCGCGAAGAAAAAGGCGGCCAGGAAAACGCTGAGGAAACCGGAGAGTCCGACGATCGTACCCGAGTAATCGATCGGCCCAGCCGGGGACGCCGCCGACGCGACGTATTCGGCGGTGTAGCTGTATCCGCCATGCCCGAACATCACCCCGGGCGTGTGGAGCGCGTGGACGACGAAGAAGCCGGACATCGTCATGAAGCCGAGCGCGACGAGCAGCAACTGGAACTGCTTGAGGTCGAGCGCCGACCGGGCGACGAGGAATGCCGCGACCATCGCCAGCGCCGATACGAGTGTGACGATGTAGAAGTGCTCGTTCGGGACGATGACCATCGCGTCGGTGCCCGGATTCAGCGTGAACCACAGGACGCCTAGCGGCGCCAGCACCAGGGCGATGCCGGCCGCCAGTCCGTTCCGCACCTCGAGCGGAGAGTGTAGGCCCGATCCCGCTGGCGCTTTAGTCGGGTGAGGAGAGCCGACCGGTGACGAGTTCGGTAATCGTGACGAGGCGGAAGCCCCGCGCGCGAAGATCGTCGATGAGGCCGGGGAGCGCGGGCGCGACGGTGTCCCGCGTGCGCGGGCTCTCGAGGTGCATGACGATGATGGCGCCGTTGACCGCGCCGCCCAGGACCCGGCGCCGCACAACCTCGGCGGTCACATCGGCGCGCCAGTCAGCGCTGTCGAGCGTCCAGAAGATCGGTCGGTACCCGAGCGCGGCCGCGATCCCGTTCACCCGGGCGTCGCGGGCGCTGGCCGAGGCGCTCCAGAGCGGCCGGGTCGTCCGGCCGGTGATCCCGGAGATGACTGCGTCGGCGCGCGTGAGATCGGCACGCACATCCTCATCCGATACCGTGCGGAGATCGAAGACCCGATGGCCGTGGCTGGCGATCTCGTGGCCCTCCGCGGCGATGCGCCGAACGAGTGCCGGCTGCGTCGAGGCCCACCAACCCATGAGGAAGAAGGTGGTCCGCACCCCCTTCGCGCGAAGGGTATCGAGAATCTCCGGTGCCGGCGTGTAGCCGGCCCCGGCGTTGAAGGTGAGCGACATCCACGGTCGGGAGGGGTCTCCACGTACGACCTCGTCGGCCGATACCGGGACGTCGCGGGTGAGATGTCCAGAGCAGACCTCCCAGGCGAAGCACGCGTCGTTGACCCGTACCGCCAGGCCGAATGGGCCGTTGATCCAGGTCTGCCGGCCGTCGGTGAAGGCGGTCCAGTTATCCGCCTTGCGCCAGACGAGCAGGCCGCCGGCTCCGTGCCAGGCGGTCGTCCGCTGGAGACCGTCACCGCTTCGCGCATCGTGGTGCTCGTTCTCCACACAGGCACCAACGACGGTGGGGATCTGGTCGCGCAGGGCGCGGAAGCCGAGCATGAAGCCGCACGACTCCTGAGCATCAACGGACCCGATCGCGCCTCCCGAGGTCACCAGGAGCAGCGCGACGAGGGCAGCGACCGCCGCCGTCCTGCCCACCAGTCGCCGGATCACGATGACGGAAGCTTCCCCTGCACGAACCGAATGCACCCGGGCGCCTGCCATTCGGTCAGACCGTGGAGGATCACCGCACCGCGATAGCCGACGCGGTCCAGATGGCGCAGATACCGATCCCAATCGAGCAACCCGTGACCGGCGGCAAGGTGACCGGCATCCCCATCGCGATCGAGGTCCTTTCCGTGCGCGAACGCGATCCGGTCGCCGACTCGCGCGAACAGGTCGTCGAGCACGGCGGCCATCCGCGGCAACTGGCCGGCGTGGAAGATGTTCGCCCCGTCCAAGCAGACGCCGAGGTTGGGGGAGCGCATCTCGTCGATGATCCGGCGCGCTGACTCGCCCGAGTCGACGACGTTGTTGACCTCCGGTTCCATCGCCAGCGTCACGCCGTGCCGCTCGGCGTGTGGCAGTGCCGCGGCCATCGTATCGCGGAAGTCCCGCCACGCCTCGGCGGAGCGATTGTCTGGATGGGGCCGCCACATGCTGGCCAGGTTCCGCGAGCCGGTGCACACGCCAATGACGCGCGTACCGAGACGCGCGCACGCGGCGCAGAGGCTGGCGAGTCGGCCCAGGCCATCGGCGCGGACCCCTGGGTCGGGATGGGCCATGTTGAACATGCCGGACACGGCGGTGACTGTGATGCCCCGCGCCGTGGTCGCGCCGCGCACCCGATCGGCAACACCGGCCGGCACCTCTCGTGGGAACACCTCAAGACCGACGGTGTCGAGATGGAGTTGGATCGCCTGCCCGCCCAGTGCTTTCAACGCATCGAGACGAGACTCGAACGTAGACCGCCTGAAGACGTTATCAAAAGTGCCGACCTGCATCGCGCGACTCCTGCGGCGCCGTTGTACCCGATCCTCTCCAGGTCGGCGGTCAAGTGGCCGTCTCCGCCGTGCAACAACCGTCTTGGTCTCGGCGCGTCGCCACCTCACCCATCAAGGGCCACCGGTGACCGCGCTCACTTCCACCCATCCGTCGCTCTCGACCGACCGTGCGATGGCGGTCAGCGCGCGGATGTTCGCCACACCATCGTCGGCGTCTGCGCCTACCCCCGGGGATCCACAGATGGCGCCCGCGAAGCCTTCGATCTGGCGACGGTAGGTGTGCGCGTCCGCACCGAGGGGTCGGCGGTACACGCCATCGCGGGCCGAAAAGCACTCCACCTCGCTGGCGCGGTGGAACCACGGAAGGTAGACCCGTCCGAACACACTGCCGTGCTCGCCGTAGATACGGAAGCCCTCCTCAAAGTCGCCGCGCAGGGGGACGGTCAGTTCCAGATGGCCGAGCGCTCCGCTCGCCATCCGCGTCTCGACGAACCAGCAGTGCGCGTCGCCGTGCACCAGCCTTCGGGCGCGCACCGCTTCGATCTCACCGGCGAGATAACGCGCCGTGTCCACGAGGTGACTGCCGTGGGCGAGCAGATAGTAGGTCGAGCGTTTCGCCTTCGGGTCACCATCCGGACGCAGCGCTGCGGCGCTGACCAGCGGGGGCGGCTGAAGGTTATCGGTCATCGTGTAGCGAAAGGTCGAGTCGCAGTACCAGGCCCGCATGGCGAGAATCGTGCCGAGTTCCCGGACGATGAAGTCGCTGCCAAACTGGATCGCGGGATCGAACCGTTTCATGAATCCGACCTGGAGCACCTGGCCACACGCCACTGCTCGGGAGCGGAGTTCCTCGCACTCCTCGACGGCGACCCCCATCGGCTTCTCGACGAAGACATGTTTGCCGGCACCGAGCGCGCGAGCGGCGAGCGCGACGTGAAACTGGTCGGCGGTGGCGACGATCACCGCATCCACCGACGGATCGCCGAGCATCGCGTCGTACTCGGCATACGGGACCGCGTCGGGGTAGCGGCGACGCGCATCGGCAAGCAGGTCGGGCGCGCGATCGCAGATCGCGGCCAGTTCCACATCCGCGGCGCGCGCGCAGGCATCGAGGTGCGCGGCGCGGGCGATCTGTCCCAGACCGACGATGCCGACCCGGATGGGAGCGAGCGTCACGACGGACTCTGGCGGATCACCGGAAGGATGCCTCTCGCCCGAACCGATCAGATCGCCGCGAAGGCGGCGCGCAGGTCCGCCACCGCCCGGGCGATCCCGTCAGCGGGCAGCGCCTTACCCTCGTGCTCGATCGAGACATAGCCGTTGTATCCGACCTCACGGAGCATCCGGCCGATCCAGGTGTAATCGAGGTCCACCGCGTAGTAGAGCCCGCCCCCGACGTAAGTCTTGGCGTGGACCATTGCCGCCTTCGGGGCAATCATCGCCATCTCGGCGTACATGTCCGGTACGGAGGGGAAGTTGCCCGTGTCGAGTGCCACCCGCAGCCACTCGGAGTCGACCGCGTCGACGATCCGCAGAACTCCGGCGGCGCGACCCGTCAGACCCCAGTGGTTCTCGACCGCGAGCGTGACGCCCTTCCGCCCCGCGTAGTAGGTCGCGATCTTGAACGCCTCGATGCTCCAGGCGAAGCCATCGTCCTCGCTGTGGCCAGGGAGAGGCGGCTCGATCCCATCGGCGGCCATGAACTGCTCCCACGGCAGCGTCGTCCACCGGCCGCCGAACGCGCGGACCACGGGCGCCCCGAGGATAGCGGCGGCGTCCACCCAGCGGGCGACGATGTCAATCTGCGCTCGGCGCGCGATCGCGTCCGGCTCCACGAAGTTGTGGTTGGCCGAAACGGAGACAACCTCGACGCCCCGACGCAGCGCGTGGCCGCGGAGCGCGAGCAGATCGGACGCGGAGAGCTCCCGCAGGTGGTAGCCGAGGATCTCGATCCCCTCGACGCCGTGTTCGGCGCAGCGATCGACCATCTCAAAGATGGTGGGAGCCTCCTTCCCCTCCGGGCCGGTACCGAATCGATGGAAGGAGTAGGTCGAGAGCGCCAATCGATACGTCACGGTAGTTGCCCCGGCGGCACGATGCGCTCGGCGATGGTGGTGAGGAACGCCTCGGGCCCGTGGGGAGCGTAGATCGCGATCAGTTTCATCACCTCCCAGCCCGTGTTGATCGTCTCGTGATAGACGTCCGCCGGGATGTGGACGCAGTCGCCAGCGCTGACCTGCTCGCGCATTGGCTGGCCGGACTCATCCTCGACCATCTGGATACCGGTACCGGAGACGACGTAGAGGATCTCCTCGACCCCGGGGTGGTTGTGGCGGGTGTGCCCCTTCCCCGGGGCGAGCAGGACCACGCCGGCGCTGAACTTCTGCGCGTCCGTCACGCGCGGCTCGGAGAGCCACTTGATGGTGCCCCAGTCGAACACCTGCGTCTCCACGTCGTACGGGCGCACGAATCGCTTCCCGGCCATCTCGATTCTCCCCCTGATTCCGCGGCATTGTACGGGCGCACCCCGCCGCCGCGAGCGGGTATCCTGTGGCGGCGATGACGGCGATTCGACGCGCGCTGATGATCGGCGGCTCCGGCATGGCGCACGGTTGGATCCGCCGATTTCTGCCGACCTTCGCCCCTCGCGTGCGGATCGTGGCGCTGGCGGACGTCAATCCGGATGTCTTGAAGGCGAGCGGGGACTACCTGGAGCTGCCCGCATCGGCGCGCTTCACCTCGATGGCGGACGCCTTCGCGCGCGTTGAAGCCGATTGCGCCTTCGTCGTAATCCCTCCGGCCTTCCACGAAGAAGCGATCGTCGGCGCGCTCGATCGCGGCATGACGGTGCTCACCGAGAAACCGCTCGCCGATACCTGGGAGGCGTGCGCGCGCATCGCCAGCCATACGCGCCGCCGCGGCGGGCGGGTCGCGGTTATCCAGAACTATCGGTATACCGCGCCGATGTTGCAGATGAGGGACGTGCTGCGGGCGGGCACGCTCGGACGCATCAATCACGTGGTCGGCCGCTTCGCCGCCGATTACCGGGCACTGAATTCCTGGGGCGCCCCCTTCCGTCATCAGATTCCGCACGGCTTGCTCGTCGAAGGTGCGATCCACCACTTCGACATGCTCCGGAATCTGTGCGGCGCGGACGCGACCCGCGTCATGGGGCAGGAGTGGAACCCGCCGTGGTCCAGTTCGCACGGCGCGTTCTGCGCGCACTTCCTGTTCGCGATGGCGAACGGCGCGCGGGGGATCTACGAGGGGAACGGCACCGCCGCCGGCACGCAGAACACCTGGCACCAGGAGATGTACCGCGCCGAGTGCGAAGGTGGCGCCATCGCGGTCGATCGCGACCGGATCGTCCGCCTCTACCGTCACGAGCGCGGCCGGGTGACGATCGAGGAACTGCCGCCCGTGCGCCCGGCGCGGGAGGGACACGAGCACATCATCGCCTCATTCCTCGACTGGATGGATGGCGGCGCGGCACCGGAGACGGTTCTGCATGGGAACCTGAAGTCTGCGGCGATGCTCTTCGGCGCGATCCGCGCGTCGGAGGAGGATCGCCCGGTCGACCTCGAGGCGATGGTTGATGCCGCCCTCGGCGCCACCCCGGCGCCACGTTAGGGGGATCGCCTCGGTGGTGGTAAGAGGACTCCGGCCGGATGCGGATCACAGGAACGTGAGGCCGGCGGTCAACACCTTCTCCCCCTTGGAGAAGGCGGGATGAGGGCATCCTTTGCCGCTTCCTATCGCGGAGGGATACGTGCCGCGCACGACGGGGCGGGCCCGGCCGAACTAGCACGTCGGAGGTGAGAGAGATGGTCAGGACAGTCGCGATCGTCGCCGCACTTGATACGAAGGGGGAGGAGGCGGGCCTCATCCGCGACGTCATCCTCGCCGGGGGCGCTCGGACCCACGTGATCGACGTCGGCGTGCAGGGCGCACCGCGGATCCACGCCGACACCACCCGGGATGAGGTCGCCGCGGCGGCCGGGGAGGAGATCGGCGCGCTCGCGGCCGGGGGAGACAAGGGAAAGGCGATGGCGGCGATGACCGTCGGCGCCGGTGTCGTCGCCGCCCGCCTGTACCGTGAGGGGCGGATTGATGGTGTCATTGGGATCGGTGGGTCGGCGGGGACGGCGATCGCGACGAGCGCCATGCGCGCGCTGCCGGTGGGCGTGCCAAAACTGTGCGTCTCGACGGTGGCGTCGGGCGATACGCGGCCGTATGTGGGGACGAAGGACGTGACGATGATGTACTCCGTCGTCGACGTCGCGGGCATCAACCGTCTCTCGGCGCGGATCCTCACCAACGCCGCGGCGGCGATCGCGGGGATGGTCTCGGTCGCACCGCCGCGGGTCGCGGAGAAGCCCCTCCTGGCAGCATCGATGTTCGGCAACACCACCGCGTGCGTCGATCGCGCCCGCGCGGCGCTGGAGCGCGCCGGTTATGAGGTGCTCGTCTTCCACGCGACCGGGTCGGGCGGACAGACGATGGAGAGCCTGATCGGGGATGGGTTCGTCCAGGGCGTCCTGGACCTGACGACGACCGAGTGGGCGGACGAGCTGGCCGGCGGCGTCTTCAGCGCCGGGCCGACCCGTCTCGAGGCGGCCGCGCGGCGGGGCGTCCCCGCGGTCGTCGCGCCAGGATGCCTCGACATGGTGAACTTCTGGGCGCCGGACACCGTGCCGGAAAAGTACCGCGGGCGCAACCTCTATCACTGGAACCCGAATGTGACGCTCATGCGCACGACGCCGGAGGAGAACGCCCGGCTCGGCACGATCATCGCCGAGAAATTGAACGCGTCCACCGGACCGGTCCAGGTGCTGCTGCCGCGTGGCGGCCTCAGCCAGCTCGATTCGGCGGGCAACCCCTACTGGTGGCCGGAGGCTGACGCGGCGTTGTTCGACGCGTTGCGCGCCAATCTTCGCCGGGACATCCCGGTGACCGAGATGGCCGAGAACATCAACGATCCCGCGTTCGCCGACCGCGCCGCGGCCACACTGCTCGCGCTGCTCGGGAAGTAGGTCGCGGGATGCGCTACACGCGAGAGCAGGTTCTCGGCCGCCTCCGCGCCACGCTCGCGCAGGGCAAGTCGATCGTCGGGGCTGGCGCCGGCACGGGTATCTCCGCCAAGTTCGCCGAGGCCGGCGGAGCCGATCTCATCATCATCTACAACTCGGGCCGGTATCGCATGGCCGGCCACGGCAGCCTCGCCGGTGTCCTGGCGTTCGGCGATGCCAACCAGATCGTCAAGGATATGGGCGAGCGGGAGGTCCTCCCCGTCGTCCGCGACGTGCCGGTGCTCGCGGGGGTGATGGGCACCGATCCCCTCCGGCAGATGGAGTACCTGCTCCGGGAGATCGACGCGCTCGGCTTCTCGGGGATCAACAACTTCCCGACCGTGGGACTGATCGATGGCCGGTTCCGGATGGAACTGGAGCGGACGAATATGGGGTTCGACCGCGAGGTCGAGATGATTCGCCTGGCGAGTCGGATGGGCTTCTTCACCTGCGTCTACGTTTTCAACCCCGCCGAGAGCGAGGCGATGGCCCGCGCCGGCGCCGACAGCATCATCGCCCACATGGGGCTGACGGTCGGCGGCTCGATCGGCCTGGAGAAGGGGGACGCGATGCGCCTGGAGGACGCACCCGCGGCGGTGCAGGCGATCGGCGAGGCGGCCTGGCGCATCAACCGCGAGGCGATCCTGCTCTGTCACGGCGGGCCGATCGCGGAACCGGACGACGCGGCCTACGTCCTGGCCCGGTGCGACGCGGTGGGCTTCGTGGGCGCGTCCTCGATGGAACGGCTCCCCGTCGAGGGCGCCATCCGCGACACGATGAAACGGTTCAAGGCGGTGCCGTTCCGAAAGCGCTGAACGACCGGACGGACACGCCCGAGCAGGACCGCAGGCTCCAGCCGCCCTGTCCCCTACAAGGAAGTTCGCCATAGGTCGGCAACCCTTTCGACAGCACCTGATTGGAGCGCTTCGTCCGGGAGGGATCGTCAGGCGAGGACGAGCGTCTTCTCGCTGTACGGGCGTTCTCGTTCTCGTGGCGCAACGGCTGCGAGTGAAGCGCACCACCCGCGATCGCGGTCACCCCAGTCAACCCCGGGATCGACACCGGCGTGGAACGGTTCGTTTACGTCCCATCACCCAGCCGGCCGTAGTTGTTGCGCCCTCACGCCCTCACCGTCCCATCGTTCAACAGCGCCAGCGAGTGCATCACACCACCCGCGATCGCCGTCACCCCAGTCAACCCCGAGATCGACACCGGCGTGGAACGTCGCGTCGCCGTCCCGTCACCCAGCTGGCCGTAGTCGTTCGCCCCCCCCAGGCCCGCATCTCACCGCCCGTGGTTGTCGGCGTCACTGCCTGGGCCGCGGCGTTCGACTCAGACAGTCCGACCGCGAGCAGGATTGCCAGGAAGGCGAAGGTCGCAAGCGCGGAATGACGCGCACGGCCAGGAAGCGCCGCACGCGGTCAAGGTTGCAATATCCGTCGTCTATCATCGTCCGCTGTCTCGGCCTGTCGCTCCGCTCATCCTGTCACAGTTCCTGCCAGGAAATCAGACACGGGTGTGGTGCGGCGCGTAACCCGACAGAAAGCCAGAGCGCCGTCTCCGGCCGCCTGGAACCCATCACTACGCCCGTTGCGTCCGATCGATGTGGCGCGTCGAGCCGGTCAGGCTTGGAGAGCGGACAGGAAGCCCGCGGGCCCGAGGCGCTCGCCCGTCGCCCGGGACGGAAGAGGCGCGGCTCAAGGTCCACAGTCCCGGAGCGATCGTCAGGTGAGCGCCAGCGTTTCCTGGCAGTAGCGGATGCTCTCGCGGCAGTGGCGGGCCTGCTGCTCGATCAGCGCGGAGGCGTCTGGGCCGGTCGGCAGCGCATAGCCAGCCACGCCATCGCCGGTGACCTGCGGAAAGGGCACGGGATCACCACGGTCCGCCCAGGCGATGAACTGCGCCAGATCGGCGGTACGCCTCGCTGGATAGGGACCCCAGAATCCGGAATCTCCTCGCAGGTAATCCAGCGCTCGCGGGGCACGACCGGTGATGACTTCGAGTCCGAACGTCGCGTCGGGAGCGTGATCGTGGAGGATCGCGAGAATCGCGCGCCAGTCGACCGAGCCCTGTCCCATCGGCACGCTCTGGGCCATCGCACCCTGCGGCGTGGACCAAACGCGTGTGTCCCGGATGTGGCTCGTCACGAAGTAGGGCGCGAGGATCTCGGCCGCACCGACGGGATGCTCGGCAGCGAGGACGGGGTTCCCCGTATCGAGACAAACGGCGGCGACGTCCGGTCCCGCCCGCTCGACGAGGGTTCGCAGCTCGGGAGCGAGAAGGTCATCGTAGTTCTCGAACGCCAGGCAAACGCCAAGGTCGCGCGCCAGCGGCGCGACGGCACGCGCAACACGCACACACTCCGCGATGTGCTCGTCAAGCGGAACGGAACCGGATCGCTCCGCAATCCCGCCAAGCGTGACGTGAATGCCTGGCGACCTGAAGATCCGAGCGGCGCGGAAGGCGCGCGGGAGCCAATCCTCGGCGCTTCCT
>VGOZ01000039.1 GCA_016875715.1 Chloroflexota bacterium | reverse complement strand
CATGGCCGGTGAGATCTCTTGCGCACACGTCGATGTGCCGGATCCCTGCCGATGGGTCGCGGTCGCGGAGGTGCTCTTCCGGGGAATCGTGGGCGGTGTCGTCGATTCCGCGACGCCTTGCCGCGTGGTGCGTGACGACTCGGACTGCATCGCGCTCTATCTCTGTCCGGGCACGGTCTTTCGCGCCCGCGGCGGGACCTGCGGCGGACCAAGCGGCCGGGTCTTGCTGCCCGATGGATGGGATGGCAGCTACGAACGGCGGGTCTGGCATACCCACCGGGTCCTGATCGTGTATCGGCCCGGCGACGCGCACTCGGTGGGGGTGTTCTGGCGTGAGCGTGAAGCAGCTCCCGCATTCTGGTACATCAACCCGGAGGCGCCGTGGCGTCGGACGACCCGCGGCTTTGATACCCGCGATCACACCCTCGATATCGTCGTCTCGGCCGATCTGAGTTCGTGGGAGTGGAAGGACGAAGACGAGTTCGCGTTCAAGCAGGCGGTCGGCATGATCCCGCCCGATGAGGCGGCCGCGACCCGGGCCGAGGGATGGCGCGCGATCGAACGGATCGAGCGAGGCGCCACACCCTACCGCGACGGCTGGGAGCTATGGACGCCTGACCCGGTGTGGGTAGTGCCCGAACTGCCGGCCAACTGGGATGAACCGCCGACCCCACCGCCCACCGCCACCCACTGACCAAAGCCCACCACGGACTGCCGCCTACTTGATCAACAGTCCGGTCACGTACATCACGAGCATGCCCGCGGCGATGCCCCCAAAGGCGACGAACGGCGCGGGGTCGCGGGCCTCGTCCCGGCGGATGAGCCGGAAGATCTCCAGGGCCACCTGGAAAACCGCCCCGGCGCCGATGCCGAGGAAGAGCGCCGCCAGGGGCGCGGAGAAGGTGAACCCGCCGATCCAGGTCCCCACGATGGCGGGGGCGCCGGCGAGCAACCCCATCGCGCTCAGGCGCCGCCACGACGGCCGATCCCGCGCGATCGGTGCGACCACGCCCAACCCCTCGGTGATGTTCTGGACGATGAAGCCGATGACGAGGAACGCCCCCAGCGCGACCTCGCCCAGCGCGTAGGCGGTGCCGATCGCCAGCCCTTCGGCCATGTTGTGGAGGCCGATCCCCAGCGCGATGGTCCAGGCGACCGACAGCCGCAGATCGCGATCGCTCCGCGTCGCGGCGTTCTGGCGGCGGCTGAATGCCTCGAGGAGCAAGAAGGTCAGCACCAATCCCAGGCCGATGAGCGCGACGCCCTGGAACGGGCTGGCGACACGAGCGGCGACCTCGAACGCCTCGTTCGTGGCGTCCACGCCCAGGAATAAGAGCAGGCCGGCGGTGATGCCCATCAAAAGCGTGAAGGCGCGCCGCCCCAGCGCGCGCAACGCCGGGTACCAGAGCAAGCCGAGGAACACGGGGATGACGCCGACATACACGCCGATGAGCGTGAAGGAGAGGAGCAGCTCGCCCGTGGGCGTCGGCGTCACGAAAGCGACCGGGATCTCGTGGTCGATGACGATCGCGTCGGCAGTGACAATGCGGATCTCGTACGGCTCGGCCTGGACCCAGCCGTACGGGATGTTGATGACCGCCCGATCGAGCCGCGCCAGGGTGGGCCCCGGGTCGACCATTGCCGGCCAGACCGCGTCGTTGACGATGACCTGGGCGATCGTCAGTTCCCCGGGGCCGACGTTCTGAACGTAGAGATGGAACCCCCCGTCGGTGATGACCGTGCGATCGACGGAGAGGAGGTTGATCGGCGCGGGAGCGTCGAGGCGGATCCCCGCGTTGTTCGACGTGAAGAGTGCGATGACGAGGCCGAGGAGCACGAGTGGCAGAACGAGCAGCCCCGCGGTGGCGAGCGCGGGCCGCCCTCTGGTCGGGTCGGCGGCGGAAGTCGTGGCGGACACGATCGGCCTCCCTCGCTATGAGACGACGGTGACGGTGCCGGTCATCCCGGCCGGCGCGTGCCCGGGGAGGGTGCAGGCGTAGCCGAAGGTTCCGCTCGCCTTGAACGAGAGGGTCACGGTGGTCCTCTCGCCCGGCTTCAGCGTCTCGGGCAGCGCGGCGTCCGTGGCAACGGGATCGAGTTTCAGGTTGTGGTCGACCCGGCCGCCGTTGACGATCGTGAGCGTGACGGGCTGCCCGGCGCGCACCTGGGCCAGGCCAGACGTGATCTTGAAGTCGGTGAGGGTGATCGTCGCCGCGTTCGGCGCGCCGCCACACCCGACCGTGAGGAGCGCCAGCCCGGCGACGGCCGCGAAGAGGTTACGGCGCGAGCGGCTGTTCAATTCGTCTTCCCTCTACGGCTCGACATCGAACATGCCGGTCCAGCCGAGTTCGGCGAACTCGGTCTTATGCGCGTGGAACAGGAACTTGCCGGCGTGCCGGTAGCTGAACTCGAGGATCCCTCGCTGCCCCTGGCCCTGCACGATGGTGTCGGTGAACTCGAGCGGGGTCAGGCTCGTCCCGGTCGGGTAGTAGTGGAAGAAGTTCGCGTGGAGGTGAAACGAGTTGATCTGGTCGAATTCGAGAATGTTGACGAGGTAGATCCGGATCTTCTCCCCGACGCGAATGGCGATGGGGTTGTTCTGGTAGAAGAAGACCGGGCCGTTGACGGCGTAAAACTCGTTCTCACCGTCGAAGTCGATATCCCAGCCGTGTTGGACCATCACGAACTCGCGATCGACCTTCGGGCGGCCCTGTTTCGGATCGACGATGAAGGCGCCGTAGAGCCCCTTGGCGATGTGTTTGGCCAAAGGCATCGTGTGGCAGTGGTACAGGTGGAGGCCGAACGGCTCCGCATCGAACTCGTAGACGAACGATTCGCCGGGCGCGATGTTTTCGAAGACGCCATCCATGTTCGCGGCGTGGACACCGTGGAAGTGGATGGTGTGGGGGTGATCCGACCCGTTGGTGAAGTGGATGCGGAGGAGATCGCCCTCGGTGGCGCGGAGCGTTGGCCCGGGGATCTGCCCGTTGAACGACCAGCCGGGGAAGATGACGCCGGGGGCGACCTCGAACTCCTTGTTGAAGGAGACGATCTGATACTCGCGAAGCGTGCGCCCGTCCGGAAGGCGCGTGACCTTGCCGTAGTCGAACGCCGTGAGGAACGCCATTGGGTCGAACCCTTCGAGCGCACCGAGTTTCGCGACGATCCCCTCGGGCAGGAAGGTCGCGTGGTCGGCGTGGGAGCCGGCAAGCGGAACCGTGAAGGTGTGATGTTGCTGCGCGAGGGGGACGCCCGACATCGCCGGGCGCACCGGCCCGATCGGTCCAACGCAGGCGGCGAGCAGAGCGCTCGCCGACGCGGCCAGACCGGCCACCCCACCACGGACGATGCCCCGGCGCGAGACGGGACGGTTGCCCGCCCGCGCCAGCGCGCCGACAAGACCACGCAGAGGAGTCACGCGCGCCCCCCTCCCAGAGAATCTCCCGGTGACGGAAGATGTTTCTTAGGTATGGATAAATCTATGCTCTGCTCGTCACGTTGTCAAGCGGTGTTGGCGGACTAAGTTCAGGTCGGCCGTTCTTCCGGGACCGCAGGCTTCCAGCCCGCTTCGGTTTCTGGCGGCCACGATGTCGCTGGACGCCAGCACCTCTCGCCTCAAGCGCCGCGGCAGATACCCTCGCCCGCGGACGCGGGAGAGTGTGGAGCGAGAGCGGAGGGTGACGGTCCGCTGCCCGTGATCGTCGGCCCCATGGATTACAGGTCCACGTGGCGATTCGGAAAGGAGTACTTTCGCTCCGTCTCGGCGGTCGCGCCGCGAGAGGTTGGTGCCGCGACGCCAGGCATGGTGTCGGGCGCGCGAGCCACGCGATACGGCTTGGGACGGGAGCGTGATTCCATGACTCACCCACGGTCTCGCGGGCAGGAGGCCGGCATCCACACGCACAGCGGCCACACGCACCATCATCACGCGCACGGACCCGGCCACCCCCACGACGGCGCGATGCGCGCGGCGGTGCGGCGGCGTCCGCTCTGGATCGCGCTCGCGATCGGGTCCGTATTTATCGTCGTCGAGGTCGTGGGCGCGCTGGTCACCGGCAGCCTGGCGCTGCTGGCCGATGCCGGGCACATGGCGGCCGACGTGGGCGCTATCGGGCTGGGGCTGTTCGCATTCTGGATTTCCGGCCGGCCGGCCACGCCCGAGCGAACGTTCGGTTATCTGCGGGTGGAGATCCTGGCCGCGGCGCTGACCGCGGCGACCCTCGTGGCCGTCTCCCTGCTCATCTTCTAGGAGGCCGCGGCGCGGTTTGCCGCCCCGCCGCCGGTCGCGACGGGCGGGATGATCGCGGGCGCCGCGGCGGGTCTCTCGTCGCAAACCTTGCGATGGCGTGGGTGCTGGGCCACTCTGCCGGCGACAACCTGAGCCTTCTGGGCGCGTTCCTCCACGTGCTGGGGGATCTCCTTGGGTCGGTAGGCGTGCTCGCGGCGGCGCTGGTAATCCAGCTTACCGGGTGGCTGGCGGCGGACCCGGTGGCCAGCGTCGCGATCGGCCTCTTCACGCTGTGGAGCGGGTGGCGCCTGCTTCGCGAGGCGGTGGACGTCCTGCTGGAAGCGACGCCGCGCTCGCTGGATACCGGTGCGATCGGGCGCGCGCTGTTGGACCTGGAGGGTGTGAACGGCGTTCACGACCTCCAGGTCTGGACGGTGACCTCCGGCTTCCTCGCTCTCAGCGCGCACCTGACGACTGAGACGACTGAGGACCACCACGCCCTGCTCCACCGGGCCAGCGACCTGCTGCGTGAACGGTTCGGTATCACCCACGCGACGCTGCAGATCGAGGCACCGCACGACGTGGAGGAGACGTGCTGCATCGGGCCGATCTGCGTGTCCGGAGTGGCGGGGGTGACATCCCGGCCGCGCGGGTCGGGGATCGCGGGGCAGGTCTGACGCCTGGCCGCGAATCTCCGACGCGTGCGCCAGACGCCGCTCGCCCCGCGCGGCGGGCGTGGACGAACGTTCGGGTCCGCGTGCTTTTCGCCCGTTCCCTCAGGCGAACCGCGGCAGGAAGCGCGCCTGGGCCCGCAGCAGGTCGTCGAGCAGGCGTCCCGCCGTCGCCGTGCCCTTGACCCATCCGTCCGCCAGCAGCGCCTGCAGCGCGATCCGACGATCCCCGGTCAGCGCGGCCTCCACCGTCAGTTCGTAGGCGGCGACACGGCGCGCCAGCCAGGGCAGGACCGAGGGTGGCAGATCGCCGCCCTGCGTCGCGCGCCAGCCGTACGCACCGAAGGTGAGCGGCACCTCCACGATCGTCTCCGGCGGCAGGTTCGGGACGAGGCCGCGATTCGGGACGTTTCCGAACTGGCGAAGGCCGCGATTCTTCACGACCGAGGCGATCACACCCACCACCTCCTCGCTATGGCCGACCCGTCCGTGCGCCAGGGCGGGGTCGAGCGGGTTCCGCTCGTCGGCCTGCTGGTCGAAGTAATCGCGCTGCCGGGCCTTCCTTTCGACGATCTGTCGAACCGGATAGCTCTGCAGACCGTAACGCTCGTCCGCCATCGGCCCATCGGGGAAGAACTCCGGGAAGAATTCGGTCACATGCCGATCCCACGGACCCGGGAAGTACCCGAGCGAGTCGAGCAACTGCGCCACGAATGGACGCGTTCCGGCCGCGGGCCACATGCGGTGGTATCCGGTGTCTTCGGCGGGTGGGGCGGGCCAATCGGGCCGTCGGGCCAGTTCTCTCGCGCGGGGGTAGACATCCACACCGTGGTGGCGCGCGTCGAGCAGCCAGAAACAGTGGTTGACGCCCGCGCCGTGCACCTCGAGTTCCGGGCGCGGGATACCCACGAAGTCGGCGAACTGGGTCCGCGTTAACTCCGGCCCGGCACAGAGACCGACCGCGTCGATCGTCGTCGCCTTCCGCACGGCCCGCACGAGGACGGTGAGCGGGTTGGTGTAGTTGAACAGATGCGCGCTCGGGCAGAGCCGTTCCATGTCGCGCGCGATCTCGACGAGCAGGGGGATATGGCGCAGTGCGCGGGAGAGACCTCCCGGACCGACCGTATCGCCCACCGGCATGGAGATGCCGTAGCTCTTCGGGATCTCCACGTCGACATCCCAGGCTTGCGCGCCGCCCACCGCGAAGGTGGTGATGACGAACCGCGCGCCGCGCAGCGCCTCCTCGCGGTCGGTCGTGGCCTCGATACGCAGGCCCGAGCCATGCGCGGCAACGATCCGCCCGGCGATCCGCGCGACCACGCCGAGGATCTTCGCGTCGACGTCCACCATCGTCAGCGTCGCGTCCTGCAGGTCCGGGTTCCGCGCCATGTCCGCGACGACGCTCGGCGAGAAGGAGGTCGATCCAGCGCCGATCAGCACGACCTTCGTCATCGGTCGTTGCCCCCCAGATCGAGCTTGACGCACCGCGAGAGGGTCGCTGGTTCGTCGCAGTCGATGCCCCGCGCGATGGCGCGATGGTACCCGAGCAGCTGGAGCGGCACCGTCGCGGCGGGCAGACCGGCTTCGACCTCCAGCACCTCCGCGCCCCGCTTCCGCAGTTCGTCGGCCAGCTTCGTCTCCTGGACGCGCCCGGCCTCACCCCTCAGCAGCACCACGAGCGTGCCCGGGCCCACGAGCGCGATCGGGCCGTGGCGGAACTCGAGTGGGTGGTAGGCAACCGCGGGGGTCAGCGACATCTCCTGGACCTTCAGCGCGCCCTCCATCGCCAGACCGAAGCGCGGCCCGGCGCCGAGGTAGACGAGCCGGTCTGCCTCCCGCGGGCCCGGATCGGGAGGCACGGTGAGATCGAACGGTGCCCCGCCCCAGCGGAGAAGGCCGAGCAGCATCGTCGTGAAAGAGCGGGTCATCACCAGACTCGCCTCGGCCGCCTCCGGGAACGCCATCACGTCGTCGGCCACGCGGGCGAGCGTTCCCTCCGGCGCGCAGGTGACGCCCAGGATGCGCAGACCGCGCCGGCGCGCGACATCGAGCGCGGCCAGGACCTCGGACGTCTCGCCAGAGCGCGAGACGGCGACGAGCGTCCCGCCGGGCGGTAGGGTCACCTCGGGATAGAGGAGCGCCTCGGAGGCTGGCTGCGCGGTCGCGCCGATCGCGTGCGCCGCGGCCAGCGCCACGTAGTAGGACGATCCGCACCCGATGATGGTGACCGGACCGGCCCGCCGCGCCGGTCGCGACCGGGCGAGCGAGGCGCGCCAGATCTCCGCCTGCGAGCGGATCTCCGCGATCGTGTGGACACCCACTTCAGCCATCGCGCAGCACCTCCTCGATCCGCGCGGGGGTCAGTCCCGGTCCCTGTCCACCGGGCCAGGTGGTCGCCAGCGCCCCCCCGGCACAGGCCCACCGTAGACATTCGGCGGGATCGCTGCCGCGCAGCATCGCGGCCAGATAGCCAGCGTTGAAGACATCCCCCGCCCCGGTGGTGTCGATCGCCACGACGGGGAACGCGGCGCGCGTGAGGCGCAACCCGTTCGGAAGGGAGAGCGACGCTCCCGCTCCGCCCTGTTTCAGCGCGACGCAACCGATCTGCCGGGCGAGATCCTCGAACCCGCCGAGGTGGGCCGCCTCCCGCTCGTTGGGGAAGAACAGATCGACCTCAGCGAGCGCGTCGGCGATACCCGATTCCCATCGGTTTGCCGGATCGTCGCCCGTATCGAGCGAGGTCGTCGCCCCGGCCGCGCGGGCTGCCCGCAGGAGGCGCGGGACGTCTCGCTGCAGCGCGATCTGAAGGTAGTAGGAGGAGATGTGGACGTGCCGCGTCTCCCGGAGGGCCGCTTCGGGCACGTCGGTGCCGGCGAACGTCGCGATTGTCCCGCTATAGGTGAGGAGTGCCCGTTCGCCGCGCTCGGCGACAGCGACGGTGACCGCGGTCCGCTCCGTGGCGCCGCGCGCGACCATGGCGATATCGACCCCGGCGGCGGCGAGTTCGCCCAGGATGAACCGGCCCAAACCGTCGTCACCCACCCGGCCGACCATCCGCACGCGCAGTCCCAGCCGGCTGGCCGCGGCGGCGAGGATACCGGTCGCGCCGCCCAGGCTCAGGCCGCAATCGCGCACGAGGATCTCCCGCCCTGGCTGCATCGGTGCGTCGGGGTCGACGAGGACGAGGTCGGCGGCGAGATCGCCGATGGCGGTGAGGTCCCAGGTCACGGCGATCTCCTCGCGGTCGCCGCGCGCCGGTAGAACGCTGAAAGCACCCGCACAGCGTATCGTCACCAGGAGTCGAGACGTGCACCATTCGCGTGAGGTCGCCGCCTGTCGCTACAACGGTCACCCGCCGCGGACCCGGTCGGCAAACGTGCGCGGCGTCGCGCTCCGGTGGTAACGTCGTGGCGATGGACCTCGTTGTCGTCGGTGCGAGCGGCTTCATCGGCCGCCACCTCGTGGCCGCGCTGAGTGCGCGCGGAGATAGTGTCCGGGTCGTCGGGCGGGATCCGCGGCGGCTGGACCGGCTCTTCCCACGTGCACGCCGCTTCGCCTGGGACCCCGCGGCCGGGCCGCTGCCCGCGGACGCAGTGGCCGGGTGCGACGCGGTTGTCAATCTCGCCGGCGAGGGGGTGGCCGACCGGGCCTGGACGCCGGCGCGGAAGACGCTGCTCCGCGCGAGCCGCCTGGACGCGGCCCGTGGGATCGTTCGGGCGATCGAGGCATTGGGCGCGGGCGAACGGCCGGCGGCGTTCCTTCAGGGATCGGCCATCGGCTACTACGGCGAGCGCGGCGAGGCGGAGCTGGACGAGAGCTCCACGCCAGGCGACAACTTTCTGGCCTGGATCTGCCGCGATCTGGAGGCCGAGGCACGCCGTGCCGCCGACGTCGGCACGCGGGTGGTGGTGCTGCGAACCGGAATCGTCCTCGGGGTCGAGGGTGGCGCGCTGCCGCGCCTCGTCCTGCCGTTCCGCCTCTTTGTCGGCGGTCCGCTCGGCAACGGGCGCCAGTGGATGTCCTGGATCCACCGGCGCGACCAGATCGGCCTGATCCTCCACGCGCTCGATCGGAGAGAGATCGCCGGGGCGCTCAACCTCACGGCGCCGCGCCCAGCACGTAACGTCGAGGTCGCGCGCGCGATTGGCGTCGCGCTGGGTCGCCCGGCGATCATGCCGACGCCTCGTTTCGCGCTGCGCCTCGCGCTCGGCGAACGGGTGGACTTTCTGCTCGGCTCGGAGCGGGTCCTCCCCCGTGCGGCGCTGGCGTCCGGATACGCGTTCGCGTTTCCCGAGATTGGGCCCGCGCTACGGGATCTGCTCGCCACCGGGTAACACTTCCGGGCGGGCGCGGTCAGATCTTCCGCGGTTCAGGGGACGCCGTCGCGCGGAACGACCCTCTCCATCGGCTGCTGCGTGACCGCGCCGATCAGGTCGAAGTGGGCGTCGTAGTGGAGCACGCCGACACGGTGGCGCTCGGCGACCGCGGCGACGATCAGGTCGGGGAGGCCCCCGGCGCGATGCTGGCCTCGGGCGGCGAGGAGGCCGAGGACGTCGATCGCGCGGTCGAAGTCGGCCTGGACGATCTCCGGAGAGCGATATCCGGACTGTCCTGATACGAGGTACGTGTGTCACGAGAGCGGTCGCGTTCTGACCTGGCAGAGTCACGCAGGGCTAGCCGCCCGTAAGTCACTCCTGACGACCTGTCCTCCTCGGCGGGCTCGGGTGGTGCCCGGCCCGCCCGGTCTCCGTGTCAGACTTCTGCGTGAGGTGAAACATGACCGCACCGTCAATCGTCGCGTTCCTCGACCCCGTCGCGCCGGAAGTCCGAGCCGCGATTGAGGCGGAGGCACCGGCGGGGCTCACACTGTTGTTCGCGACCTCAACCGCCCGCGAGGAGCGTCTGCCGATCGCGGCGCGGGCGACGGTGCTCGTCGGCGGGGGCGGGCCGCTGCCCGGCGACCTGATCGAAGCATCGCCCCATCTTCGCCTCGTCCACAAATGGGGCATCGGCGTCGACAAGATCGACCTCGACGCGGCGGCCAGACGCGGGGTGCCGGTCGCGATCACCGGCGGGGCGAACGCCATCGCGGTGGCGGAGTACACCCTGATGCTTGTGCTCGCCGTGCTCCGCCGCCTGCCGGACAACCAGCGACGGCTGCAGAACGATGACTTCCTCGGGGCGCGGAACGACGCGCGTCGATTCCATCGCCAGTTGCACGGCAAGATCGTCGGGCTGGTCGGCCTCGGCGCGGTCGGCCGGGAGGTCGTCGCCCGACTGACGCCGTTCGGCGTGACGATCTGCTACTTCGACCTGCTCCGTCCCTCGGCGGAGATCGAGTCGCGCCTCGGCGTCGCCTATCGGCCGCTCGATGACCTCATTGCCGAGGTGGACGTTCTGTCGCTCCACATCCCGTACCTACCGGCAAACCACCATCTCCTCTCGCGGGAGCGGATCGCGCGCCTGCGCCCCGGCGCGATCGTCATCAACACCGCGCGTGGCGAACTGGTCGATGAGGAGGCGCTCGCCGAGGCACTCGTGGCCGGGCATCTCGGCGGCGCGGGGATCGACGTGTTCGCCGATGAGCCGATCGGTGGCGATACGCCGCTCACCTGCCTGCGCCTGCCGAACCTCGTGGTCACGCCCCACCTGGCCGGATCGGCGTTCGACAACGTCGGCAACGTCGCGCGGCATATCTTCGCCAACGTCGGCCGGGTGCTCACGGGCGAACCGATCCCGGCGCGCGATCTCATTCGGACCGAGGGAGTCGCCGTCACCTCCGGCTGAGACAAGCGGTAGGCGGCGCTTCTCGGCCGGGTGACCGCCACGCCGGCGGGGTCCGCGGTCGCCGCAAGGAGCGACGGCTCTCACCCTCCGCCGCGCTCCACCCTCTCCCGCCGCCGCGGGAGAGGGTTTGGGCAGACTCTCGGCCCGCTCCGTCGAAAGGGTCCCGGAGTCCTTGAGACGCTCTGCTCAGGCGCTCGCGGCGACCTTCCGGAGGCGCATCGAGTACGCCGCGATGCCAATGAGCAGGCACACTCCGAGGATCGGCGTGAAGACGGCGACGAGGCTCAGCGCGCCGATCAATTCGACGACGACAAACCCGATCCAACCGATGCTCATGCCCCAGAAAACGACATCATCCGCCCAGGCCCACGTCTGCTCGCGCACCGAGGCAGTGACCGCGAGCAGGGTCGCGAACATCAGGTTCGTGAGGACGCCGACGAACTCCGTGTGGTTCAGGCCGATGAGGAGCGCGCGAGGAGGCTCGCTCCCGACCGCGAAGAAAGCGAACACGATATAGACGAGCAGCGCGGCATCCACGATGATCGCGATCGCCGCGAGCGCGGCGTGGCGGTCGCCGCCCCGATCCAACCAGGACGCGCCGCTGACGCGGCTCGCCATCCGGACGGCGAAGATGATCGTCGCCGCGATCTGCAGCAGCAGGACTAGCTGGAAGAGCGCCGGCTGCGAGATCACCGCCACGATCACTGCCAACCACCCGCCCACGACGAGGAGCCCGATCGAGATGGTCCCCCATAGGCTCCGCGGTCCATCGGCGCCGCCGCCCAGCCGCCACTCGACGAGCGCGAACGCGGCCGGCAAGACGTAGCCGACGGTCATCATCGCCGAGTGGGCGGTGTTGACGTCGCCGGGGAAGGCCAGGCCCGCGAACCGCAGCTCGACGAGGACGTCGAGGATCTTGACGAGCGTCAGGTTGATCAACGCGCCCAACACGCCCAGACGGGCCACGCTCATCGGCACCCGCCCGGACTGCTGGATCGTCCAGATGAGCATCCACACGATCGCGATGAGGGCGAGTGTCCCGAAAACATGCAGCGCGGCCGGGTTCGAGACAGGCCCGCCGGGGTAGAACAGGTAGAAGGTGAGCGGGTAGACGCCCACGGTCACGGCGGCGAACCGGGGCAGCATTCTCGGATCTCCGTCCCCGTTGCCGAAGAGCCACAGGGTGACGCCGAGCAGCGCGAGCGTGATCCAGCCGACAGTGCCCGTTTGGAGATGAGTCAGGAGCAGCGAGCGCTCGGCCGTCGTGTCGATCGCGCCGACTCGCTGGCCGTTCATGAGGCCGATGAGGATCGTCACGATAAAGACGAGGAGCGCGACCTGCCAGGTCAGGCGCGCGGCGGATGCGTACGGCGCGGGTGGTGTGTAGGCTGCCATCGGTTCCATCTTCCTCCCCGAAGTCGTGAACCGTTCCACAGTACCCATCGCGTACGATCGTGAGCGTTAGATGCCGGTAAGAATGTCAATAATTGCACATTTCTCTTGTACCTTGACGGTGTGGGTCGTGGGCAGGACTCGATCGGCGCCCGGTGCCTCTTGCGGATGCCCGCTCCGTGGTCGGACAGGCTAGCGGTCGCGACGTGCTGGTAGGATGCCGCGGAGCGATGGACGATCAAACGACCGCCGATCCCATGGATTCCGGCGCCGTTGCACCCGCAGCGCCGTCCGCTGAGGCCGACGAGATGGCCGGCGCCGCGGAGGCAGCGCTACCTCAACCACCCGTTGCTCCGCGCAGGCCTCGTCAGAAGGACCTTCGCGCACTCGACGAGTGGCTCGTCCGCTGTCTCGATGCCGCGAGCGTCCGGGCGATCGCCACGACGACCCACGCACGGCAGGGCGACCTCGGCCGCGAGCAACGTCGTGCGATCCAGCAGGCGGTGAAGATCACCGGACATACGGACCCGCTACGCGCGCTGCCCAATGTCTTTGCGAACCGGTGCGGCCAGTTGTTCGCGAAGAAGGACTTCGGCCCTGTACTGACCATGATTAGGGCCTGGGGGCCCCTGGCGCCGGAGATCATCTTCCAGCCGATCGCGGATTGGTGGCGCGAAAACCAGGGCGAGCGCGAACCGTGGGAACTCCTGTGGATGAACGATGCGGAACGCGACGCGGCGCTGGCCGAGGCCACTGCTGCTCTCGGCGAGGGCTTCGAACGCTCTACGGTCGCTGCCGCCCTGTTCGCCCGGTGCGTGCTGCCCCGGACCTCGCCCGTGCCCACGGAACCACCGGGTCCGACACCGTCGCCTCGCGCCGCGCGATCGTCGGGCCAAACCGCCCCGCCAAAGAATCGGGGAGCGCGACCACCGGATCCCGAGCCGATGGCTGAGGCGCGCCCTCACCCCGACCCATTCGCGCCGCCGCGGGAGAAGGAGGATCGGAACGAAGGCGTGCAAGCCGGCGAGAGCGCTGGCGCTGCCGCGACCACTGGCAGCCCATTCCGCGACCCCCTTCCGCCCATGCGAACGACGGAGGACCAGACTGGCCGCGCGGCGATCGCGGGGGAAGCCGGTGCGGGCGCTTCGACCGGTAACTATCCTCCGGGAGCCGCCGCTCACGGCGAGTCGGCGATCGTACAGGGGTTGGCTGCGCTGCGCACTGGCGGCAACGACCCGGAAGGGATCGGCGATCGGCCTTCTGAGCTCCAGCGGTTCGCGGACGCGGTCGCGCGGATGCCCGAGCGTCTGGCCCCGCCGGACCGTCTGCGCGCCCTGGCGGCACGGATCGAGGCGCTGGCCGCGCAGCGCGATGAAGGCCACCAGCAGCGCCAGCGGTTCGTCGCGGCGATCGAGAGGCTCCGCGCCGAGTGGCCGGCAAGTCTCCCGCGCGACACGATCGACGCGTTCGATCCCGCCGCGGTCGGCGACGATCCGGGCGGGGCGCTGCGACTGCTCGATGAACTACGCGGCAGGCTGGCATCCTATGACGCGCTCGCCGCGGCGCCGCCGGCCGGCCTGAGGGAGCAGGGCGCCTACTTCACTCGCCTCGGTGCCCTCATGGAGGAGATCGCGGTCGCGGCTGAGCTCCTCGCCGAATCGTGCGCACCCGTCCCTCCCGCGACCCGGCCGGAGATCGACCCGGATGGCGCGCTCGGGGCGATCGAGCGCGGTGCCGAGGTGGTGCGCCTCCACGAGGAGAACGGTAAGCTCGCATCCCGGATCGCCGATCTGGAGGCGAACCTCAGGGCCGCCGAAGCGCGCATCGCCTCTCTCCAGCGGCGTCTTGGCGATCGCACGTTGAGCCGCGGCGCGACGGATAGAGGCGAGTTCGATATCGAGGACGAACAGCCGAAGACGATGGCGGAGGCAGTCCAGCTCGCCGAGCAGCGCTACGCCGGCGAACTCATCTTTCTCCCCAGTGCCCACGAGTCGGCCGCCGATTCGCCCTATCGGGATCCCGGCAAGGTGTTTCATGTCCTTACGAAGCTCGCTGCGCTCGTGCGCGAGTGGCAGAGCGTGCCAGACGGGAAGCTCGGGAACGACTTTCGTGGCCTGCTGAGGGACGAAGGCGTGGTGTGGAAGAGCGGGATCTCTGGTACGACAGAGGCGAAGTACACCAGCGAGTACACCTTCAATTACGCGGGCGAGTCGCGCCTCTTCGGGGAGCACGTGACCCTCGGCGCGCGGGGCGCGAATACCTGCTGTTCGATCCACTTTCTGCGCGACGAAGAGAAACAGTTCCTCGTCGTCGGCTGGGCAGGCCGTCATCGGAGAAACACGCAGACATAGGGCAATCGTTCGTTCCAGGCAGGGTACTGGCCTGGCTGTAACCGCTTACCGCCCCGTGCCCGTGGTCCGGGAGCGGATCTTCTGTGCCTCTGGGTGGGACGATCGGCTATGTTCCGTTGCCAGACCAACCTTCTGGTGGGAATCGATCCGTGAACCGACGGACCTTTCTCGCCGCGGCCGGTGCGGCGCTCGCTGGAGGCATCCCGCTCTCCCTCGCCTCAGCCGCCCCACCCGTCGCCGCGTCCACCTCGCTCGAGATGGCCGCCTCCATCCTCGGCACGCCGTATCGCTATGGCGGAAACGACATCAAGAACGGCATCGATTGTTCGGCCTACGTCTCCTGGATCTGGAAGATCCCCCGCCAGTCGACCGACACGATCCACGCCTGGTCGTTCAAGATCGGCGTCGGAGAGTTGATGCCCGGCGACGTGATGAACCTCCCCTACGTCGGGCGACGGAGCCACTGCCGCGTCTTCGCCGGTTGGGCGACCGAGAGCCGTACCGCAGTGTGGGTCTACGAGGCCGCGCGACAGATTGGAGTCGCCTACCGTGTCATCCGCTACAACCCCGAGTACACCCCCATCCGGCGTTACGACTTCGTCCGCGATGTGCCGCAACCGGAGCCGGGCCTGCCGATCGATCACCCCGTCGCCGGCGGGCACTTCTACTCGCAAACCGGCGCGATGGATGGGATGCACGGGTTCGCCATCGTCGACAACGAGGAGGCGCGCCTGTTCTCGGCGTTCCGCTTTGGCGGCGGTGTTGACACCCTCGGTTTCCCGATCTCTCGTCGCATCCTCTTTGACGACTCGATCGTCCAGCTGACAGAGAGGGCCATGCTGCGGTGGCTCGTCAGCGAACGGCGTTCGGTGATCGAGGGCCACGACGTGCGTCTCGCGATCCCGGGCGGCATCGACGCACACGCGCCGCAGGTGAGTCCGCTCGCGCTTCCTGCCTGAGAACACGCAGGCACCCGGGCCGATTCATCTTCGCCTCGACCCCTTTCCTCCGAGGAGGCGAGGTCGGCTGACCTGGAACCTGTCCCACCGCGCGAAGACACACTTTGGCTTGCGCGGCTCGGCCACCGGCGCCTTCGCCTTACGGGCGACCCGGTCGGTATGGCCGATCGCGACGACGGCCACCGCGCGCCGCTCCGCCGGGATCCCCAGGATCTGCTTCACCCGCTCCGGGCCTTCGTTCTTCCGCGTGGCGACGGTCGAGCCGAGACCCACGGCGGCGGCCCCGAGGCAGAGCCGATCCGCCATCCGCCCTCATCGAGGCTCGGGCCCTCCGCAGCGATCGCGATGAGGAGCACGGCCGTCGGCCGCGGCTACCGGCCGGCCTCCCTACTCCCCCATCTGCAGCCGCGCGTCCCGCATCGCGCACGACGACGACGTTTCAGGGCTGCCGGTTGACGCCGCTGCCCGACCAGCGGTTGACCTCCAGGATCTGCTCGATCTGTTCCCGCGCGACGGGCTCGCCGGTAAGTTCCCGCACCGCGCGGAGCCGCCGAAGAAACCCGATACGCGCCTCACTCTGATCCGACATCCTTCGCCCGGCCCAGACTGGTGGCTTCAGAACCGCGGGGGCCGC
Source organism: Chloroflexota bacterium (assembly GCA_016875715.1). Classification (GTDB taxonomy): domain Bacteria; phylum Chloroflexota; class UBA6077; order FW602-bin22; family FW602-bin22; genus VGOZ01. The sequence goes on along the minus strand of VGOZ01000039.1, from coordinate 14,873 downwards.
AACTCCAGAGGCAGTTCGATGATGGACGAGTCCGGCGCATCGAGCGCATCGTGAATCGCCGTCGGCAGATCGTCGAGCGTGGCGAGGCGACGGGCTCGCATACCAAACGCGCGGCCCAGCGCGACGAAGTCGGGGTTGCGCAGTTCGTGAGCGATCGATCGCCCGAACATCCGGGTCATGTTGTGCTTGATCGCACCGTAGCCGTCGTCGTTGGCGATGAGGACGACGATCTTCTGGCCGTGGAGCGCCGCGGTCGCTAGCTCCTGCGCGTTGTACATGAAGGCGCCATCGCCCATCAGCGCGACCACGGGACGGTGCGGATAGGCGCGGGCCGCGCCCAGCGCGGCCGGCACGGCCCGCCCGAGCGTCCCCGTGCCCCACGGGTAGAGAAACGACCGGGGCCGATCCACCGGGTAGAGGCGAGCCGTCCAGAGCCCCACCAGCGAATCGGCACAGAGGATCGTCTCCTCGGGGAGCGAGGCGCGGAGGTGGTGCCAGAGCGGCAGCGCCCAGGGCACGGTCTCGGCGGCATAACGGCGGAACGCCTCGCGCGCGGCGGCCATCTGCCCGGGCTCCCATCCTGAGTCGCCGCGACGGGGCGGGATGTGACCGGCCAGCGCGTCGAGCAGCGTGGGCACATGGCCGAATGCGGCGCCTCGCGTCACGCCCGAGCGCGCACCATCCCAGTCGATCTGGAGCAGGTGGCGCGCGCGCCACTCCGTGGGTCGTTGTGCCACGATCGCACTCCCCTCGTCCACGTCGATAGGCGCGTCCGTCGCGCCTATCGCCAGGACGACATCGGCAGCGGCGACCAGTTCTTCGGCCGGCCTCAGGCGCGCCCAGGACATCCCGAGCGCTAGGGCGTGGCGATCGGGGATGGCTCCCTTGCCACGGCCATCGACGAGAACTGGCGCGCCAAGCGCCTCGGCCAGGTGGGTCAGTGCCTCTGGCGCGTCCGCCGCCGGCGCACCGGCGATGAGGAGGGGACGATGCGCCGTGACGAGCGCCTCAGCGATGCCGGGCAGCGACGCCGGGATGGCATGGGTCGTCGCGGTGCCAGATGCAGCCCGGGGTTGCGCGGCAACGCCGCCGGCGAGCACGGCCTGGGGCACCTCAAGCGCCGCGGAGCCCGGCCGACCACGGGTGAGCCGGGCCAGCAGGCCCTCCACGGCGGGGACGATCGCCTCCGCCGATGTGGCGATCTCGTGATAGCGGCAGATCGGTCCGAGGATCGCGCGATGGCTGGGGTCCGCCTCGAGGAGGAACAGCAGGCGGGAAGGCATGTCGTTCGCTTCCCAGATGGCGGTCGCGGCGTTGGTGAGCCCGGCGCGAGGCACGCTCGTCGCCACGGCGACACGGCCGGTCGCGCTGGCGAAGCCCTCGGCAGCGAAGGTCACTCCCTGCTCGTTGCGGCCCACGTAGGGCCGGATCGCGGCGACATCGTTGAGCGCGTCGTAGATCGGGTAGGCGCCGTGGCCGGGCACGCCGAAGAGGGTGTCCACACCATGTCGCGCCAGCGCTTCGAGCAACAGGTGTGCCCCCGTGCGCGCCGCGACTCCGGCCGTCGCAGTGACCTCCGAGTTCACACCGCTATCTAACCACAGAACCGGGGTCGCCCGCGCGGTGCGAGCGTTCAGCGCGTCCACGCGACCGGTGGGCGCTTCCAGCTGCGCTGCGAGTCGATCCTGACGCAGGGCGAGGGCCGCCAGGGTCTCGTCGGTTCGACGCTGCGATTCCGCACTTCGCCGCCGCCGCGCCGGGATTTCGAGCAGATCGTCGGGCAAGATGTGCTGGCGCAGCGCGGCGCGCCAGTCGGGATGCTTCTTGAGCAGATCCAGGAGGTCCTGGAAGTCGCTTACGGTGAAGGCCGTCAGCCAGGTATCGGCCACCTGCTACGCCGACCGCACGGTGCCGCACGGAGATGCTGCGAACACCCGGGACGCGTCCAAATCCGCGAGTCCCATACTTGCACCGGGCACTGAGAGGTGACCGATGGCAATTCGCCGCGACCGCGTCGCGCTGAATCCCATCCAGTGGATGGCGACCGACGACGGGTGGCTCGATCCGGCGCTGAGCCCGCCCCCGCGCGAGTTGCTGGCGCGGGTCAAGAGCGCCGGATTCGACGCCGTCTTCCTGGATGTCCCCGGCGGCTGGGCGGACGACGACTACCGGCGACTACTGGACGACGTGGGCCTCGCGCCCGCGCCCGGCTACTTCTCGCTGGGGGCTTCCGAGGGAGATGAGGACGTAGCGGCGCTCGAAGGCCGAGCGGCGGGCGCCGCGCTACGTCACGCCGCGTTCGGGCTGACGGACATCGTTGTGGCGACCGGGATGTCCCGCGAGGCGCCGCGCGTCATCCACCCGGCCCGTGGCTACCAGGCCGACCCGGCCCGCCTCGCACGGATCATCCCCCAGATCGCGCGGGTCGCCGAGGCGATGCGTGCCGAAGGCGTCCGTGCCGCGTTTCACCCCCACGTGGGCACCTGGGTGGAGACCGAGGAGGAGACGCGGGCCGTCCTCGACGCGATCGATAGCGCGCTCCTCGCGTTCGCGCCCGACACCGGCCACCTCGCCTGGGCGGATGCCGATGTCCGCGCGCTCGTCGCCGAGTACGCCGCGCGGGTGCGGGTCCTCCACGTCAAGGACTGCCGCCTCGCCGTCGCGCGCCGCGGCAAGGAGCGCGACGACACCTATCGCCAGACCGTCCGGGAAGGACTCTGGGTCGAGCCGGGTCGCGGCGAACTGGACCTGAAGGCGATGCTTGCGCCGCTCCCCCCCGACTTTCGACGGCTGGGCCGTCGTCGAGGTCGACCGACCCGACATCAGCGATCCCTGGGAGAGCGCGAAGGTCTCCGCGGCGTGGATGCGAACCCTTACCGGCTGACGGGACTCAAACATGACCCGGTTGACCGCGGATCAGTCGACCGGCCGCCAGATCGGGCCGCGCTCCCGCTGCTTCGTGATGAGCGCGTCGTCCCATGGTTCGATCGTGTGCCCGAGCGGCTGCGGCGGGCGCGCCGGATATTCATGCGTCCGCTCCAGCCGAGCGAGGACGCGCAAATCGCTGTAGTAGGTCCGGTACGCGCATTCGACGAGGGTGGCGAACGCGACGGGTGCACGCGCCTCAACTTCGCGTAACGACGTCTCACGGGCGGCGGTGTCACGATCGGTGAGAGCGTGACCGCCGAGTACGATCTCGGTCGCCCGCAGAATCGCGACGATCCGACCACGGCGGGTCCCATCGTCCAGGAGTGCCTCGATCGCCGCGGCGATGCCGAGCTCTCCCGCCGCGGGTACCCCCTCGTGGGCGGGCAGGAGCGTATCGAGGATCGCCCCGAGCAGGACACGGTCGGCCCCGTCGAGATAAGCGAGCATCATGCGGCCTGTCCGGCGATATGTGCCGCGGTGCGCAGGGCGAGTGCCTGGAGAGTGGGCGTCGGGTTCACCCCTCCGCTGGTGACGAACAGACTGCCATCGACGATGTACAGATTCGGTACGTCGTGACTGCGACCCCAGCGATCGACGACCGAGCCGTAGGGATGGTCCCCCATCCGACAGGTGCCCATCAGATGGAACCCGGCCATGGGCAGCGTGTTCGGCACGAACGTCTGCCGCGCGCCGGCAGCCTCGAGGACCTCCTTCGACCGCGCGACCGCGAAGTCGATCATCTTCCGGCTGTTCTCGCTCAGGCGGTAGCGGACGAGCGGCGCCGGAATGCCGTCGCTATCGGTGAGATGGGGATCGAGCGCGACCTCGTTGATCGTCTCGGGCAGGTCCTCGCCGTTCATGCTCACGTTGACCAGATGGCCGAATCGCTCGTCGAACGTGCGATGGTGGTGGCGACCCCAGGGCAGCGCTTCGCCCCGTGGGAGCAAGCGCGAATGACCGAGCGCGGTGCCCATCGGGCCGCCGCCACGGACGACCTGCAACTGGAAACCGCGGACGAACCCCCGGGAGTGATCCGTCTCGTAGAACTCGTGACTGACGATCTGATTGCCGCCCGGACCGGCGTGCCCATCCAGCAGCTCGTCGAACACGCCCCAGACCGTGCTGTAGGCGTGGAACATGAGGTTCTTGCCCACGAGGCCGCTGCGGTTGGCGAGGCCGTGGGGAAACTGCGGGGAGACCGAGTTCAGGAGGAGGCGCGGCGTGCCGATACCGTTGCACGCGATGACGACAATCGGGGCGCGCTGCTCGCGCAGGCCGTGCTCGCCCTCGTAGTAGAGGGCGCCCCGCGCACGGCCCCACGCATCCACCGCGATCTCGCGGACGCGGCAACCGGTGCGCAGGTCGACGCCCAGGCGGAGCGCGATCGGCCAGTACGACACATCCGCGCTCGACCGCGCGCCGATCGGGCACCCCATCCCGCAGGGGCCGCAGTTGTTGCACGCGTGCCGCCCCGGCCCGTACGGGCGGGTGACGATCGCGCCGTCTGAGGGCCACCAGTGCCAGCCGAGTCGATCGAACCCGGCCGCGACCGTCCGGCCGGAGCGCCCGATCGCCACGGGTGGCAGCGGGCGCGGTGGTTTCGGTGGGAACGCCGGATCGCCAGCCAGGCCGGCCACGCCGATCATCCGATCGTTGAGGTCGTACCAGGGCTCGAGCTCGGCGTAGCTGAGGGGCCAGTCGTCGCCGACACCGTCGAGCGTGCGGGTGCGGAAGTCGCTCGGATGGTAGCGGGGGAAGTGGGCGCCCCACATCACCGTGCTGCCGCCGACGCCGTTGACCATCAGCGGCGTGATCGCCGATTCCCGGTTGTTGATCGGGTAGTCCCAGACGTTTCGCCGTACGTTGGGATCGGGGTTGAGATCGCCGAACCGGCGGCTCTCCCAGTCCAGACCGAGTTGACCGTCGGCCTTGAACCAGCCGCCCTGTTCCAGGCAGGTCACCCGGAAGCCGTGCCCGGCGAGGTACCAGGCCGCGGCCGCCCCCGAGGCGCCGGCACCGATGATGAGGACGTCCGGTTCGTCGTAGCGAGGCATCGGCGGCGCCATTGTACGGTGGAGGTGCCGGCCTGGCGGCATCCGCCGCTCCGCGGTTGCGGCCCCCGCGGGTTCAGCGCCAGGCCCCGACGGGCTCTCCTCTCCTCTCCTCGTCCGAAGTGGAGGTCATGAGAGAGGTGATGGCCGTGGAACTGAAGCAGGTTGACCCTCAGCCGATCGCGATCGTGGGCCTGCGCGGCGTACGCGACCTGCCGGCGGAGATGGGCAGGGCGTTCGGCGCCGTCTATGGCTCGCTCGCGCGTCGCGGTCTCGCGCCGAGTGGACCCGCCCTCACCCGCCACTTCGGCCCCCCGAAGGACGGTGTGTTCGACCTCGATGTGGGATTCCCCGTCGCGCAGCGGGTCGCCGATGACGGTGATGTCTACGGAGACGAACTACCGGGCGGCAAGGTCGCCAGCACCTGGCACGTCGGCGCCTACGACGGGCTCAGCGACGCCTGGATGCGCTTCCACGGGGACATCTCCGGCCGCGGGCTGACGATGGATCGCGGCGACTGGAAGATCTACTGGTCGCCGCCGGAAGAAACCGACCCCGGGAAGATCCGGACCGAACTGATTGCCCCGGTCGGCTGACCCGCCCGGCACAGGGCGCCGGACACCTCACTCCAACCCTCTCCCGCCGCGGCGGGAGAGGGGTACCCGCGTGTCGGCGGGAGAGGGGGTCCCGGGCATTGGTCGGTCGTTGCGCCCACGATCCTCAACCACGTCGCCGCGGATGGTCCTCGCGCTCGCCTGTCGGTCATTAACCAGGCACCCGCGAGCACCCGATCTCGCCCGCGAAGCCGCGCCAGCACCGATCTCAGAAGGCACCGGCTCGCTCCGGTCCGCCCGGGCTGGAGACACGATGCGCGAGCGAGGACGCCGCGCACCGTCACACGGTCAGCGGCGGACCCAGTTCAACTCCACGCTCTGAATGCCCCCGGCGCCGCAGTCACCGGTGAACGTGAACACCGCTACCGGCGAGGAGATCACGCCGTTCCCATCCACCACCGCGGCGTACCAGGTGCCCGGGCGCACGCCCCCGCCCATGATGCGATCCCAGTAGCCGGTCTCACGTCCGGGCTGGCCGCTGCCGCTGATGATCCCGTTGCCCCAGTCGTTCCAGGTGCGGACGGAGATGCCGTCCACGCCCGCGCCGGTCGCGTCCTTGACCTTGCCCCACACCCAGGTCGTGCCGCAGTTCGGGTAGACGTTCGGACCCTCGACCCTCCACGCGTGAGAGGAGACCGGCGTCGGCGTCGCCGCGGGAGGTGCGGCTGGCGCGGCAGTTGTTGGCGAGGTGCCGCCGGGGCCCTCGGGCAGCGTCGCGGCGCCGGACACGATGCCGGCCTGTTTCAGGAGATCGCCGCCCAGGATGCCGACGACCGATCCCGGCGCCGGCATACCCGGCACGGCATCGACCCACAACTGGAAGGCGATGCGCTGGAACCGCTGGACGACGAACGGCCCGGCCCGCTCCGGCCGCGACATGGGCAGCCCATACAGTTCGATCGCGGCGTCCTGCGTCCAGTTCCGGATCACCGCCGCGTTGGGGCTGGAGAGAAAATGGCGCCGGATCGTGTCGTTCGTCATCCAGCCGGTGCGGACCTGCACGGCGAGCTGGTAGTTGCCGGAGGAGCCATCGTCACGAATCGCCGCGGGAATCCCCTGGGCGGCGAGGAACTCATCCTGATTGTTCTCCTGGAACCACTCGAAGATGTTGCTGAGGAGCGCGCCGCGCCGTTCCGGTCGCCACTGCAACGCCCCTCGCTGGAAGAGTTGATACGTGAACCCACCCGGCCCCTGGAAGCGACGGCTCGCCGGATAGCCGAGCGTGGTGACCCCACCGAGGCGCCGGAACTCGCTCCAGAACCGGATCTCCTGGCCGTTGAAATCCCAGCCGCCATCCACGACGCTGAAACCGTTGCCACCCCCGCCGCCGGTCTGGGAGTAGAAGCGGCCTCCCGCGATTGCATAGTCGGCCTGCTGGGCACCGGCTGCGGGCACGAACCCGAACGCCATCGCCAGCAACCCCAGCATCGCGCCGAAGCGAATCGTGCGCCGCATCATTCCCTGCTCCCTCTCGCAATCCGCCCGCGCCCGCGAGCCAGCGCCGTCGCCGCCGAACGGCCGCTCCGCAATAGTACGGGCTGCCTCGTCTGTTGAACCTGTGAGCGCGTTAGGGCAACGTCGAAACGGGCTGTCGGAGCGCCGGCGGACACCCCCTCACCCCGCGAGTCGCATCTGACGAATGCGGTCCCGAACAGACATACCGTGCGCCGGTGGACAGCGACCCCGCGGCTGAACTACACCGGGGCCGCAGCCGTCGTCCCGAAGCGCGGTCGCGCGGGGGGGGGGTAGCAATGGTCGCGCTCTCGGTCCAGATCGAAATCGCCGGCGGCCTCTCGTGGCCGCGCTGGAAGCGGATCGTCGCGGAGGTCGACCGGCTCGGCTACCGCGGCCTCTACTGCTGCGACCACTTCTACCCTTCGGGATCGGGATACGTCGATGCGGTCGAGATCGGCCTCGCGTTCGGCTACCTCGCCGATCACAGCGCGCGACTCGAGTTCGGCGCGCTCGTCTCGCCGGTCTCCTTTCGCGATCCGGTCTGGCTCGCGCGCGACGCGCTGGCCCTCGACAATCTGAGCGGGGGACGGTTCATCCTCGGCGTCGGCGCGGGTTGGATGGAGCGGGAGCACGTCGGCTTCGGCTACGAGCTTGGTGACCGGAAGACCCGTATGGCCCGCCTCTCCGAGGCGCTGAAGGTCATCGACCTGCTCACTCGCCGCGAGGGACCCGTGAGCCACAGCGGGCGGTTCTACCATCTGCAGGACGCCGTGCTCCTCCCCCAGTCGCCGCGCCCGGGCGGGCCGCGACTGATGATCGGCGGGGCCGGTCCGCTGCGGACGCTGCCGCTCACCGCGAAGTACGCCGATATCTGGAACGTTGGGCCGCGCGCGCCGGAGGCGTTCCGGGAGAGTTCCGACCTGCTCTCCGATCTCCTGGTGAAGGCGGAGCGTCAGCCCGGTGACGTCCGGCGCACGCAGATGATCCAGATCATCTGCTACCGGGGGAGCGACCTCGCGCCACGCGTCCGCCACCTCCTGGCAGAAATGCCGGGTCTCGATGCCGCGGCCGCGCTGGCTGCCCAACGCGCCCGTTCGCCCCATACGATCGTGGGCACCCCGGCCGAGGTCATCGACAGGATCGGCGCGCACGCCGCGGCCGGAGTCGAGGAGATCATGGTCCAGCGGTTCGATCTGGATGATATGGAGGGCGTGGCGATAATCGCCGAGGATGTTCTGCCGAAGGTTTAGACGGCTGGGTTCATCGTCAGGGGAGCCGAGCGGCCGAGAGAGCTTTCGAGCGAAGTTCCGGCGCCCGCACGATGCCCTTGCGTGGTACGGGAAATGGTCCGAAGATTCACCTCGGGCACCCGTGCACGCCTGAACGCGGTTCGAAAGAGTCGGTCGGAGAGATGGCGTGAGCCAGGAGCAGCAACAGCCCGGCGGTGATAACGCGGCGCGGCGCGCGCCGACCGACCGCCACGTGCACGCGCGTGTGAAGCCGGGGCTGCATCCCGGTGACGTGACGGTGCGGGTCGTCCGCCGTTCGTTCCGAGGGTTCGAGCGCATCGGCCGGGGCCGGCTCGAGGCGATGGTCGAGCTGGAGCGTCCCCGAGGCGCGTTCGGGGCACTGCGCCGCTGGCTCGTCGGCGACCCCATCCACAACGCACTCGAACACGAGGAACGTCTTTCGAAGCGGAAGGCGCTGGCGGTCTTCTCCTCCGACGCGCTCTCCTCGGTCGCCTACGCGCCGCAGGAGACCGTCATCATCCTCCTCGCCGCCGGCGCCGCGGCGCTCACCTGGTCGCTGCCGATCTCCGTCGCGGTCATCTGTCTTCTCGCGATCGTGGTGACCAGCTATCGCCAGACGATCCAGGCGTACCCAAAGGGGGGCGGGAGCTATATCGTCGCCCGGGGTAACCTCGGGGACCGCGTGGGGCTGATCGCCGCGTCGAGTCTGGTGATCGGCTACATCCTGACGGTCTCCGTGTCAGTCGCCTCGGCGGTCGATCAGTTGACCTCGGCCGTTCCCTTCCTGTTGCCCGGTCGGGTCGCGATCGGGGTAGCGCTGATCCTCCTCGTGACGCTGGCGAATCTGCGCGGAATCAAGGACTCAGGGAGCATCTTCGCGATCCCGACCTACGTCTTCCTCGTCTCCATGTATCTGATGATCGGCGTTGGCCTCCACCGCCTGGCGACCGGGACGTTCGAGGTCTCGCACCCCATGGAACTGCCGCCAGGAACCCAGGAGATGTCTCTCTTCCTCCTCCTGAGGGCGTTCGCGGTCGGCTCGGCGGTAATGACCGGCACTGAGGCGATTTCGGATGGCATCCAGGCGTTCAAGGCGCCGGAACAGAAGAATGCCGCGATGACGCTCGTGATCATGGCGGTGATCCTGGCGGTGATGTTCCTCGGCCTCTCGGTGCTGATCGTCGGCGGGACGATCATCCCCAGCCACTCCGAGACGCTCATCTCGATCATCGCTCGCTCTGTCTTCGCCGACTCCGTCCTGTACTACATCGTCCAGGCGTCGGCGGTGCTCATCCTCGTGCTGGCCGCGAATACCGCCTACGCCGACTTCCCCCGTCTGGCCTCGTTCATGGCACGCGACGACTTCGCGCCCCACCAGCTCGCCCTCCGCGGAGAGCGGCTCGCCTTCTCGAACGGGATCGTCCTTCTCGGCCTGATGAGCGCGCTTCTCATCCTCGCCTTCGGCGGTTCCACGGGCGCGCTCCTGCCCCTCTACGCGGTGAGCGTCTTCATCGCCTTCACCTGCTCCCAGGCAGGAATGGTCAAACGGTTCCTCACCCTCCGGGAAGGGAATGTCTGGTGGCTCAAGGCAGGGATCAACGGCGTCGGCGCGACCGTGACAGGCTTCGTCGCGCTCATGGCGGCGGTGACGAACTTCTCGAACCCCGACCTGCCGATCATCCCTGGTCTGCCCATTGGCTGGGGCGCTTGGCTCATCCTCGTGACGATCCCGTTCCTGATCTGGGTCTTCATGAATGTCAAAGCTCATTACCGGGTAGCGGCCGCGCACCGTGCCCTGCCGCCGGTCCCGAGCGCCACCGAGGAACCCCGCAACGCGGTCGTTATCCCCCTGGCGCGGCTGGACCGACCGGCGATCGAGGCGCTGCGCTACGCGCGCTCGCTCTCCGATGACGTGACTGCGGTCCACGTCGCGGTCGAGCACGAATCGGTCGCGGAACTCGAGGCACAGTGGAACCGCTGGGGCGCGGGAGTGCCGCTGACGATCATCGAGTCGCCGTATCGCAGCCTGACCCGGCCACTCCTGCAGTACCTGACGGAACTCCGACGCGCCGAGGGGCTCGACTACGTGACGGTCGTGCTGCCCGAGTACGTGCCGAACGACTGGTGGGAGCACCTCCTCCACGGCCAGTCGGCGCAGTTCCTCAAACTCCAATTGCTGTTCCAGCCGGGCTTCGTCGTCACGAGCGTACCCTGCCACGAAGAGTTCACAGCGGTCCCCGCCGCGGAAGCCGCGCGCCCGGAGGGCTGAGGACGCGCCTCCCGGTCGGGACCGCGGGCTTCCAGCCTCTCTTGCCGGGGCGGGAGAGGGTTGGCGTGAGGGTCACCGCTCGCCAGCGATACGCTGGTCCATCCGGCCAATCCTCCGCCACGCGTATCTCACGGCGCCAGGAGCACGGCGACGTAGTCGCCGCCACCAACGCGACCGACGCGCGCGCCTGAGGCCGGGTCGTAGAGACCGATCGCGAGCGAGGTCGTCCCGGTCGCACGGGCGAGCGGGTGGCGGTCGACGATGAACTCCCCGGCGATCCATGCGTCCGGAGCCCTCCCGGCGGCGAGAAGCGGCCGGTCGCTCTGGGCGAGGATCTGGCCCGTCGCATCGAGCGCGTGGACGAAAACCTTCAGATCGATCGACCCGGGCCCTCCGGCGCGCCAGATGAGCGTGACGCTGCCCGACCCCACGTCGAGGCCGACCAGCGCGAGGTCGTTCTCGAACGTCGCGTCGGTGCTCCGCGCGAACGACGGGGGCTGGAACAGGGCATCGGTATCGCGCACGAGGACCTGTCCGAGTGCATGATGGCGCCCGCCGACGCGGACGGTGAGCGTTCCCTCCCCAACATCTTCGCGGCGGGGTGTGAACCGTACGACCGATCGCTGCGCTGCCTCGCGCATCCACGGGCGGTAGGGATCAAGTGTGGCGAGCGAGAGACGACCGAGGTCGCGTTGTGCCGTCGGCGCGTCGCTGAGCCGGATCAGGACCTCGTCGTCGGGACGGTCGATTTCGGCCCGCCAGTACAAATGGAGATCGGCGGGAATGCCGACCGAGACCGCGCGCGGCCAGCGCGCCGCCAACAGGGTGACGGAGCCGTAGGCCCGCGGTTGGCCGAGGACGGCGTCGCCATCCCCCACCCGGCGCACGAAGCGAGGCACGTCCACCTCACCGCGATGCGCCACAGGGACGCCGGTTGACCGTGGATCGGCGGTCTGCGCGCCGTCGCTCCGCTGCACCGCGAACGGGCGGCCGTCAAGCGTGCTCGCGCCGAATCGCAGGCGGTACTCACCGGCCGGCGCCGTCGAGTCGAGCGGGACCGCGAAGGCGATGCTGAGAGTCTCGCTCGATCGCCAGGATTCCGCCGGGTAGGGGCTCACGTCTTGCTGTCCCCAGCGCCTCCCCATCTCATCGATCGCGTGGACGAAGAAGGTCGGCGTGAACTCCGGCCGATCGACGAGCAGGCGCCATCGGGTCATCACCCGCAGCGCGTCGCCGCCTCGGCCCGCGGTCGGCGGGTCGATGCCGACCAGTTCCGCCCAGGGGACGGCACCCGGCGCCGATGGCCCGAAGCGAAGTCCGATTGGCATCGCGCTGGTGGGTATTGGCGCGGCCTCCTCTCGCGCCCGCACCTCGAGCGCGATCCCGTCCGGGCCGGTCCACGTCCCCTGCGACGCGCCGACAGAGGCGCCGAGCGCGGCCGCCGACGACGGGATGAGGTACCGTGCCGACTGACCCGGCGGCGGCGCGACGTATGCGACCCGTCCGTCGTACCAGCGCAGGCGTGCCGCGGCGTCGCCGGCGAGGAATGCGACGGTGGGATGATCGAAGTACTGGCTGGCGGCGTACGTGACCGTGCCATCGTGCGCGATCTCGGTGGCCGCGACCTCGGCGAGGAGGCGCACGTCGCCGTGGAGCGCGGCAAAGGTCGCGGCACTCGGTGCCCAGTCGAGGAAGTAGTCCCGCGCCGCGATCGCTCCCTGTCCGGCGATGAGGAGCGCGCCCGCGGCGAATGGGAGACGGCGGCCGATCGGGTGTCGGATGAGCCGCGGGAGCAGCGCGCCGAGCGCCAGCGCGCCGGCCGCGACCAGCAGGTAGCTGGGCGGCGCGGCGGCCTGAAGGCGGCCGTGGTTCGGGCTGTCGATCGTGAGCGGCCCGGCCGCCAGGGCGCCCAGCAGCCAGAGGATCAGGAGCGGTCCGCCGGGCCACAGCGACCGACGCGAGCGGACGAGCGCGCCGATCCCCACCACGCCGAGCACGGTGAGGATCGGGTCGAGCGCCGGACGGAGTGGCAGATTGAACTTCGGCTGGATGTCGCCGCGCAGGCCGTACATCCGCAGCGTGTCGCCGATGCCCGTGAGGACGTCGGCACCGACCGTCTGGTCGAACCGAGTCGTGAACGCCTCGGGATGGCGGAGGAAGTACGCCCCGAGCGGCAGGAGGACGAGCGCGGCGGTGAGGCCGGTGATGGCCAGCGCGCGCACGCGGGCGCGGTCTCGTCGGGAAAGGAGGAGATCGATGAGGAGGTACAGGGCGAGCGCGATGAGGATGAGCCGCGCCGTCACGTAGGTGTAGCCGAGAAGACCGAGCGCGATACCCGCCAGCGCCGCGCGGAGCGGCGTGGGCCGCGCGCGTGCGCGGAGCAGGAGCCAGATCCCCAGCGGCGCCAGCGCGACGAGAACCGAAAGCCGGTACGCCTGGCGCGAGAACATGAGGTGCCAGAAGGAGGCGGCCATGAATCCGGCCGCGAGCAGACCGCCAGCCGTACCGAGCAGCGCGCGGCCAACCAGCGCGGTCGTCAGAACCCCCGCGATCCCGATGACGGCGGTCGTCGCGCGCAGCACCGTAGCCGTGGCGCCGAAGAGCCCCAGCGCTGGGGCGAGGAGGTAGAGATAGAGCGGCTCGTGACCCGTGTACGCGGGCAGGAAGACGATCGGGCGCGGGTGGGCGAGCAGGTCGAGCGCCTGAAGACCGTAGACCGCCTCGTCGAAGTGAAGGCCGGGCGGGTAGCGGTCGATCCAGAGGAGGCGGAGGATCGCGGCGAAGAGAAGGACCAGACCGAGCCCCCACCACCAGGCGCGGGGCGAGAGATCACCTTCGGGGAGCGCGTCGCGCAAGCCCCCACCCGCGTGCGCCGAACCCCTCGGCCGATTCAACCTCTAGCGGCCGGTGCGGGCCAGGCTGGAACTCCCTCTCCCGTCGGAGCGGGAGAGGGTCGGGGTGAGGACTCCAGCCCCTCATCGTCCGATCGCATAGGCGATCCGCCGCGTATCCGCTGCGCCGAAGAGGTAGCCACCGTCCCGGTCGTACCCGGCCGCGCCCAGCGAACCGGCCGCGCGGGCGTAGGCGGGCCATCTTTCCATTCGGTGCCCGCGACGGGCGAGTTCGGCCAGCGTCTCCGCGCCGAGCCGACTCTCGCCACGCGCCAGGCCGGGCTGGTAGGGGTGCGGGTCGGAACTGGCCGGAAAGGAGTAGGTCGCCACCCGCGGCGCTTCGATCGCGACCTGCGGGTCGAGGCCGAAATCGACCATCCCGACCACCATCTGGACCATCGCCTGAGGCTGGACATCCAGACCCGGCGTGCCGTATGCCATCGCGAAGCGTTCGCCGCGGGTCACGATTCCCGGTGAGGGGGTCAGGCGTGGCCGCTTCCCCGGCGCGACCACGCTGGGGTGTCCCGGCGCGAGGAAACTCTGTGTCCCGCGGCCGGAGATGGTGATGCCCAGCCCCGGAACGAATGGCGCGTCCCAGGCCGCATCGCTCGGCGTTGCCGAGAAGATGTTCCCCGCGGCATCCACTGTCGCGACGTAGCTCGTATCCGGTCCTACCACGCCCGCTGACGGTCGCGGCGCCGCCCACGGCTCGGTCGCCCGTCCGACGCCCTGATGCGCCCACGCATCGCCCGCCTCGGGCATCCCCTCGGAGGCGCGCCGCGGATCGATCCGGCGCTGCCACGCCTCGGCGTAGGCGCGGCTCAGCATCCCCTCGATCGGCACCTCGACGAACCGCGGATCGCCGATGTATCGCTCCCGATCAGCGAACGCGGCCTTCAGCGCCTCGAGGACGAGGTGCAGATGGTCGGCGCCGAACGGCTCCAGCGTCCCGATCGGGTACCGCTCGAGGATCGCCAGCGTCTCGGGTACGACCAGGCCCTGGCACCACGGGCCGCAGGCGTACACCTCGGTATCGCGATAGCGGATTCGGAGCGGCACGCCGATCTCCACCCGGTAGATCGCCAGATCCTCGCGTGAGAGCCAGCCGCCCTCAGCGTTGGAGAAGCGCACCATCTCCTCGGCGATGTCGCCGCGGTAGAAGAGATCGCGCACGGCCGCGAGCCCGGCCTCCCGGGTCGCCGCGCCCTGTTCCGCGGCGATGAGGCGGCGGAACGTGCGGGCGAGATCGGGCTGGCGGACCCGCGCTCCGATGGGCAGCGGATCGCCCGCCGCGTCGAGGAACACCGCTCGCGAGCCGGGCCACTGGCGGACGTACGGCAGCGCATCGGGATCCAGGATCGTGTCTCGCATCACATCGTGCATCGCGAACCCGTCCTCGGCCAGTTCGAGTGCCG
>VGOZ01000038.1 GCA_016875715.1 Chloroflexota bacterium | reverse complement strand
CGCTGAGGCGAGTGATGGCGCGGCGATCGTGCTCGTCTCCGGACGCGAGGGGCAGCGCTTGAGCGTGCTGGTGATGGGTCCCTACGGCGGCGACATCGACACGACCCGGACGGCGCGCCTGCGCCCCGGAGAGGCGGTCGATGTGGTGATGTTCCTGGCGTTCGAGCGGGTCGGCATCGATCCCGCGCTCTACGGCGCGTTGGCCGGCGCCGCGGGACTTCCCTTCTGAAGGGTTGGGGTGGGTTTCGGCTCCGGCCGGAACCTCACCGCCCTGGTATCTCCACGAGCACCGGCGCGCCCAACGCGGTCTCTACCTCGTCGCGATCGCGAAGAGTCGGGTCGATGTAGTGGAGGAACAAGGCCAGGCCGATGCCGGCGAGGATGCCGAGCAGGGCGCGAATGCCCACATCGATCGCGCCGCGGCGCACGCCCGGTTCGGCGGTCAGGCGCGGGGGGTCGAGGATGGTGATGTCCGGATCCTGCGCGCTCACCGCGGCCAGATAGCGCGGCTCCCCCTCGTGCGGGGTGAGAAAGACGTCGATCACCCCCTGGGCGAGCGCCAGAGCATCGGATGCGCGATTGGAGGAGATGGAGAACGTGACGACGCGATGGGTCTTGCGCCCGCTAATGGAGCCGAAGGGCGGCCCTTCTGGGCGCCCGGCGTAGCGCCGCTGGATCGCCTCGAAGAACCCGTGTGACTCCGCGAGGGTGATGAGATCGTCGTTGAGAAACTCCGAGGCGATGTAGAGGTAGTAATCGCCGTACTGGTTGCCGGCAAGCGCAGGGATATTCTTCGGCCGCGCGCTGAGGATCACCGTCGCCTGGTAGCTGGGCAACGGTTGCGGCAGTGAAAGGACGCTGACGATCGCGACGATGAGGCTCGCGAGACTGACGACGAGGACGAGCCCGCGCCGCCGCCAGAGGATCCGACCGTAGGCGCGCACCTCCATCAGTACGCGCCCGTGCCCAGAGCCACCGCGGCCGGCGTGCGGAAGAGGATCTTCATGTCGAGCCCGATCGACCAATTCTCGATGTACCAGATATCGAGCAACGCCATCTCATCGAACGTGAGGTTACTGCGTCCGCTCACCTGCCAGAGGCCGGTGATGCCGGGGAGGACCTCGAGGCGGCGCCGATGCCAGTCCTCGTACCGCTCCACCTCGTGGGGGAATGGCGGTCTCGGCCCAACGAGGCTCATTTCGCCGCGCAGGACGTTGAGCACCTGGGGCAGCTCGTCGATGGAGAACCTCCGGAGCCATCGGCCGACGCGGGTGCGTCGCGGATCGTCGCGCGCCTTGAAGATGCGTCCGCTGCTCCCCGATTCGTCGAGATGGCGGATCTGGTTGAGCGCCGATTCCGCGCCGACATACATCGATCGCAGCTTGAGGAACTCGAACGGGCGGCCGCCGCGGCCGATGCGCGTCTGCCGGACCATGATCGGCCCGGGTGAATCCAGCTTGATGAGGAGCGCGACGACGACGAGGAGGGGCGCCAGGATGACCATGCTGAGCAGAGCCCCCACGACGTCGATCGCCCGCTTTGTGACCTGGCCGCTGGCGCTCAACTGGGTCTGGCGGACGCCGATGAGGGGGACGCCGTTGATGTCGACGATATCGACTTGATTGAGACTCAGTTCGAAAAAGTCGGGCACGATGCGGAAGGCAACCCGCCGTTGGGCGCAGGCCAGCATCAACTGGCTGATGAGGGCGTGATCGCGCGAGGGCAGGGCGATGACGACCTCGTCGACGTCGGTCGGCTCGAGAAGGTGGATGAGGTCGACTGTCTTCCCCAACGACCGGAACCGCCCGATATCCTCGGTCCGCTCGTCATCGATGAAGCCGGCGATCTGATAGCCGAGTTCGGGTTGGGCGACGACGTTCTGCATGATCAGGCGTCCGAGCGGCCCCGTGCCGACGACGATGATCCAGTGCAGTCCGATGCCACGCCGCCGAAGGTACCCCCGGTACGCCCGGTACAGGTAGCGAACGAGGGTGAGGATGATGACGATCAGCATCGCGGCGTAGACAAACACGAGGCGCGAGAGGCCGAACGGACGCAGGTAGAAGACGCCGACGATCATGATCGCGATGCCGACGAGCGTGCCGTTGAAGAGGATCCCTACCTCGTCTACCAGGGTAGTGCCGCGTCGCAGCCGGTAGAGCCCCTGAAGCCGGAAGACGATCAAGGTGACAACGGTCAGCGCGAGTTGAATGGAGGAGTACTGATCCCACTCGACGTAGTTCTGCACGAGCAGCTCGGCGCCGATCTCCAGTTCGTAGCGCGCGAACCAGGCGAGATAGAACGCGAGGTTGATCGCGACTGCATCTAGCGCGGCGACGAACCAGGGCTCGAGCAGCACGTGCGATCGCCGTTCGGCGCGGAAGGAGGTCCCCGCACGCGCGCCCTCCGGTGCTCTCGATTCGACAGTCATGCCGCCGCTCCCAGCGCGCGGCGGTACGTCGCCGCGGTCTCCCGCGCGGTTCGCCGCCAGGTGTATGCCGCCGCCCGGGCAATCCCCGCAACGCCAAGACGCTCCCGTTCGGTCGCATCGGCCAGCAGTCCATGGAGCGCGTTCGCGAGCGCCACGGCGTCACCCGGTGGCACGGTCATCGCCGCATCCGCCACCAGTTCGGTGAGCGAGGAGCCACCGGTGCAGACCACGGGCGTTCCACAGGCCATGGCTTCGAGGGGCGGGAATCCGAACCCTTCATAGCGTGACGGATAGGCGAATACGGTGGCCGCATTGTACCAGAGGGCCTGCTCCTCGTCCGGGACGAACCCCACGAACCGGATCGCCGACCCCAGATCGAGGCGGCGCGCCTCGGCGAACACCGATCCCTCCTGCCAGCCGCGACCTCCGGCGATCACCAGGCCCACCCGGGGATCCTCCTGATGGACGCGCGCGAAGGCTCGCAAGAGCGTGATGAGATCCTTCCGGGGCTCGATCGTGCCCAGGTACAGAATGAACCGATCCGGCAGATCGCGCGCAGCACGGAACCGCTCGACCTCCGTCCGATCGCGTGGGCCGATTCCCGCGCGGAGGCCGAGCGGGACGACGTCGATGCGGTCGCGCGGCACACCGAGGATCGCGGCGACCTCCGATGCAGTGAAGTGCGAGTCGGCGACGACGCGGCGGGCCTGGCGCACGGCGACGCGGGCAGCGAGCCGCAGGTACATCCGATTCCCGCGCGGGAACATGGCTGGGTACCGCTCGAACGACAGGTCGTGAAACGTCACGATCGCGGGTACGGGCAGCGCGATCGGGAGCGCGTAGGCGGGTCCGTGAAAGAGATCGAGCCGCTGCGCGAGCGCGATGGCGCCGGCAAGGGCCTGCTCCCAGGCGATGCGCGCCAGCGGTCGATCGGTGGGCAGGCGGGTCACCCGCACGCGCGCCGACCCCATCGCGGCGCGATGCTGCTCACCCGCCGGGCCGAGGAAGACGGTCAGGTCGATCCCCTCCTCGTCGGCCAGTCTCGGGACGAGTTCGCCGATGTACCGGCTGATCCCGGCCGCGCGGTAGCTGTGGCCAAAATGAAGGAGGTGCCCGGCGATCCCCGCGCGCATCCCTGTGGCAAAGCCCTCAGGCCGCGGCGGGACTGGTCGCGACGGGTGCAGAGGCGCCCCGCGCGATGCGCGTCGCCATCCACGCCGCGAGCAGGCAGAGGAGACCGGAGACGAGGAATGCCAGCCCGTAATTTCCCTGCCAGACCCGGGAGAGTCCGGCCAGATAGGCGATCGCCGCCGCGCCAATCTGGTGGCTGGCGACGATCCAGGCGAAGTGGGTCGCGACCCGCTCGCGACCGAAGATGGCGGCGGTGAGCTGAACCGTCGGCGGCACCGTCGCCACCCAGTCGAGGCCGTAGAAGATCGCGAAGATAGTGAGGCCGGTGAGGCCCGCCTCGTAGGCCTGAGGGAGGAACACGAGCGATATCCCGCGCAGGCCGTAGTACCAGGCCAGGAGCAGCCGACTGTCGAAGCGGTCGGTGAGCCAACCGGAGGCTATCGTCCCGACTATATCGAAGATGCCCACGATGGAGAGGAAACTGGCCGCGGCGACCGGGGCGATGCCGTGCTCGATCGAGTGCGAGATGAGGTGCGTGCCCACGAGACCGTTGGTGCTTGCGCCGCAGATGAAGAAGGTTCCGGCGAGGAGCAGGAAGTCTCGGTGGCGGAGCCCACTGGCCAGAGTGCGGAGCGCGCCGAGGAACAGGTTGACACGCGCGAGCGATGGGGGCGGCCACCAGGTGGATGGAGCCCCGTAGGCGCGCAGACCAAGGTCCCCGGGACGCTCGCGCATTCCGATGGCGACGAGAGGCAGGACGACGAGCAGGCACGCCACCACGAGCAGGAGCGAGATGCGCCACCCGGGACCGCCCGCGATCGCGGCCAGGATGGGGAGGAAGATCAGTTGACCGGTGGCATTGGCGGCGGTGAGCAGACCGACGACGAGTCCGCGCCGGGCGACGAACCATCGGTTCGCGACGGCCGCCGCCACCCATCCAGCGATCACCCCCGAGCCAATGCCGACGACCAGACCCCATACGAGCGTGAACTGCCAGGCCGTCTGGATTGCCGTCGCGGCGGCGACCGCGCACGCCATCACCACGAGGCCACCGATCATCATCGCGCGCATGCCGACGCGCTCCATCACCGAGGCGGCGAACGGTCCGCAGAGACCGAACAGCAGGATATTGAGCGCGACGCCGGCAGAGACCACCGTGCGGTCCCAGTTGAACTCGGCCTCGAGCGGAACCATGAGCACCGCCGGAACGGCCCGGACCCCCGCAGCAAACAGCATCGCCAGGAACGCGATACCCGCGACCGCCCATGCGTAATGCCACGGAAACAGGCGCGCGGCGCTCCGCCGCGGCGACGGCATCACAACGTGACGATTATGGAGAGTAGACTGAGCCCGCTCCAGTGCGATTCGCGATCTTTTCGGATATTCATGGGAACCTCGCCGCCCTGCGCGCCGTCACGGCGGCCGTGGAGTCTTCCGGACCCTTCGAGCGCGTCATCGTCGCGGGCGATCTCGCGCAGGGGGGCCCTCGGCCGCGCGAGTGCTGGGAGCACCTTCGCGATCGGGGGTGGACGCTCGTCCGTGGGAATGAGGATGAGTCGCTGGGCCTCTCCCGGGTCGCGCACGGCGAGTTTCCGCCGCACCTCCGGGCCGCGGCGTTGGCGCAGATCCGCTGGACACGCGAACAGTTGACCGCCGAGATCCTCTCCGGGTTGATGATGCTGCCGCGCCAGTATCGTCAGGAGACTCCTGCAGGCGATCTTATCGTCGTGCACTCCAGCCCGTGCGGAACGAACGACCGGCGTGGTGGCCCGCACAACACCGCGGCCGAGGTGCGCGACGCCTACGGCCGCACCGGCGCGACGGCGATCGCGTTCGGTCACTACCACAACTGTTTCGTCCGCACCACCGAGTTCGCGCTGCTCGTGAACGTGGCCAGTGTCGGCCTCCCGCTCAGTGGCCGCCCGCTGGCCTTCTACACGATCCTCACTGCCACGCTCGGCGGCTGGATCGTGCAGCAGCGCCAGGCTCCTTACGACGCGCGGGAGGAGATCGAGGCCGCCCGCGAGCGGGAGATGCCCGAATGGGTGATCGCCGACGCACCGCTTGGATAGCTGCGTGGAGCCATCCACTACTTGCCGGAACGGAAAGCGAACGGCGTGGGGTCCGCTCGATGTGGCAGGCAGCGATCAGTCCGGCAGCGAACGACGTGGTGATCGATGGGGGCGCACTCGCCCGTTCGGTCGCCAGCCTAGAGGGTGCGCGTCATCAGTCTCTCTCCCCTGTCTGGTGGATCAATCGATTCCGCCTACCGGGTCGAGGCGGCCGAGCCTGCGTGGGTGACCGGATCGTGTAGGGCTTTCGCGAGAAGTGGCCGAAGATGTTCTTGTCCGGGCGCTGCGGCACAAGGTCGAAGCGTTGCGGCCGCTACGGTCACCCCGCCGCACCTTCCCGCCGCTCCTCGCGCAGGTGACCCACGACGACTTCCAGGAGACCATCAGCCAGAGCGAGAGCGACGACCGGGCTTCATCAGTCGCGGTGGAACCGGTTCATACGCGCGCCGAATGACCGGCTGGAGAAGCACGCGGGGCGAGTCACAGAACGTATCCGGACCCTATGGCGGCACACCGTGCCGATGGAGTGGTAGGCTCGATCCTGCCGGTCGCGCGCGACTGCTGGCGCCACACCTCCGCGCGCGGGTGGATCCGGTCATTGGGGGATCGCGCCGATGTACCTGCCCGCGCACTTCCGTGAGGAGCGGCCCGATGTCCTTCGGACGCTCATTCAGCGCCATCCCCTGGGCACAATCATCACCTTCGGAGCCTCGGGGCTCAGCGCGAACCTCGTCCCGTTCACCCTGGCCGAGGCGGCCGATCCCGCCGCGCCGATGGTGCTCCGCTGCCACGTCGCGCGGGCCAATCCCCAGATCGCGGACCTGAGCGCGGGCGCCGAGTGCCTCGTCCTGTTTCAGGGGCCGGAGGCGTACATCTCCCCGGCGTGGTACGCGACGAAAGCGGCCACCGGCCGGGTCGTGCCGACCTGGAACTACGCGATGGTCCAGGCGCGGGGTGTGCCTCGACTGATCGACGATCCGGTCTGGATCATGGCGCAGATCGAGGCGCTTACCGGGGAGCACGAGTCGCCGCGCCCGGAACCATGGGCGGTCGCCGATGCGCCGTCCTCGTTCGTGGAAGGCATGCTGCGTGCGATCGTGGGGGTCGAGATCGCTGTGACCCGCTGCGAGGGCAAGTGGAAGACCAGCCAGAACCGGCCGGTTGAGGATCGCCGCGGCGTGGTGGCGGGCCTCGAGCGGGAGCGGCCGGAACGTGAGGCGATGGCGAACCTCGTGCGGCGGACGCTTCCGACGGAAGGCTGACGCTCCGCACCGCCGCGGGGCGGGCGCCGGATCAGCGCGGGACGCGGTCGGAGAGGGCGCGCCGGCGGATCAGCTCGCGCAGCCCATCCTGCGCCACGGGCGAGAGCCGATCGGACATGCGCTCCCACCACCCGTTGTCCAGGAGAAGCCGAGTCGCCTCCCGCGGGGTCAGGCGGGCCAGGCCGAGAAGACGGCCGAGATCGGGATCGCGCTGCCAGTCCGGACGGCGGGTCACGACGGCCCGCGCCCCAGCTCCCGACTCCGCGCCATCGCCGCAAGTATGGCGCGATTCACCGCCGTACGCAGACGACCCGCTTCCAGTTCGGCTAGCCCGGCTGCGGTGGTTCCGCCGGGAGAAGTGACCGCGTCGCGGAGCAGGGCGGGATGCTGCCCGCTCCGACGCGCGAGCGTACCGGTGCCCTCGATCGTACCCAGAGCGAGATCTCGCGCGATCGCCCGGGGAAGACCGGCGTGCACGCCGGCGTCGATCATCGCCTCGAGAAAGAGCAGCACGTATGCAGGTCCCGAACCCGACAGGGCCGTCGCGGCGTCGAGATCGCCCTCCACCTCCATCAGGACAGCCGAGCCGACCGCGCGGAGGATCGTCTCCGCCCATTCGCACTCGCGCGCGCCCAGACCCGGCATCGGAAAGTAGGCGATCACTCCGGCGCCGACCTGTACGGGAGTGTTCGGCATTGCCCTGCAAAGGCTACGGGTCTGGAACTTCTCGGCGGCGCGGTCGAGGTCGAGACCGGCGACGATGGTGATGACGAGAGAAACCGAACGCAAGGCGCCATCGAGTTCCGCGGCCAGTCCCGCAACACTGCGCGGCTTCACCGCAACGATTGCCACGTCGGCGTCGGCCACCGCCACAGCGGGCGCGTCGTGTGTCTCGACGCCCAGCGCCTTGGCGAAGTGCGTCCGGCGCGTCTCGTGCCGATCAGCAACGCGCAGGCGGCCCGCGCTCACGATCCCGGCCCCGAGAAGACCCCGCGCGAACGCCTCCCCCATCGCGCCGCCACCCAGGATCGCGATGCGGTCTGGCGCGCTCACGGGCGCAGTATCGTCGGACGCAACATCCCTCGCCACGACCGTCGGACCAGCCTGCGCCAGGCAGCGCGGAGCAGGATCGCACGGGCGGAACGCCAGGCATCGCCCGGATCGATCGTGACGCGTTCCACGCCGGCGGACCAGCGATGGGCGACGAACGCGGCGGCGAGCGCCGCCGCCGGCGTGGCGACCTCGGGGACGGCCGCGCCCAGACGGACCGTGAACTCTCGGGGTGTCTCCGCTTCCCGTGGCGCGAGACCGACCAGACGGGCCAGGCGAACGAGACGAACGTAGCCCATCCGATCGGGCGAAGCGCCACCGAGTGGCAGGCCGACCACGAGCCGGAGGAACGCCGCGCCCACGCCGAGGACGAGAGCGATCCCGGCGACTGTGAGCACAGTCGCGGAGTGCCAGACCGAGGCGAGAGCAAGCTGTTCGTCGCCCGATCGGACTGGGGGGCCTCGCGATGGGGTAGGCTCGAAGGGAACCCAGCCGACTGACGGAATGAAGAGCTCCGGCCAGGAGTGGGCGTCCGATTCGCGAAATACCCGTGCACCATCGGACTCGCCGCGACCTCCCACATATCCGGCGGCGAGACGGGCGGGATGCCCGGCCGCGCGGAGCAGGACGACCATCGCTGACGCGAAGTAGTCGCAGTATCCGGCGTGCGTCTCGAAGAGGAACCAGTCAACCGCGTCGATACCCGCCGGAGCCGGCCGTGCGATGTTGGAGTATCGGAGTGTCCGCAGGTATCCCTCGACCGCCGTCGCCGCGTCGGCGGCGGTCAGATCGGCGGTCAACTCCGCGGCCAGCGCTCGCACCCGGTCGGTGGTAGGCGGAGGGGGCGTGGACGAGAGGAGGTCCTCGGGCGGCTCCTCGTTGTGGATCGCTTCGCGATAGCGGCGCGACGCGGCCCGAGCCTCGTGCGGCGCCGCCTCCCCTCCGACAGCGCTGAGGCCAGCCTCCGCGGTCAGGCGAGAAGGCAGGTTCGCCGCAATGATCGGCCCGAGCGGAAGGGGCGCCGGCGAACCGGGCCGAAGCAGTTCGATCTCGCGCTGGCCACGCGGCGGTTCGGTGTTCCCGCGCGAGACCGACGGATCCCTCGTACCTTCGGCGTTCAACCAGCCCCGCCCGTCGTACGTCGTGAAACGCGCGACCGTCACCCGATCGCCTTCGCCGCCCCACACGCGCAGAGCATCGTCGGCCGTCGGCGCGAAGCGCTGCCCCAGGGTGAGCGAGCGAGCAAAGACCGAGCGATGACCATTGGCGCCACCAAACGCGCCGCTGACAGGCCCAATCGGCGCGATTGTGGCGTGGAGCGATCCGATCGGGAGCGATGTCACCGCGAGCGCCACACCGGCACAGAGCGCGAGGGCCGTGCCGACCACCGCGACGCTTCGACGCAGCGACCACGGACGCGATGCCTGCGCGGCCCCGGTGAGAGAGAGGAGCGCGAGCACGAGCAGGCCATAGAGCACGAGCGCAACGGGATCGCGCTCGATCGTCGGCTCGCTGCCGACCGCCCACGTGGCAATCCAGAACGGTGCGGCGATCGCGCCCATCCGGCCGAGCACCCCTCCGATGCCGATCGATCCGAGCAGGATTAGATCCAGGTAGGGAAAGCTGGCCGCCGTTTCCACGAGGCCGATGCGGTTGCCCGGCGGCAGAACGAGGAGCGCCAGACGGATCAGCGCCACGATCGCGATGGCGAACTCGAGGACGAATCTGAGGCGAACACGGCGACGCACCAGCGACCCGACGCCCACGCCGATCCCGATGACGATTGCGCCGACCTCGCCGGGCGAGAGGGCGAAATGTGGTCCCCGCGCCAAGAGCAGCGTCCCCAGAAAGAGCGCACCTGCGCCGAGCGCGGCGACCGCACGACCGGTCATTCCGCGGCGATCCCCACGGACACAGACTGGCCGCGCTTGATGAGGAAGGTCGGGATCGCCAGCGAGGCGAGCATGGCCACCAGAGGAAAGGATGACTCCGCCCCGCCGAAGGTCGAGCCCTCCGCGAGGATCGCGTGTGGCTGCGCGCCGCGGTCGCGCGCCGCTGCCAGGGCCTCTGCCCAGGCGCGATCGCTCGCGGCAGTGAGGGCGACGATGGTAACCCCTCGCTCGCACCGCGCGACAACGTCGGAGAGCACGCGCCAGAACGGGATCTCCGCGCCGCATCGGGCCAGAGCGAGCCGCTCGAGAATCTCCATCAGGTGGGCCGATCCGCGTCCCAGCGCGATCTCTTCGAGCACCTCCCCGCCGACGATGAGACCCACGCCTCTCCCGCGCTCGATCAGTGCGCCGGCAAGGCTGGCAGCGGCGCGCACGAGATACTCTTCGGTCGTCTCCGGAGCATCTCCATGCTGCGTGGCGCGATCAAGATCGAGGACGAGCAGAACGTCGCCGGTGCCCTCGCGATCGAGCGACCGCACCATCAGCGCGGCGCGGCGCGCGCTGGAAAGCCAGTGAATCCGCCCGAACGGATCACCCGGCGCATACCTCCGCACGATCGTGGAGGCGGCGATGGTCGGCGCCTGGATCGCGCTCGTCTCGCCCTCGGCGCGTTCACCGGCCGGGACGATCAAACTCTCGATAGGCTCCAACGCTGGGAGGACGATCAGGCGCTGCGCGGGGAGGGTCGCACTCCGCGCGTTCCAGATGCCGAAGGGGTCGGATGCCAAGATCGTGCACGGGCCGATCTGGATCTCGCCGCGGGCGGCGCACCGGGCACGCTGGATCCAGCGCTCGCTCCGGCCGCGGGTGACGGTGGCAGTCCAGGCGCCGGAGTGCTCGGGGAGCGTCGCATCCAGGACGAGGGTGGCGCGGACGAGTGGGACGGGGCCGCGGTGCTGGACGGAGAACGTCTGCGTGAGCCAGTCGCCCACGTGCGGCCGCGTGGCGTGCGGAGCGCCAGACACCGTCAGGCCGATGGCGGCGAGTCGCGCGAGCGCCCAACTTCCCGCGAGCAGGCCGAGCAGGACGAGACCGGCAGCTAGCAGGCCGGGGCCCAGCAGCGGCGTCAACAGCAGGCAGAGGGCGAACGCCCCAAGGGTGAACGCACCGTTCTCCGTCACGCCGCCGGGCTGCCCGTGGACGTTTGCCCGGCCGCGGCCCGGGTTCTGCGCGCGAACGAGCGGGAGAGTGAAGAAGAAGGTGCTGCCCTGGCTGACGACGCTCTCCACCCAGATCTGGCCGCCGTGGCTCTCGACGATCGCCTGGCAGATCGCCAGGCCCAGGCCGGTTCGCCGGACACGCGCCTTGAGTTCTCCATCCACCCGTTAGAACTTCTCAAGCACCCGGTCGATCTGGTCGTCGGCGATCCCGATGCCCCGATCGCGCACCGAGAAGCGGGCGTGCGTGGGTACCTCGGGATCGACCTCGCCGCGGACGTCGATCTCACCACCATCCGGAGAGTAGCGGATCGCATTCGTGATCAGATTCTGGAGCACCTGCCAGAACCGGATCGGATCGACCGAGACGATGAGGGAGTCGGCACACTCTGCGTTCAGCGTGTGGATCTCCGTCGTAGTCGCGAGATTGCGGACGATCTGCTGGATCTCCGGGGCGATGGCCACGTCGCGTGGTTCGATCGAGAGCCGGTCCAACTCCATACGCGAGATGTCGAGCAGGTCGTTGACAATCTGGAGCATCCGTCGCGATTCGCGATGCATCTCCGTCGCGTAGTACTTGATGCGATCGACCGAGAGATCGCGTCGGCCAGGATCTCGCTGAAGCCCATCACGTAGGTGAGCGGGCTGCGCAGTTCGTGCGAAACCACGGACACGAACTCGGACTTGAGGCGGTTCGCCTCGCTGAGTTCCTCGGCCCGACCGATCTGTTCGTCGAGTCGGGTCAGGGCCTCGCCCACGACCGCGGCGACGAGGTCGACGATCGGCTGGCCGTGCGGCTTCGGCCGGGGTATCGCTTCCATCTCGACGGGGACGGCTTCAGTCGGAGTGGGGTGCGCGGTGCCTTCGACGGTCAATTCCCGAAGTCGGGCCAGGGTCGAGGCGGCGGCCTCGCCGCCCAGGCGGGACGAGTCGGCGAGATAGAAGCGCACCACGCCGGCGATCTGCCCGCGGACTCGGAGCGGCAGCGTCATCGCCGCCTCCACGCCATGCTCCGCGGCCGCCGGCGTCAGGCTCTCCTCACCTCGAACGTTTTCGATGATGACTGACCGCCCACCTCGAGGACGCGCCGGGTCAGGCGCCGCCCCAGCGAACTGAGCGCCAGATCGCTCCCGAAATGCGCCGGCTTCGCGCCGGTCGGGTTGGCGGGATCGAAGACCAGGAAGGAGAAGGCATCGTGCCCGCCCACGGCGCGGGCGGCGCGGCCGAGAAGGCAAGCCACAAGGGTGCGGCGGTCGCGGTCGATGATGCCCGGCTCGTCCGACGGCCCGAATCTCAAAGAGACGATCGCGCGCGGCCATGGCCCATCGCGCCCGGTCTGCCTAGTCGATGTTGCGGCGCTGAGCCCAGACGGCCATCTGGGCGCGTGACCGGAAACCGAGCTTGCGGAAGATGCGATTGACGTGAGCGTCGGCGGTGCGCCCGGAGATCACGAGGACGTCGCCGATCTCCCGATTGGTGTGCCCCCGGGCGACCAGGCGAGCGACATCAACCTCGCGCTGGCTGAGCGGGCCCGGCATCGACCGACACCACGTCGGCTGCAGGTACATTGTCGAGGAGCACCAGCGCGCCATCGAGCGACGTATTGTCGGCGCCCCGCGCCTCCGCCTCGGCGGCTTCCGGCGCGGCGAGCAGTCCCCGTGCGCGCGCATCGGTCCGGGCGATGGTCTGGGCGCGGAGCGGCGACGGAGGTTCCTCGATGCGGCGGCGGATGGCTCGCGCGGCGACGATGAGCGTGACCGCGCGCGCGTCCTGCCCGCGCGCCAGCGCGACGCTGGCGGCACCCTCGAGGACGTAGGCGATACCTCAGGTATTGCCCTGCTCGGCCCAGATCTTCGCCGCCTCCTGAATCTGCCGCGCTTCGTCGAGATTGCCCTCGTAGAACGCGACGCGACCGAGGTTGTTCAGGTTGAGCGCCTCGCCGGCTCGATCGGCGCGCGCCCGACTGACCGCGACAGCGACGCCGAACAACGTGCGGGCGGTGGGCGGATTGTCGGTAAAGGTAGCCACGAGTCCCAGGCCGTCGAGCGAGTCCGCCCGGGTGCGGAACAAATTGGACGGCCGGCGTCGTCAGGGCCACATCCAGGGAAGAATTCGCCAGCGGAAGCGGCAGCGGAACCACCTCGTAGAGTCGCTCCCAGCGTAGACGGAGAGCCTGTCGAAAACTGACGAGGCAGACAATCTCAGGACAATGGGCAAGGAGCGTGCCGACAGCGACGCCGCCACCTTAGACCTGTTCGAAATTGTCGAGCAGGAGGAGAAGGCGAATCTGTCGGAGGGCGGCGTGGAGATGGTCTTCGGAGGAGATGCCCGTGGGCTCGCGCAACCCCACCGCGCGGCAAATCGCCGGGTATACGTCGGTCACGTCGCCCACGGTGGTCAGGTCGACGAACGCGACCCCGCCCGGGAATCGCGCTGCCTCCTGGCGCGCCAGGGGCATCTTCGAGCACGAACAGGACGACGCTTGCGACGCTGGGGGAGTCCTCGACGATCAGAACGCGAGCCGGCATCTCACCATTTCCGCGCGGCATGCACCGCGATGCCCGTCCACTGGGTGTGGACGAACAAATTCATGTTTTCGTGCCGCTCGGCGAGTCGCAGCGAATCTTCGTGGACCGTCAGGAGGAAGCCATGCCGTCGCGCGGAGCGCCCCCCGGCGATGAGATCGAGAGCACGAGCTCCGAATGGGCGCGCACCGAGGTGAGCGGCGTGCTGATCTCGTGGAGCCCGGCGGAGAGGGCAAGGCTCTTAAACTCCTGGAGGTTTGTGTCCACCGTGGAACGCCAGAAGTGCCGACCGTCGGGACCGCCCGGCCCGAAGATGCGCCATTCCTGGCTCCCCTGAACGCGGGGACTCGCCGCGCTGAAGATGAGCGCATCGTACGCGGTGAGCGCGGGGCGGGGGCGAGGACTCTGCGCGAAGCGACCGAGTTGCCCGATCGCGCGCTGCACCGACCCAGGCGCGATCACTTGCGATGCGCCCCGCCGCCAGGAGGGCTGCGGCACACGCTCAAGGACGGTGCTCGCGCGCATCGCCAGCGACGCGAGGAGCGCCTGCTCGCTCGGGGTAAGGCCGGGTCAGCCGCATCGCCAAGCTTGAGCAGAGAACCACCCGCCAATTGCGCGCCGAAGACCGGTGTGCCGTGGACGTTCGCCGAGACGAACGCGCTCTCGGACGCGATCGTCGTCGCTGCAGCACGGGCGATGTCAAGGTCCTCGGGGCCCAGAAGACCGCACGGCGCGATCGAGATGGGTGTGGCGATCGCCCGCGAGAGCCGCCCGGATCTCATCTTCCTGGATGTCAACATGCCGGTGATGGATGGGTACAAGGTATGCGAGACCTTGAAGGCCGATCCCGCCACGCGCGATATCACAATCATCATGCTCACCGCGCTGGGCGCGGAGGCGGATCGGGCCCGCGCGCGCCGAGCCAGTGCCGACGGCTACTTCACCAAGCCCTTCAGCCCGCTCGAACTGCTCCGGAAGGTCGATCAGGAGCTCGGCCCGCGGGCGTAAAGTCCCTCAGACGATGATGTGTCCGGCGCGATCTGCCTCGAGGAATGCCTGCACGATGGCGGGATCCAGTCGATCGGCGGTGAGCTGGCGCAGTTCGCGCAGCACCTCGTCGGTCGCGTTCGGATCGCCGGCCGGGAGAGTCGAGCGCCGATCGTCGAACTCATCCACCACCGCCACCAGCCTCGCCTCAATGGGGATGTCCTGCCCGCGAAAGCGTTCTGGATAACCGGTGCCGTCGAAGTGCTCGTGATGGTGGAGGACGTAGGGCACCAGCGGTTCGAGTGATTTGGTACCGCGGAGGAGGCGCGCGCCCAGATTGGGGTGCTGGCGGAACTGCGCGATCTCGGCACGATCCATGGGTCCGCGCTTACGCGCGACGTCCTCATCCAGCGACACGAGGCTCACATCGCGAATCAGTCCGCCGATCGCGGCCTGCACGGCGCGCTCCTCCGACCAGCCCAGTTGCTGCGCGGGGATCTGACAGTATCGCGCTACGCGACTACCGTGGCCGATCTGGCGCGGATCGCGCGATTCGATCGCATTGACGAGGATCTTGATGGTGTCCATCAGCGACTCGCGCAACTCTGCCGAACGGGTAGGCTCCTCGTCGTAGATCTTCTTCAGGTCCTCGGCGTAGAGCAGCATCTGCGCCCGCATGAGACGCGTCTCGCTGTCGTCGCTGGGCGCGATAGAGCGGGCGAGCCGTCTCCAGGAGGGCGAGTTCGCCCACGTAATCGCCCGGCGCGAGGTTCCGCGCTTCACTCCTTCCGGCGGTTGTCCCGCGCGCGAGGCCGGAGGGCAATACGCAAAGCGCCTGACCGGTCTCGTCCCAACTGATGACCATGTCGCCTGGCAACACGCGGAACGTCACGGACGCCTCGATCAGCAGATCGAGTTTAGGCGCGCGGCGTCGGCGAAAGAAGGGCACTCGCCGGAGCGCATCGCGCGGAGTGAGTGCCGAGGACGTGGACTCGGTCGTCGTTGCTACGGAAGTACCCCCAGGTGAGGAAGCATCGCGCGCACGGTGCGCGCCGACCTTCCCCACTCTGTCGCCGCGCGGCGGAAGAACAGAGTTGCAGTTCGGTAACGAGGTACCACATGCCTACTGAACACGCGCCCCAGGGACGGCGAGATGTTGCAGGATCTCGGCCACGGTTCGATCGCCCGTCCACCCCCGCATCCTGGCCGAGGGCGCGACGATGAGCCGATGTCCGAACACGGCAGGCGCTAGGGCCTTGACGTCGTCGGGCATGACATAGTCGCGCCCGCGTAACAGCGCCAACGCCTGACACATCCGGACGAGAGAGATCGATCCGCGCGGACTCGCGCCAAGTCTCAGGTCGGGGTGGGATCGCGTCGCGTCGGCGATCGCGACGATGTATTCCCGGATGAGCCGATCGACGTACACGGCGCGCGCCTGAGCCTGGAGCGCGAGGACCTCGCCGATGGAGAGCACGGCGGGGAGGGCGTCGAGTGGCGACCCTTCGACGTAGGACGTGCTTTGCTCAAGGATCGCCAGTTCCTCGTCGCGACTGGGGTATCCCAGCGAAAGACGCACGATGAACCGATCCAGTTGCGCCTCGGGGAGCGGGTAGGTCCCCTCGTGTTCGAGGGGGTTCTGCGTCGCCAAAACGAGAAAGGGAGCCGGTGCACGGTGTGTCGAACCGTCCACCGAAACCTGCCGTTCTTCCATTGCCTCGAGAAGCGCCGACTGCGTCTTTGGGCCGGCGCGATTAATCTCATCGACGAGCACCACGTTCGCCAGGATCGGGCCCGCGCGGTATTCGAACTCACCAGTGCGCTGGTTGTAGATCGAGACGCCGGTCACATCGCCGGGCAGCAGATCGGGCGTGAACTGGATCCGGCGGAATGACCCGCCGATCGACCGCGCCAGCGCCCGGGCCAGGACCGTCTTGCCGACGCCCGGGACATCTTCGATGAGTACGTGTCCCCGGGCGAGCAGCGCGGCCAGCAGCAGCTCCACCTCACGGCGTTTGCCGACAAGTACGCGCTCGATGTTCGCGACCGCGCGTGCGGCGAGCAGCGGCGGCGTGGCGATGGACATGCGCCCCGCATCGTAGCAGTGCTCGACGTTATGTCTCGATGGTCGCGATCAGGCCGCCTGGAACGATCGGGGAGGTCTGGCGCTGGCCGAATCGGCCGGTCGACGATACTCCTCGCTGTGGGAATGCCGGCGAGTTCCGCGGGGGCAGGCGGCCCGGCCAACCCCGGGGCCTCGGTCGCGACACTCCGTCGGGCGGCACTCTTCGCCGCTGGCATCGCCCTGTTCGCGATCACGGCCATCGACCTCGCACGGCTTGCGTCGGAGCGGTTCGCCCGCGTCGGACTCGACGCCAGCGGGATCGGCTCACCGTGGCGCTGATCGTGGAGGCGGCATTCCTCGTCCGTGCCTACACGCGCGGCGTTGCCGGCGGCGGATTGGGCACCCAGATCGCACGGGTAACAGGCGTCCTCTGGGGGTGCGTCCTCGTCAACGTCGTCCTTCTGGTCTGGGAGTTCTTCTACCAGGCGTGATTGCTACGATCACGACCGTGCTGTGTTGACTCCGGACGAGCGAGAGTTCCTCCGCCTCTACGAACTGAACGATGTGGGGCAGATCAGGGTGTGGTGTCGCGCCCATCCACGATTCCCGTTCCGGGGCGTCCACAATCACGAGTTGAACGATCAGTACTACCGACTGGTGTGCGACGCGGTCGCGAAGACGTTGCGCCACGGCGCCGCCTGAGCGCTCGTCGCCAGGCACCGGCCGCGAGGGCGGACGCCGGAGCGTAGAATCCCCCTTGAAGGAGGCGTGCCCACATGTCCGATCGCAAGGTCACCGTCGATATCACCTACTGCGTCCCTTGACGCACCTGGCCCCGGGCCGCCTGGATGGCGTCCGAACTGATCATGAAGTGGCCAGAGAACATCGCACACGTCAACCTGCACGCCGGGTCCGGCGGGGCGTATGAGGTGAGCGTGAATGGCGAGCAGATCTGGTCGAAGCTGGAGTCGAAGCAGTACCCCGAACTCAAAGTCGTGACCGACGCGGTGCAAGCTGCATTGGGCTGATGCGGTCAGCCCGCTCGACTACCGGTACTACGGTCCGAACGAGCGGCTCTTTCCGCTCGTTCACCCGTACCTCTCCGAGACTGCGAATCTACGGTACTTTCTGAGGATCGAGGCTGCGCTCGCGCGCGGCTTCGCTCGCGTCGGGCGGTGTTCGAGGGCGATCGCGGAGGAGATCGCCGCGGCGTGTGACCGGGTCACTTTCGAGGAGGTGCACGCCGAGGAACAGAAGACCTCGCACAACGTGCGCGCGCTCGTCAACTGCATTGGCCGCCACTGCAGCGCCGAGGCGCGGCCTTTCATTCACCTGGGCGCCACGTCATCCGACGTGTGGGATACGGCGACCGCATTGCGCCTGCGGGACTTCACCCGGAAGGTGCTCCTGCCCGAGTTGAACCGCCTTCTCGAAGGACTGATCAACGTGGCGCGCGAGCATCGCGCCACCGTGCAGATCGGCCGGACGCACGGCCAGCACGCCGTCCCCGTCACCTTCGGCTTCGCGATCGCGCTCTACGTCGAACGGGTGGGCGGGAGGATCGAGGAGATTCGGCGCGCCGCTGATGCCCAGCGCGGGCAACTCTCGGGCGCGGTCGGCGCCTACAACGCGCTGAGCCTCATCGTCGACGATCCGCTCGCTCTGGAGCAGAGCGTCCTCGCCGAACTGGACATCGAGCCGGCGGCGATCTCCACCCAGATCGTCCCGCCGGAACCGCTCGCCGACTTGGCCTACGCGGTCATCTCCTGTTTCGGCGTGCTCGCGAACCTGGCGGACGACATGCGTCACCTCCAGCGGAGCGAGATCGGTGAGATCAAGGAACGATTTCTGCCCACGCAGGTTGGTTCCTCCACCATGCCCCACAAGCAGAACCCCTGGAACTTCGAGCATGTCAAGAGCATGTGGAAGGAGTTCTCACCCCGGATCGTGGCGCTCCTCTCCAATCAGATCTCTGAGCACCAGCGCGACCTCACGAATACGGCCTCGACCCGGTTCGTGCCGGAGATCTTCGTCGGGTTTCTCGACGCGCTCGACCGGATGAACGACCTGGTGCGCTCCACCGACGTGAACCGGGAGCGACTCGAGGCAAATGCGCGGGACGCAGGACGGCTCATCGTCGCCGAACCACTCTACATCGCGCTTTCCACCGCGGGCGTGGATCACGCGCACGAGGTGGCCCGCCAGATCGCGCTCGAGGCGCGCTCCTCGGGCCGCACGGTGATGGAGATCGCCGCGGCGCACCCGGCCGTCGCGCCGGTCCTAGACCGATTACCCGAATTCGCGCGCCGGATCCTCGACGACCCCGCCCGACACTACATCGGGCTTGCCGTAGAAAAGGTCGATGTTATCTGCGCGCGGTGGGAGCGCAGCCTCACGGTGTCGGCGCCCGCCATCCGCTGACGATGCGGATCGCCGTGGTGGGGTGCGGCGTGTTCGGCCTGGGCTGCGCGATCGCCCTGCGGGAGCGGGGTCACGAGGTGACCGTGTTCGAGCGCGGCCCGATCCCTCACCCGCGCGCGGCCTCGACAGATGTGTCCCGGACGATCCAGCGCCTGTACGGCGATCGCCACGACTACATCGCTCTCGTGCAGGCCGCCGAACCGGTCTGGCGCCGCTGGCAAGCGGAGAGCAGGGTCAACTTCTACCTGCCCATCGGCCACGTGTTCCTCGCTTCCGGGCAGGACCGCGGGACGCGCGCCGGCGACAGCATGCGCTCGCTGGGCCTGGCGCCGATCCCCGTGGCAGAGGCGCGCGCGAGGTTCCCCCAGTTCGCGATCCCCGAGGACGCCACGGTGTTCTTCGACGACTGGGGCGGCTACCTCGTGAGCGCCGACGCGGTGAGTGCGATGGCGAACCTCGCCGAGGGACTGGGTGTCATCTTCCGCGAGGATGGCGGGGTCGGCACGATCGACGAGCGGACCTCTGGCGTCGACCTGGGCGTCGGCGACAGGACGCTCCGATTCGACCTCGCGGTGGTCGCGACGGGAGCCTGGCTGCCCACGCTGCTGCCGGTGTTTCGGGATTCGATCGCCGTCACGCGGCAATGCGTGGCCTTCTTCGATCCCGTGCCGGGGTCTGAGCATCTGCCCGGCGCGCTTCCCGTCTTCGCGATCGACTCCGGACCGGATCGCTGGTACGGCCACCCTCTCCGCGACGGACGGATCAAGATCGCCGACAACGATCTCGGAGCGATCGTCGACCCGGACGACGCGCCCGAGGTTCCCACGGCATTCGCCGACTCGGCGCGCGCCTTTGTCGGACGGTGGATGCCTGGTCTCGCCGAAGGACGCTACGCGGGGTCTCGCGCGTGTCTCTACGCGAACACCCCGGATAACGACTTCATAGTCGATCTCGCGCCTGGCCATCGACGGGTGTTCGTAGCGGGGGGCGGCGGCGGCCACGGCTTCAAATTCGGGGCGATCGTGGGGGAGATCGCGGCCGACCGCATCGAGGGCCGCGATCATCCCCTGGGTGAGCGCTTTCGCCTGGGCGCGCGACTCAGTCCTCCTTGAGCGCGGGGCGGACGAGGCGCGAGCACAGGGCATAAACCGCCGGCACCGGTAGGAGTAGGAGCGTCGAGGCGAGCAGCGCGGCGCGGATGCTCCCCATTGTCGCGACGGCGCCGACGAGCGGGCCGCCCGCGATCTGCCCCAGGGCGTCGGCCTGCCCGCCTATCGAGAGCACCGTCGCCCGCACGCGCGGATCGATGCCCTGATTCAGCCAGGCGCCGTGGATCGGCCCGGCAATGCCGCGCAGCACGTTGAGCGTGACGAAGGCGGCGGCGGCGGTCGTGAGGTCCCCGGTGAGCGCGAAATAGCCGGTTGCACCGACCTGGACGATCGCGAGCGACGCGACGAGCCAGGAGAGGCGGCTCTCGGTGGACGCCACGACATATCCGGTGAGGGCGCACTGACCCAGAGCCGAGAGGGCCGCGATCGCCAGGCTGAAAGCGGCGAACCACGCGACCGGTTCGAGCGGTCCCAAGCGAGGTAGGGGAAGGGCGAAGCCGTGCAACAGGTGCGGCGTGGACAGTCGATCGATCCCCTCGCTGGCGAGGCCGATGAAGACCCCCGCAGCGAGGAGCATGGCCAGGATCGGCCGGAGACGCACGACCGCGACGCCGGCGGCGAAGGTGCGCACCATCGTGCCGATCTTCGCGCGCTCCTCCAGGGGCGTGGGTCGAAAGCCCGTCTCCGGCATCGCGACGACGAGGAAGAGACCGAGGAGGAGGAACAGGCCGCCGCCGAGCAGGATGGGCAGATTGAGCTGCGCCGAGGCCAGAACCGCCGCGATTGGGATGGCGACGATGCGTGCGACGTTCTCGATCTGCGCGCCGGTGAGGTAGACGCGCACCACCGCGGCCTCGCCCACCTCGTCGGCGATCCAGGCCTGGTGAGCGCCGCTGATGAACGTGTACCCCGTCCCCCAGAGGACGTTCGCGAGGAGGAAGGCCCAGAAGGCGGGGACCGCGCCCTCGAGCGTCCAACCCGCCGCGAAGAGAAAGACGCCGAGGATGACGGAGAGTCGTCGGCTGTACAGGTCAGCCACGATCCCAGTCGGCACTTCGAGGAGGAACGCGGTCAACTCGAGGACAGTACCGATCAGGATGAGCTGCAGGGGCGTCAGCCCGCTCTCGACCTGCCAGACGATGTTGAGCGTGGCCGCGAGGGCGAAGGCGAAGGCAAATGTGCCCTGGTGGATGTAGTAGATGCGTCGGGCATCGCGCATGTGTCAGTCCTTTCACACCGAGAGCGAGGAACGGTGCGGCACGATCCCATTGCGGCACCGGGCCGATGGCGAGGAGTCAGGGCGCGGAAACCCAGAGGGTGGTGGCGCGCGCCCCATTCCTCCGGCGGCCGCGTTCAGCGGG
Organism: Chloroflexota bacterium; assembly: GCA_016875715.1. Classification (GTDB taxonomy): domain Bacteria; phylum Chloroflexota; class UBA6077; order FW602-bin22; family FW602-bin22; genus VGOZ01. Next base: position 10,136 of record VGOZ01000038.1, on the reverse strand, counting down.
AGACTGACACACCCGCAGTGTCAGCGATCCCTCCATCCCGCGCAAGGATGGCGGCGATCCTCCGGTGCGTACCCGCTGGAGTGGCCGCCACCACACCGCGCTCCGGTCTGGACCGGGGCTGTCGCGCGGCACGACAAGGTTTACCTCAGGCGAACTCCGGCGGCCGGCGGGTGTGCCAATCGGTCGCCTGTTGAAAACGACCGGCGAAATCGATCAATCGGGACTCGGAGAACGCTGGACCGATCGCCTGGAGGCCGAGCGGCAGTTTCTCGCGATCGAACCCGCACGGGAACCCGATGGCGGGAAGTCCGGCAAGGTTCCCGGCCGAAACGATCGCCGCATTGTGCGGCATGCCCGCAGGCAGGTCGGCCGGTGTGCGCGCGCCCCGGGCCGGACGGAAGAGCGGGCGATCGATCGGGGGCGCGCCTCGCCGCGGCCCGGGTGTGAGAAGAAGATCCACTCGCTGAAAGATGCTCGCGAACGCGCTCTGCACGCGGCCGCGCAGTCGCTGTGCATCGAGGTAGCGCGCTGCGCTGATCCTGCGTCCAGCGAGAAGACCGCTACGCTGGCGTGCGTCGACCAGTTCCTTCACCCGACCGCTCGCGAGCAAATCGGCGAAGATCGACGCCGCGTCGCCACCGATGATCGTGGCGACCATGTCGCCATACGGGAGGTCCGACGGTATCCCGACCTCGTGGAACTCCAGGTCGAGCGCCTGTGCTACGACCAGCGCCCGGGCGAGCGCCGGCCGCGCCGAGGTCGCGGCGAGGTCATCGAAGTCCGCCGGGGCGAAACCGATTCGCAGCCGCCCGGTGCCACGCGCAGCCCGGCGCGCGACAGTGGTCGGATCGGCCGGATCGATCCCGGCGATCGCGTCGAGCACGAGCGCGCAATCGTGCGCCGAGCGCGCCATCGGCCCGATCTTGTCGAGCGACCAAGAGAGGGGCATCGCCCCGGCGCGACTGACGATGCCGTAGGTGGGGCGAAGACCGGTGACACCGCAGTATGCGGCCGGGGTAAGGATGGAGCCCGACGTCTCAGACCCGAGCGCGAAGGGGACCAAGCCCGCCGCGACCGCAGAACCGGAGCCGCTGGAGGACCCGCCAGACCAGCGCGTTCGGTCCCACGGCGTGATGCCGGGACCCTGCAGCGACGCGTGAGCGTATCGATACCCGCCGCCACCGGCGAGTTCGACCATCGCGAGCTTGGCCAATAGCGGTGCGCCGGCGCGACCCAGCCGGGCGATGACGGTGGCGTCGGTATCGAAGAACTGATCGCGGAAGGGAGGAGCACCCCAGGTGGTCGGCGCACCGCGTGCCGCCAACAGGTCCTTCGCCCCGTACGGGACACCGTGGAGGGGCTCGAGCGGATCGCCCCGCGCCACCGCGGCGTCCGCCCGCTCCGCCTCGGCCATGCCGCGATCCGGCATCACGGCCGCGATCGCGTTGAGCTGCGGACCCAGCGTGACGATTCGATGGAGGAAGTGCTCGGCGACCTCGCGGGCGCTGATCTCGCGTGTCCGCACCAGCGCGGCGATCCGCCCGACGCCGGCGTAGGCGAGATCGGCGGCGGCCATTCAGTTCAGCTCGCGCGGAAGGCGATCGCAGGTTCTTCGTCGGTGGAGAGCCGTGCGGCATGAAACAGCCGCTCTAGTTCACGCGGGCTGAGCCGCGCGTCCCACCGACGTTCCGCCTTCCGGCCGGCCGCGCGCTTGCGGCGGCCGGCACCATCTCGGCGCCGATCGCCGCCCCGCTCGCTCACGCCGCAACCAGCGCGCGCTTGCTGTTACGAGTCGCGCTCGTGGGCTGCATCGCCTCGGCGACCCACGAGATGCCCAGACGCTCCAGACCCGCCGCCGTCGGGGTGCCGCGCTGATCCCAGCCGGACCGAGCGTACATCTTGTGCACGACGCGCTCGACTTCGGCCGGATCCATGGGCTTGCCCGTGGGTGAGTTGTCATTGCGGAATCGACCGTACATGCGCTTCGGCAGCGCATCGTGCTCGTGGTCGAACCCCTCACGGATGTTGACCGCGCGGGCCATCGTCGCGGCGCGCTGGCCCACCTCGAGGAGTTCCCGGTTCGTCACGTCCCAACCGGTGACGGCGTTGACGAGCCCAACCATGTGCTCCGGCGTGTAGGGGAGGAAGTGGCACATCCCTACGGCATCGAGGAAATGGCGCCAATGGGTCTGATGGAACCACATCTCCATCTTCGTGTCGTCGAGCCCGTGCGCGGGGATCGGCTTCGCCTCGATCCCCCAGGCTTCGCGGAGGATCTTGACACCGCGGTTCTCCGCCCCGTAGCCGGTATCGTGCATGTTGTGCATGTGGTCGGCGCCGGTGGGCGAGAGCGCGTACCCGAGGCCGAGCGCGTGCTTAATGCGCGGCTCGTGCATCGGGAACTCCTGGCCCTTGACGTGGAGTGCGAACTCCGCGGACCCGCGCCCGATCTTTGCCGACGCGCGGGCCGTGCCCTCGGCGAGCAGATCGCCGATTCCCTGCCGGAAGGTGATCTGATCGATGAGCTTCATTACCAGATCGCCATCGCCCCACGCCAGTTTTACGGCCGGGGTGTCCTTCTCGGTGAGCAGCCCCTTCTCCGCGCACTCCAACGCGAACCCGATCGCCATGCCGACGGAGATCGAATCGAGGCCATAGGCGGCGCACATCTCGTTCGCCTTGGCGAGCTTGATCAGATCGTCGACGCCGTTGTTGTTCCCCAGCGCGGAGAGGCTCTCGTATTCCGGGCCGCCGTAACGCCGATCGACCTGGAGCGGTTCCTTCACCTCGACGACGCGCTTGCAGCGCACCGCGCACGCGTAGCACGTATCGCGCTTGACGAGGATCGTATCGCGCATCGTCGTGCCGGTGATCTTGTCGGCCCCTGCGAACGAGCCCTCCTGGAAATTGAAGGTGGGCAGGCCGCCGGCGACGCTCAGCCCCTTCAGGCCGCCGGCCGTCCCGACATCGTAGAAGTTGAAGACCAGGTCGAGGTTTTCGGTCATCCACTTCTGGAGCGACTTCACTCCGGCCGGATCGGCCACCGGCAACTGACCGCGCCCGGCCCGCACGGCGATCCCTTTGAGATTCTTCGACCCCATCACCGCGCCCAATCCGGTCCTCCCGGCGAAGCGCGACCGGTCGTTGACGACGCAGGCGAAGCGGACGAGGTTCTCGCCTGCCTGGCCGATGAGGCACGTGCGGACGAGCGCATCGCCGAGTTCCTCACGCATGAGATCCTCGGTCTCGCCTGTGCTCCTGCCCCAGAGTTGGCGCGCATCGCGGATCTCGACGCCGTGCTCGTTGATCCAGAGATACACCGGATGGGCGGCCTTCCCGCGGACGACGATCGCGTCCCAACCAGCGCGGCGCAGTTCGGCACCCCAGTAGCCACCCGCCTCGGCGTTGCCGAAACCGCCGGTCAATGGGCTGAGCGCGCCTACGCCGTTGCGGCCATTGCCGGAGACGTTGACGCCGGTCACGATGCCCGGCGCGAAGATCGCCAGGTTGTCCGGGCCAAGCGGATCGGTGCCCGGCTTCGTCTCCTTCAGAAGGTAATAAGCGATGAGCGCCCGTCCGCCCATGTACCGCCGGTACCAGGCTTCGTCGTGCTCGTCGACGCTGGTGATTCCGGTGGTGAGGTCGACCTTGAGGATCTTGCCCGAGAAACCTTTGCCCATACCCTCTCCTCCTGCGCCGCTTGACCGCCGGCGACGGGCGCGAACACCTCGATCGCATCTCCGTCGTTGACGACGTAATCGCTCTTGACGAGTTGCCCATTGACGGCGTTGAGCCAGACCTCGCTGAGATCGACCCCGAGTTCGGCGAGAACCTCGACGACGGTCAGCCCATCTCGCGTCTCGCCCTCAACGTTGTCGCCCCGCAGTCCGGGGACGCCGCGCTTGGTCTCTCCGTGGAGCTTTACCCTGACGCGCACGACGCGCATTGTATGCTTCAATCTCGGCTCCCGGGACCGCCGCGGTCGGGACGCACCGCTTCCAGGAGTTGGCGTGTGAGCTTCCTCGACGATATCCTGGGTCAACCGGACGCGCTCCGCGCCACCGCCGCCGCGCTCGCGGCGGATACGCCGCTGCTCGATCGCCTGCGGGCGCTGCCCGGCACGCATCGCTCGGCGATCCTGACCGGGATGGGGTCGTCTCATGCGGCACTGTACCCGGCTCATCTGGCGCTGCTCGAAATGGGTATGCCGAATGCGTGGGCCGATACCGGCGAACTGCTGCACTACAGCGCCAGCGGAATCGGGTCGGGCAGCCTGCTCGTGATTGCATCCCAGTCCGGTGAGTCCGTCGAGATCGTGCGGCTCATCGAGAGGCTCCCCCGCGATGTGACCATCGTCGGCGTGACCAACCACGCGGACAGCACCCTGGCCCGGCGGGCCGACGTGCCGATCGTGCTTCGGGCGGGGAGCGAGGGGGTCGTAGCAACCCGGACGTACGTCGCGACTGTCGCCGCGCTCCATCTCGCCGTGACCGCGATCGGCGGCGGTTCGGTCCAGGTCGCGCGGGAGGAGATCGAGAGCGCGGCGACGGCGCTCGCCACGGTCGCGGCGCGTCATGAACAGTACGGCGATGCGCTGGGGCGCGCGCTCGGCGCACCGCCGCGCGATCTGTTCCTCGTCGGCCGCGGACCGTCCTTCGCGAGCGCGATGGCCGGTTCGCTGGTCGTGAAGGAGGCGAGCCTTACCGGCTGCGAGCCACTCTCCGGGGGGCACTTCCGGCACGGGCCTATCGAGATGGTGTCGGCCCAGACCAGCGCCTTGCTGTTCTCCCCCGCGGGGCGAACGCACGGTCTGATGCGCCGACTGGCAGCTGACATCCACCGCTACGGTGGCCGGGTCGCCCTGGTCGGTCCAGCCGATGCGATCGGGCCAGGCGCGCATCTGCCCATCGTGGATACCGGCACCGTGCCAGAGTCGGTTGCGCCGCTGGTCGAGATCGTCGCGGCGGAGATCTACACAATCGCCTGCGCGCGGGGGCGAGGGCGCGAGCCGGCCGTCTTCGATCGGCTCGGCAAGGTCACGCGCGAGGAATGAGTCCTCAGGCGCGCATCGACCCGCGGGGTCGGCCACCGCGACGCGGCGGCCGTTTCACCGGACCGGTCCACGAGACGGTCGAGATCGCCTGGGACCGGTGGGGCGTCCCCCACTTGATGGCGCGATCGGAGCGCGATGCGTACGTCGCGCTCGGATATACGATGGCTCAGGAGCGCCTCTGGCAACTCGACTATATGCGCCGCCTCGCAACCGGTCGGGCCGCGGCGATCCTGGGACCGCGGGCGCTGCCGACCGATCGGGCCATGCGCACTCTCGGCCTCGCACGAGTGGCGGCGAGGGACGCCGCGATGATGCCGGCGGAGGTCGTGGAGGCACTGGACGCGTTCGCCGCCGGAGTGAACGCCTGGATGGAGCGGACGCCCCGTCTGCCGCTGGAGTTCGCGCTGCTCGGCTACCGACCCGCGCGGTGGCGGCCGATCGACTCGATCGCGATCTGGAAGTACCGATGGTGGTACAACTCCGGCCGACCCGAGGCCAACGTCCTCGCCGAGATCGCGCGCCGAGCGCTGCCGCAGTCGCTGCTCGACCTCTATCTGGGTTCGGAGGCGCCGGAGGAGACCATCGTGCCAGATGGTCCTCCCTACGGCGCGCGAGGCGCGGACCCCGGCGAAGGCAGCAACAACTGGGTGCTGGGGCCGACTCGCACGACGACTGGAGCGCCGGTCCTGTGTAATGATCCGCACAACCCCTTCGCCGCTCCCAGCCAGTGGTTCGAAGCCCAGATCACGGCGCCGGGCATCGATGCGATCGGCGCGTTCTACCAGGGACTTCCCACCATTTACATCGGTCGCAACGCGCACGTCGCCTGGGGGGTGACGAACCATGTCGCGCCGGCACGCGACCTCTACCGCGAGCGGATTGACCCCGACCGAGAGGACGAGTATCTCGACGGCGGCACCTGGCAGCCTATGGCCATTACCCGGGAGCAGATTGAGGTCGCTGGCGCACCTCCCGTGCCGCACACGGTACGGCGGACGTGCCGCGGCCCGCTCCTCGAGGCCGGAAACGGCCTGCTCGACGACGCTCTCGCCGCGCGGGTGGTCGATGGCCGACACGAGGCGCTCTCGCTCCGCTGGATTGGCCACGACGTGGGGACGGGGCTGGATGCCGGTCTGGCGCTTCAGCGCGCACGAACGGTAGATGACGTCCTCGATGCCCTGCGCCGCTGGCCCTGCCCGCCGCTGAACTTCGTGTACGCCGGAGACGACGGGCGCTTCGGCTATCACGTCGCGGGACAGATCCCGCTGCGACGTCGTGGTGGCGGCGGAGTTCGCGACGCGGCGGAGCCGGCCGACCGCTGGGAGGGGCACTACGACTTCGACGACCTACCCCACGAAGAGGGGCCCGCTCGCGGATGGGTTGCGACGGCGAACAACCCTCCCTGGGGCGGCCGCGATCCCCATTACCTCGGCCTTGCTTCATGGTCGGACGGGCATCGTTTCCGCCGCATCCGGGAACGGATCGATGCGGTGCCACGCCACACGCCGCGGGATGCGGCCAGCATCCACAGCGAACGGCTCTCCTCGCGGGCCCGCGAACTCGTCCCGGCGCTGCTCCCGCGGTTGAGGGCCGTCAGCGGCCGACGGGAGAGGACCGCGCTGCGTCACCTCGCGGCGTGGGACTACCGATTCGACGTGGACTCCATCGGCGCGAGCGTCTTCGCGGCATTCTGGGCAGCGCTCTGTCGCGATATCGTCGAGGAGCGGCTGCCGGGTCTGGGCGTCCTGGCGGCGTCGCAGGCGCGCAACGTAGGACGGGCCTTGATCGTGGGCGCGACCGTCGGTTGGTTCTCCCCGGCGCGAGAGGCGACCGCGCTCGAGCGAGCTTTCGCCGCCGGCGTCGCACGTCTGGTCGCGGAGGGGGGGCCGCACGCCTCCCACTGGCGCTGGGGCCGGCTTCACACCGTCACCTGGCCCCACCCGCTCGCCGAGCTGTTCCCCGAGCGCGAGTTCAGTACCGGTCCATTCCCCTGTTCGGGCGGGTCGGTCGTGCGCGCAGCCGAACCCGCCGATGTCGGACCGTTCCACGTTCAGGGCGGCGCGACTTATCGATTCACGGCCGAACTGCGAGAGGGTGGCGTCACGCTTTCGACGACCAACCTCGGCCAGTCAGCCCACGTTCGGTCGCGCCACTACCGGGATCAGACGCGCCTGTGGCTGCGGGACGAGGCGAAGCCGCTCTGGATGGATTCGGCCGCCGTAACAGCGAACCTGGAATGTCGCGCCAGCCTTCGCCCGGCGTGAGCGAGCGGTCCGCCCGGCCGAGCGCGGATGAACCCGGGCGCGCCATCTACACGATCTGGGGGGTACCGCCAGAGACGCAAGCGTACGCGATGGCGAAGTACTCCCGCTCGAACCAGTCGATGCGCGAGAGCATCGCCGAACTCTCTGCGCAGAAGGCCGCCGACTTCCTTGAGACGTTCTACTTCCAGTACGGCCATCGCTCCATCGCCGACCTCGCCCACCTCGCATTCGCGATCGAGAACATCTCCCTCTGGGCGGCCGTGCGGGTGGTCGACGAGCCGCTCTGGGATGGGCAGGAGCGGTCGACGCGCTACCAGCCGTTCAGCCGCACCGGGTACTTCACGCCCGAGATCGCGTCGCCTGAAGCCGCGCGCCGCTATCGGGAGGCGAACGATCGGCTCTTCGCGGCTTACGAGGGCCTGAGCCGGGGCCTCACCGACGTCCTGACCAGGGTCGTGGCCCGGCCCGAGGAAATGGAGGAGCCAGCGTATCGGCGCACGTTGAGGGCCCGTGCCTTCGATGTCGCCCGCTACCTCCTCCCTCTGGCCACGCGGACGAGTGTGGGGCAGGTCGTCTCGGCACGGGTCCTGGAGCGGCAGATCAGCCGCCTCGCCGCCGACCAATTGCCGGAGTGCCGAGCGATCGCCGCCGAACTGAAGGACGCCTGCGCTCGCCCGCCCGACGCGCCGACACTGCACAGCCTGGCGGCGCGCTTGCCCGTGGGTGCGCTCGACGACCTGCTCGTCGGCGGGGCTGCGCCGACGCTCGTGAAGTACGCGGCCCCGAGCCCCTATCCGGCAGCGGCGAGGGCGGCGCTCGTTCGGGTCGCTGCGGAGTTGCTCGGCGGATCCGCGTCGATGAGATGCGACGTGGCGCTCGCCGAACCGCTGCCGCTGGACGTGGAGATCGTGGCAACGCTGCTGTACGAGGTCGACGCAGAACGCCGTCCTTTCAGCGCGATCGCCCGCCAGATTGCGGCGCTATCGCCTGAGCGCCGGGCCGCCATCGTCGCGACGGCGCTGGCCGACCGCGGGCGCCACGATGAGCACCTCCGTGCGTTCCGCAGCGGCTATCCGCTGACGTTCGAGATCCGCGCCGACGTTGGCGCATTCCGCGATCTGCACCGCCATCGCCGGTGCGTTCAGATCATCCGCGAGCCGAGCCCAGCCGAGGGATTCGATGATGCCGGGGAGATCTTCCGCGCCGGCTTGACCGACGCCGGCGCAGAACTCGCCACCCGCGAGGGGCATCGGGCGCGGTACGAGCAGGCGCTAGAGGCCGCGGTCGGCGCGTACCAGGACCTCCGCGAAGACCTGGGCGATGAGGCGATCTACTGCCTGCCCCTCGCGGCGCGGGTTCGAGCGCTGTTCAAGATGGATCTAGCCGAGGCGCTCTACATAACCGAACTGCGCACTGGGCCGACCGGACACTTCGCCTATCGCCGGATCGCCTGGATGATGAACCGCGCGCTGGCGGAGCATTACCCGGGGTTGGCGGCTGGCGCGCGCGTGTACGATCCCTCGACGCCGATCGACCTGCTCCGGCGGTAGAAGCCCTCGGGCCCGGATACCATGCCTCAGGCGCCAGAGATGGCGCGAGGAGGGACAGCCCGACATGCCGTATCGCACCTTCAGCAGGCCGACCGAGGCCGTCCGCACGGTCCGGCAGGCGCGCCTCTACCACCAGGAGCAAGTACCTGCCGAGGCGGTGGAGGAGTTGCTCGAGATCGCGCGCTGGACGGGTAGTGCGCGAAACACTCAGCCGTGGCATTTCATCATCGTCACCGATCGGGAGAAGTTGCGAAAGGTGAGTCAGTTGCGTCCGCCCATCAACTGGCTGGCCGATGTGCCGCTCGCCATCGCGCTGGTGATGGACGGCGCGAACCCGATGAGCGAGGCGTACGATGAGGGGCGCGTCACCGAACGCCTGCTGATCGCCGCGAACATGCTCGGGTTGGGCGGCGGAGTGGCGTTCTTCGGGGACGAGTCTCAGGTGGCGGAGGGGAAGCGTATCCTCGGCATACCCCCGGACAGACTGGCGCGGTCGCTCGTCGCGATCGGTCGCCCCACGACGACAACGGACCATCGCCCTACCCGCGCCACCCCGGGGCGGAAATCTCTTGCCGAGATCGTCAGTCAAGAAAGGTACGGCGCGCGCGCGTAGGGTCGGCGCCGCCGCGCCGGGCCCGGATCGCCGGCAGGCGGTCCGTTGCGCGAGCCTGGCCGGGTCTATTCCGGATCGAGCTGAGTCGAACCCGGGGTTCCGATCGCCACGTGGCGCATCGTCGCGCCCGGCGCCGCGCCGTGCCAGTGCGACTCACCGGCCTTGAAGAAGATCACGTCGCCGGTGGTGACTCGGCGCTCGGGGCCACCCTTCACCTGCACGAGGCCGACGCCCTCGGTGATGACGAGCACCTGATCGAACGTATGCGTGTGGAACTTGTTGACCGCCCCGGCGAGGAAACTGACCTCGTTCACCCGCAGCAGGTCGCTCTCAGCCTCGTTGACGATGCCCAGGCGCTGCACCGTCCCCACGAACAGGGGTCCCCCGTGCGGCCCCCGGCCGCTCTCCTCCAGACGTACGACCCTCATCTCGTCCTCCCGCGGTCGGCGATGTCGGCATACCGGCCTGGCCGAGACCTACCGCAGGCGCAGCGTACCACGCCCGATCTGTTCGGACGGCCAGATGTAGATGATTGACAGGTGACGCGGGCTTCGGCTACGGTATAAGTACCAACGGGTACTTTGGAGAGTCACAATGGCCGCCGTGACCACGATCGAACGCGCGACCGATGCCTTCGCCCGCTTGCACGACCGTCG